>WRKR01000001.1 GCA_009782175.1 Cystobacterineae bacterium
TAAGCCCCCGGCAGGGTGATTTTTTTTGGTTACTTTTTTTGTTCAGACAAAAAAAGTGACTTGCCGAAGGCAAGGTGCGCCCGCAGGGCGAAAATAGCCGGGCCGCAGGCCCCCTCCCCCACCCGGATGGGGAAAAAAACAAAACTAAAAACGAAAAAACCCTTCGCCGAAGGCGACTCCCCCCCCCCGGAAGGGAAAAAACAAAACCAACAGCAAAAAAACCCGGCGAACAAGACAGCGCGGACAATTTGGGCACTGCTTGCGCACGAGCGGCGCTACGAGAAGGAGCACCTCAGCATAAAGCCGCAAGCCATTTGAGGAAGAAGTTGCATAGGCAACTTAAATTGAGCGTAGCCAAACACACAGTTTTCGAGCAACTTCAAGCAGCCCCAACATAGCCCTGTGCCGCTGCCTCCGCATACCACTGCGCCGCCTTCTCGCTGTCTTGGGCAACGCCTCGGCCATTTTCATACATGACGGCGAGGTGGTGCTGCGCCTCGGCATGCCCTTGTGCCGCCGCTTTTGCATAGCACTCCACCGCCGCTTCGTCGTCTTCGGGCATGCCTTGGCCATCGTCATATGCCACGCCAAGGGCGTGTTGTGCGGCGGCTTCCCCGCCCTCCGCTGCCACCTTGCACCACTCGAGCGCTGCCTTATAGTCCTCCGGCACACCTCGGCCAGGGGTGCGCATGAGGTTAAGTGTATATTTCGCAATGGCATTCCCGTGGGCGGCCGCTTTCTCATAGCACGCTGCGGCCATTGCCTCGTCTCGGGGGACGCCGCGGCCGTGGGCATATATGGCGCCCAGCGCATATTCGGCCTCCGCCCCCTCCTTCCCCTGTGCCGCCGACTTTGTATACCACTCTATGGCCACCTTGTAGTCCTTGGGCACGCCTCGGCCATTTTCATACATGGCACCCAGTGCATGCTGCGCCTCCGCATCCCCCTGCTCTGCCGCTTTTGTGTACCACTCCATCGCCACTGTATAGTCCTGGGGCACACCTCGGCCTTTTTCATGTGCCTCGCCCAGGGCTTCCAAGGAGCCGCTAAGCCCTTGAGCTGCCGCCTTTTTAAAGCATTCCAACGCTGCTTTGTCGTCTTGGGGGACGCCTCGGCCGGTTTGATACATGAAGCCGAGGCTGTGCTGGGCCACGGCATCCCCCTGCTCTGCCGCTTTTGTGAACCACTCCACTGCTGCTGTGTGGTTTTGGGGCACGCCTTGGCCAGCATAATGTATGAAGCCAAGAACAAATTGAGCGTCGGCATTCCCCTGCTCCGCCGCTTTCAAATACCACTCCAGTGCTTTTTTGTCGTCTTGGGGGACGCCTCGGCCATGCGTATACATGGCGCCAAGGCTCGTTTGTGCCGAGGCATTCCCTTGCTCTGCCGCTTTTGCGAACCACGCCACTGCTGCCTTGTAGTCTTCCGGCACCCCTCGACCATTGTAATACATGGCGCCAAGGTTGTGTTGGGCCCAGTCATTCCCCTGCTCTGCCGCTTTTGTGTACCACGCCACTGCTGCCTTGTAGTCTTCCGGCACCCCTCGACCATTGTAATACATGTTGCCAAGGTTGTTTTGAGCATCGGCATGCCCTTGCTCTGCCGACTTCAAATACCACTGCACGGCGGCTTTGTCGTCTTGGGGGACGCCTCGGCCATGCGCATACATGGCGCCAAGGTTGTTTTGTGCCCGGGCATTCCCCTGCTCTGCCGACTTCAAATACCACTGCACCGCTGCTTTCTCGTCTTGGGGGACACCTCGGCCATGCGCATACATGGCGCCAAGGTTGTTTTGGGCCCGGGAA
Organism: Cystobacterineae bacterium; assembly: GCA_009782175.1. Taxonomy (GTDB): domain Bacteria; phylum Myxococcota; class Myxococcia; order Myxococcales; family Myxococcaceae; genus WRKR01. The sequence continues at coordinate 1,806 of WRKR01000001.1, forward strand.
TCCCCCTGTTCTGCCGCTTTTGTGTACCATTGCGCCGCCACTGCCTCATCTTCTGGCACGCCTTGGCCATTGTCATACATGAAGCCAAGGTTCGTTTGTGCCGTGGCATTCCCCTGCTCCGCCGCTTTTGTGTACCATTGCGCCGCTGCTTTGTCGTCTTGGGGGACGCCTCGGCCGGTTTGATACATGAAGCCAAGGCTGTTTTGTGCATCGGCATTCCCCTGCTCTGCCGACTTCAAATACCACTGCACCGCAGCTTTTTCGTCTTGGGGGATGCCTCGGCCGGTTGCATACATGGCGCCAAGGTTGTTTTGTGCCCGGGCATTCCCCTGCTCCGCCGCTTTCAAATACCACTCCACTGCTTTTTTGTCGTCTTGGGGGACGCCTCGGCCGGTTGCATACATGGCGCCAAGGTTGTTTTGTGCCCGGGCATTCCCCTGCTCCGCCGCTTTCAAATACCACTCCAGTGCTTTTTTGTCGTCTTGGGGGACGCCTCGGCCATGCGTATACATGGCGCCAAGGTTCATTTGTGCCGAGGCATTCCCTTGCTCCGCCGCTTTTGTGAACCACGCCACTGCTGCCTTGTAGTCTTCCGGCACCCCTCGACCATTGTAATACATGGCGCCAAGGTTGTGTTGAGCATCGGCATGCCCTTGCTCTGCCGACTTCAAATACCACTGCACGGCGGCTTTGTCGTCTTGGGGGACGCCTCGGCCATGCGCATACATGGCGCCAAGGTTGTTTTGGGCCCGGGAATCCCCCTGCTCTGCCGCTTTTGTGTACCATTGCGCCGCCACTGCCTCATCTTCTGGCACGCCTTGGCCATTGTCATACATGAAGCCGAGGCTATATTGGGCACAGTCATTCCCCTGCCCGGCCGATTTTGTGTACCACGCCACTGCTGCCTTGTAGTCTTCCGGTACCCCTCGGCCGTTGTAATACATGTCGCCAAGGCTGTTTTGTGCCCGGGCATTCCCCTGCTCTGCCGCTTTTGTGTACCACTGCACGGCGGCTTTGTCGTCTTGGGGGACGCCACGCCCACTTGCATACATGAGGCCCAGGTGGTATTGTGCTCCGGCGTGCCCCTGCTCGGCCGCCTTGCTCAGCCACTTTGCGGCGGCCCTGCTGTTTTGAGACACACCTAGGCCATTTTTATACATGAGGCCCAGGACATGCTCAGCCCTGGCTTTCCAACGTCTTGCGGCGTTCATGCCCCACTCCTGTCCTGTTGAAACACACGTTGGGACACAACCTTAGCACGGCTTGGGCGTGCTGCCTAAGTCGTTTTGTGCCGCCACCATCACTTCTTCCCACATTTAATGCAAAGTGGTGGTGGGCACCAAACCAAAGAGAAGGCGCCCTTGAAACGCAAGAGGCCACAGGAGCGGAGGGCTCTGTGAAATACACCTCTGTGGCGGGACACGGCGGCTCCCTCTTTGTCCTGCCTCTTCCCCGACAACGCTTCGGTTGAAAACGTGGCAGCTAAGGCATTGAATAACACCCCAAATGGACAACCCTTCTCCTTTGTGGCGTGCTTTGCAAAAAACAGTTGATCCACGGCTCCGCCGCTTCCAAAACCAAAAAATGTCAACAAAACCTGACATTATGTCAAGCTTAACGCATACATTACTGGCGTACCCAAAAGGATGTGGATATGAAGACAGGAGAAAAAAAGAAGCCCGCCTTGCAGAGACGGGCTTCTTGGAGAAATTAGAGAGAATGAAGCTCAAGGGCTGGGTTTAAAAGTTATCAATAGAGCATTCTGTCCGGCTTCAGGAGGTCGATAGGATTCTCCTGGTTTCTCATATCTGTTCTCAGAGTTCCCTCTGTTGTTGCGCCAAATCAACCACCTGGGCATGTCCAGAATACCCAGAGCGGAGTTGATATCACTATAATTTGTTTTTCCAGCATAAGCCTGAACACTCGCATTGGTTATGTTAGCCCATTTTTGCGCAAAACTGTCACTTTCACCAGTTCCAGTATTGCAAGCATAGAACTTGGAAAATGACAGGGACAACAGTTGGCTGCCGCCTTCAAATGCAGCCGGGTCGATGTTGTCGAGGCTTTCTTTTGTCCAACTGAAAGCATCTTGTCCCGCATTTCCATGGCCAAGTTCGACACTGTCCACATAACCATGCGAATAAACATGGAAAGTCCTTATGAGATTTCCTTTTCTTTCTGCAGAAGCCTTGCTGGGGTCTTCTGGGCCTCTGTCTCCAATATAATTTTTGTTTATATATTGAGTAAGCTCTCGAGCGCTTTTAAACCATAGCATTGGGATGTTTCTGGACGTTGCTGCTTCCTCAATAAACTTTCTTTGATCAGCCGTCCATCCTATATCTGCAACCAGCCATGTTGCACCTTGGCAGCTTTTAAGCTGCCTTAAGGCCGTGTCGATAAACTCATACTGATAGTCTTGCCTAACACCTTGCGCATTTGGACCATATGCACCACCTGATACGACAATCTTCTCTGTAGGTATGTTGGCTGCCGCTGCCACCACCGCCATTGCACCTGCAGGTGTTGGCATTGCACCTTCGCTGCTGGGCTCGCAAGCTTCTAAGGGGTCGAAAATGCTCGAATCTACCCATGCTGCCGGATAAACATGGCCATGTTCGGACAACTTCATTTGATAGACTCTGCCACCTGTGGGGCCGTCCGCGTTGGCCAGCGCGCCTGCTGTGCTGGCAGCGTCGCCCGGTGAGCGCAGCCACATGCCATAGTCTCTTCCTGACGGAATGCTGAGCTTGTCATAGTTGGCGATTGCATCCACCTGGCTGGGAACGTCGGGTTTTTTTGAACCGGTCCTAAACTGAGAGCGGGACAAAAAGTTGGCGGATTCGGACCAGCTTAACGCAAAAGCAAGATCGTCGCCCTCGCCAACTTGAGAGCTGCCGGGCAGGCTGAGTCCATTGGCCAGTGACTTATCCGTGTTAGAAGTCCCAAGCGTCTTGAGTGCATTGTTTTGCATGGTATAATAACGCAACCTGGCATTTGAGGGCAGATTGTCGGCTGCACCGCTGGCGCGGCCATTGAACCACGCGTTGATTGCGTTTCGAACATTGGAGGAACTATAAGACTTTAGCTTGCCATAAGCGGTATATTGCCACGCCGGGTTGCCATAATAAGCAGCAGACGAATGAATGTTAATATAATTAGCACGCACAACCAGTGAGAATTGCTCGTATTGCGCAATCTCCACCCAGTCGGAAGTATCTCCGGCCTGCTCCGCACTCAAAATCCGCCCGTCCACTATGTCGGGCGCCCCTGGAGTGCCTTTGCTGATGCACGCAAGAGGTATTCCAATCCCCACTTGCAGATCGTCCCAATCCTCATCGGGGGAAGCAATGCCTGTCACCTCCCCGTCCGCGCAGCTTGATAAAAACACCAGCGCCCAGCTGAAAAACAGCCCCAATATCCATTTCCGCAAATAAAAGCTTCTCATGTGAAACTGCCCTCGTCTTGGAAAATATAAATGAATGCCGCCTCAACGGACGGCCCTTCTTGGATTTTCTCCATCCACCATAAAAGGACGGCTTCTTTCGAAGAACCTTCCTTCACTTATATTATCTGCTTTGTGCCTACAGAGTTGCCAAGACTGCGATAGAATTTCTTTGCATATGTGAACTATAGCATGCATATGGGAGAGGACTCGACAGAGAACCCCCAAAACTTTGGCTTCGACAATGGCTTCATTCATATTTTGTTTGTCGAAAACCTTGCCACACCGGGCTTGTCTCAGTGCGTCTTTGAGTCAACGGTCACACTCAGCAGTCGCGGTGAGGGTGGAATCAGCCAAGCCATGACAACGGGATACCATAGGACGCGCGGCAAGCCACAAAGCGCCCTATTCCTCTGAGTCGCCCTTGCCTTCAGCGTGCAGGCGCCCAAGTGCAATGTCGAGCAATCCTTGAGCGTCTTTGTGCCCCTGCTCGGCGGCCTTGCGAAACCAGAACGCAGCCTGAGCGAAATCCGCACGAAGAAGGGAGTTTCCGCCCTCAAGAGGCAGGTAGTCACAGCCAAGGCTATGTTGGGCTTCGGCATCGCCTTTCTCAGCACAGGCCTGCAACTCGGCGAGTTCTTGTTCAGGCGTGGGAAATGTCGTGTCCCGCACAGTAATGCTCAGAGAATATCCATCCTGCTTCTGGTATTCCCCGCAATAGGCGCTGATGCACAACTCAAGGTTTTTTGCAAAGCTGAAGCAGCGTTGGACTGAATTCTCCCACCCCCCTTGCTCCATCGCACTCCATTTAGCGGGGGAAATCTCCTCCTTGAAGCGTTGCAAAAAAAGCGACCAAGGGTTCGCCGCGTCGGGTTCTTTTGCAAAAAACGGAGAGCTAAACGAATAGGAACCGGGTCTCCAGGGATTGCCGGTCGACAAGTCAAGCCAATAGGGGGAAAGCTGCAGAGAGGGTATCAGCCATCGTGAAAACCTCACAACGTTATGCCGTGTCGGTGCACGCTCATTGTCATAGGCCTTCATTCCCGACAAGGGCAGTGAAACACTCCCCGCGGAAAACAAACCAAACAGCTTTGCAACCGAAGTCACAGCATCGCCAGTCAGCACCACTTTTTTCTCTATTGCATCGGGATAGCGGGCCATAGGTAAATAGGTTGAACGTTCCTCATGGTGTTGGTGTCAGGGGGCTCTTGTCAAGACTTGTGGGTGGGTATGTTATGGCGATCGGCAACGGCCTTGCCACCCGTCTTCCCAAGAAAAACCAAAGCCCGTCAATTATGTGCGAACATTGACGGGCTTTTTCGGACTTCTAAAAATGGAGCCAGGCGGGATCGAACCGCCGACCTCTTGAATGCCATTCAAGCGCTCTCCCAGCTGAGCTATGACCCCGTCGCTATCGTGAGGCACGCTCTCTACTATAAAGTGCCTCCAGCTGACAACTCTTTTATGGCCCTGGCTCCTTCTTTTGACTCGCCAAGGCTTGGCCTTCATCCAAAAGCTCCGAAAGCTTTTGGTGCTGCTCCTGGTTTTTTTGCAGCGCATCCGCTATGCGTTGAAGCAAACTTTCCCAGCGTTTTTGGGGAGTTATGATGCCTTGTTGAATTTCTTCATAAATGGCCAGACCTAAGTCGCTCAGGGCTTGCAGGTGTTTCCGCTCTGCCTGTTCTTTCTCCTCCCAAAACCTTTCAAGCGTCGCCCTTTGCTGTACTTGTTTTCTCAATACGGCCAGCTGACGCTGAGCACCCTCCCAAGCTTTCTGGAGTTCAACAAACAATTCGGAGGACTCTTTAGACACGGCAACCCCTGAAAATAATAAAATGCCCCGACGCCACCCCATGCAGCGCCAAAAAAGTGGCCCTCCCCGGACTCGAACCGGGACGCGGTGTCAGCCGCAACGGATTTTGAGTCCGCCTCGTCTACCAATTCCGACAGAGAGCCCTTCAAAACTCCTCCACACCCATCACCCTCAATGCACCATTTATCTTCAAAGCACCATTGTACCTATGCTCTAGCTTGTATAAAGCATTCCGCCTATGATCAACCTGCTTCTTTCATTGGCTGTCGCTTTTTTGACAGCCCTTGCTATTCGCTTGGCAAATTTTTCCTGGCCGGCAGCCATTCTCCCCTCTCTCATCCTCTGGGTGGGCTGCTATATCCTCCTCGCCAGACGTATTGCCAAACGCTTCCAAGCCATTGTCGCCGAAGTCCAAGCCGAATTGCAAACCACACAAGCCACTAACCCTCGAGAACAAAAAACCCGCATCGACAAAACCTTGCAAAAACTCGAGACGGCAAGGCCTTTGGGGCGTTGGCAGTTTATGATTGAAAAAGAAATTGAGGGGTTTTTGGGGATGATTCGCTATTCGCTGCGCGAAGAAACTCTCGCCAAAGTCCACCTTCAAAAAGCAGGCATGCGCAACTTCTATGCAAGCGCCATTCAGGGCGCCATGGCCTATAAAGGCAAAGACATCGCCAACATGCAAAAACATTTTGAGCTTGCAGTGAAATATGGAAAAAAAGAGAGCCTCATGTGGGCGGCCTATGCCTGGTGCTTGTTGCAACTCAAAGAAAAACAAAAGGCCCTGGCTATACTCTCTCGCGCCACCAAGGCCAACCCTACGGATGAAAAACTCAAAACCGCCCTCCAAGCTGTACAAAATGACAAACGACTCAAAATGAAAGCCTGGGAGCCAGCCTGGTGGCAGCTTGGCCTTGAAAACCCTCCAACACCACAAATTTCTCCCTTTGCAGCTTCCAAACGCTCTGCCATGCGCGTCATGCGCCGCTAGGCTGGTTTCACTTTGACAGGAGCTAGCTAAACCTCGCCTGCAAACGCTTTAACAACACTTCTGCACCATAAGGGGAAGGTATCCGCTCGGCCCTCTCCTCTTTGCGAAACCACGTCAGCTGCCTCTTGGCATAGTGGCGCGTGTTCTGCGCAACCAAAGTGCGCGCCTTGGCTTCGCTGAGCTTGCCATCCAATACTTCCAGGGCCTCACGGTAACCAACACTCTTCATCCCAGGCGCATGGCGAAACCCCATTCTCAACAAGCCCTCCACTTCTGCCAACAAGCCCGCCTCAAACATCTGCTCAACCCTTTGGTTTATCGCTTCATAAAGCCAAGCACGCTCCGGAGAGAGCAGAAAATAACCATAGGCATATCTCTCTTCTTGGAAACGGTGCTCCCTCCAATGCGCGGAAGCAGGCTTTCCTGTCTGCTCAAAAATCTCCAAAGCGCGGATAACGCGAAGGCTGTCTCCCTCCGGCAAACGTGCTGCCGTCACCGCATCCACCTCACGAAGGCGTCGGTGGAGGACTTCTGCTCCTACCTTGCTCGCCCATGCCTCCAGTTGACGACGGAGCAACAAATCCACAGGCGGAAATGCCGCCAACCCGTGAAGCAATGCCCTCAAATATAGCCCTGTGCCCCCCACCAAAATAACCTGCTTCCCCCGTGAATGAATGTCAGCAATGGCCTCATCCGCCAACGCGGCATAGCGCGCTGCGGTGCACTCTTCCATGGGCTCCAAACAGGAAATAAGGTGGTGTGGCACTCTTGAAAGCAGCTGGGCAGAAGGCTTGGCCGTGCCAATGTCAAAATGGCGATAGACTTGCTGAGAATCCGCCCCCACAATTTCTGCACCCAAATACTCTGCCAACTCTATGGCCAACTGGCTTTTCCCCGCACCCGTAGGGCCGGCAATAACCAGCAAGCTTTGTTGAGGCAACCCCGAAAACTTCAACGCAACATTCCCTCAACCTCTGAAAGCATCACCTCGCGCTCCGTTCCGCTTTGCATGTCTTTGAGTTGGACTTGGCCTGTTTTTAACTCAGCTTCCCCAAGTACAATGCAATATTGGGCGCCCAGTTTGTTGGCACGCTTAAGCTGACTCTTCACAGAGCCACCTCGCAAATCCGCCTCCACAGCCAAACCCGCTTTGCGCAAAAACGAGAGAAGTTTCCAAACTTCATCCCTCGCCCCAGCATCCACCAAAAACAGCAGCGGCCCCTGAAGCACCGCTTTGGACTTGGCCCCCATCAAAAGGCATAGACGCTCCAAGCCCATTGCAAAACCCACCGCCGGCGTTGAAGGCCCTCCCAATTGCTCTACAAGAGCGTCATAACGGCCACCACCACATACGGTGCTCGCCGTCCCCAACACAGAAGCTTCAGCAACCACCTCAAAAGCTGTGCGAGAATAATAATCCAAGCCGCGGACCAAACGTGGGTTGACAACAAAGTCAATCTCCAAAAGCCGAAGCAGCCTCTGCAATTCATCAAAGTGCTCGCGCGAAGCATCGTCCAACTGCTCCAGAAGAATGGGGGCAGAAGCAATCAGCGGCGCCATCCTTTCTTCTTTGCTGTCAAGCAAACGCATGGGGTTTCGATCCAATGTCTTTTGCAGCTCTTCTGACAACACATGCCTGGAGCTTGAAAAGTGTGCATGCGTTTTTTCAGCAAAACGCCGACGGCAATCCACATCGCCAAGTGAGTTCAACTCAAGTCGGACCTCAAAAATGCCAAGCTTCTTTAAAAACTCCAAAGCCAATTGAATGAGCTCCGCATCCTGCCTGGGTTCTGCAATGCCAAAAACCTCTGCGCCCAGCTGGTGGAATTGACGATAGCGGCCTGTCTTCATGCGCTCATAGCGGAACATGGGCCCCATATAAAACCACTTGCTGATGGGCTCACGTTGGTGGATGGCATGCTCAATATAAGAGCGGACAACAGGCGCAGTGCCCTCTGGACGCAAGCTGATGTGGCGATCTCCTTTGTCCAGAAAACTATACATCTCCTTGCCTATAACTTCTGTGTCCTCCCCTATTCCACGCTCAAACAAAGCCGTCTCTTCTGCAATGGGTGTCCTTATCTCTCCAAACCCAAAGGCCCCAAATATTTCACGAGCTGTTGCTTCCAAACGCTGCCACAGGACTGTGTCCGGAGGAAGAATGTCACCCATTCCCCGCAAACCCGAAAACTTTTGTTTCACGAGATTTTTCCTATTTTCTGCCCCATCTTCACAACACTCTCTGCTTGCAAGCTTTCTTCAAGCCGCATGGCATCTTTCTCAAACAAAAGAATGACGGTGGAGCCCATTTCAAAACGCATCAACTCTTCACCTTTTTTCACAGACACAGGCGAAGCATAATGCTTCACATAGGCGGCCTTCCCCTCATGCGTGGCGTGCTGCTCAAAAGCGGTTATAATCCTCCCAACGCATGTCGCGCCAACAGCAACAACCGCAAGCTTTCCAATGCGCGTCTGAAGCATTATGGCCATGCGCTCATTAATGGCATAGAGTGCCTTTTTGTTTTTAACCGCAATGGGGTGCACCGGCCAAAACTCCCCGGGAATATAGTGTATATCCACAACCTCACCCTCCATGGGGGCGTGAATCCGGTGATAGTCGCGGGGAGACAAATACAGGGTTATAAAACTCCCTCCCAGAAAACAACGGGCTGCCTCTTCACTTCCCAAAAGCTTCGGCGCAGAAAACCAAAGCCCCTTCGCTTGCATGCATTTGTCAGAGATCATATCCCCAAGCTGAGAAACACAACCATCCACAGGGCTGACAACAGCCAAATCATCCACATCCACAGGACGCATCCCCGGCTTGAGCCTGCGTGAGAAAAATTCAGCAAAGTTTGCATATTCTTCTATGGGTTTTTCAGCTTCGTCTATATTGACAGCATATTGCTTGGCAAAAACAGCAATGCTCTTTCGGTGGATCCTCCTCGGAATAGGCGCATTCATCAACCGACCCACAACTGTCGACAGCATGGATTTGGGCAACAACCGCATTAACGTCAAAAAAGCTTGCTCTCTCATAAATTAAATTCCCAAAACAAGCCGATTGGCAAAACTGAATGCCAAGGAAGCATCCAGAATTTTTTGCGCCGCCGTCGTAATGTCATATTCCACACGGATAAATTCTATGCGCTGCGCAGCTTCATCCAAAACAACAAAACAGGAGCGATTGTCATAGTCGCGCGGCTGCCCAACAGAGCCTACGGAAATTAAATAGTGCGCCGCAGGCTCCAATTCAAAAACCGTCTCATGACGCTCTTCCACTTCTCCATCGCATACCCGAAATACCTTGCACAAATGACTGTGGCCCACAAAGGACAAACGCGGCAAAGCCAATGTTTCAGACAACAAATGCTTAATCTGCTCTGCAGAAAAAACATATTCATAGGCTTGAGGCTCAAAAGGCGCGCCGTGAGAATAAAGGATGTCCTCCCCATAGCGGTATGTATAAGGAAGGCTGGAGAGCCACCTGAAATTGTCCTCACTTAAAACCGTTGCCGTCCAATCCAACACCTGTCGGGCCGCACCATAATAATAGGAATAATCCATTCGCCCAACAACGGCAGCATCATGGTTTCCAAGCAAAGCAAGCTCCGTGTTGCTTCGAATTAAATGGCAACATTCTTCCGGAGAAGCACCATAGCCAACCACATCACCCAAGGAGATGATTCTGTCTATTTTCAACTCCTCAGCTTTCCTGAGTACGGCAACCAAAGCCTCTACATTGGAATGTATGTCTGAAAGAATGCCAATCCTCACTGAAACTCACCTTGTCTAAGCATGAAGCAACCTCCCGCTTGTTCCACCCCTGTTTCAACAAAACATGTTTCAATAAAACATGTTTCAATAAACACAGAGTCCTCATCAGTCCTCATCCCTGTCTCCCCCCTCCACTTTCCTTTCATTCTGTTTTCATTTCAAGAAGCTTCAAACTCATAAACACGTTGCGGGTTTATCTGCTTATAACGACCCAGCCGCAACAAACGCCGAGCACAATCCCACGTCAACTCCCGAGGGTGACGCTGAGGCTCTCTCTTCTTCCAGCGCCTCACCTCTTTCCGGATGGCGTCTGACACCTCAGAAGGATGCATCAAAAAACTCTGGGAGAATAACAAATCCCCATGAAAGGGTATCAGCCTCGCTTCTAAAATATCCTTTTTGTTTAAACCCCATATGGAGCGACGATCTGTTACTTCAAAGCTGGCTTCAGAAAACAATTCCTTCAAAACAATGCTGTGCGTTCGACACTTGCTCACTTCAAAAAGGCCGTGAACCGTTTCTGTAAAGCAACGGGCTTCTTCTGCTTTGCGTGGATCTACACGCAACAAGTGCTCATAAAAGGCTAGGGCGGGTGTCTTGTTGTCAGGCTGGCGAGGGCGATCAAAAAGAAAATATTCCAGAAAACAAGTCATATAATTTTCAAAACACCTGTCTTCTTCATGAAAATCCCCCACAAACTTCATATATAGGGCCTTGGCTTCCAGCAAATCCGCATTGCTGGAATCCGGGATAGCCCAAGCAATCAATTCCTCAAGCTGTTGTTGGTAGTGGCTATTCATACAAAACGGTTGTCTGCCCAACGGGCAAACGTTTGATAGAAAGAATGTAAGTGCGCCGCACCCAAAGGTTGAAACTGTATGCCTGCTGCCTTGAGCCCTGGCAACCCAATTCCTTCCAGGCTGCCATCATTCACATGACGATAGCTCGCTTCAACATCCTTGTTCCCTTTTGGAATCTCCATAACAAAACCATGGTGTTGGCCTGTCATTTCAATTTGGCCGCTTTCCAGGGAGCGCACCGCATGGTTTCCTCCACGGTGCCCCATCTTCATCTTCACCACCTTCAGCCCTGCAGCTAAACCCAACATTTGGTAGCCTAAACCCATGCCTGCCAAAGGTATTTTGCCCAGCAAAGAAGCCACCGTTTGGCTCGCCCCCGCCACCATCGTCGGGCTTCCTGGGCCATTGCTTAAAAATACGCCTTGTGGATTCATCCCCATAATGGCTTCCGCTGTGGTGCTGGCCGGAACAACGCTGACTCTTGCCCCCAATGCCACAAGCGTATTCAACACACTGCGACATATCCCAAAATCCATCACCACAACGTGCCAGCTCCCTTGCTTCGCCTCACCTTCAGGATAAGCATAAACCCTATCCGTCGTCACCGTGGCAACCAAATCCACATCCTCATAAGGCTTGGTCCATCGCGCTCTGTCAATCAACGCGCGCGTTGACATGGGCTCAGAGGAGAGTACGCCCGGTTGACAGCCGTGCTTGCGCAAGTGGTTGAGGACACGTCTCGTGTCCAACTCACACACGCCCGCAATGCCCCAACGCTCTACATAGCTCTCAAGCGACTCTTTGGCTCTCCAGTTGGAAGGCTGCGTCAATTCGCTCAACGCAAGGCCAATGGCGTGGGGCTTGTCAGATTCACCATCCTCGTTATTCATGCCAACGCTGCCTATATGGGGATAGGTGAAAACCAATATCTGCCCGGCAAAACTTGGGTTGGTGATGAGCTCCTGATAGCCAAACATGGATGTATTAAAAACCACCTCGCCCACAACCTCTCCTTGGACACCAAATGAACTGCCGTGGAATATGGCTCCATCCGCTAAAACCAGCACAGCTTTCTTCACAACATTGCTCCTCGTGAAAAACAAATACGCCCGTCGACAATGGTCTTCAAAACCTGCCCCGTCTTGACATCCAAAACAACAGCATCCGCAAAAGCCCCTTCTCCCAGGTGCCCACCTCCCAACCTCAAAGCACGTGCAGGGCCTGAAGTGAGACGGGCTATTTTGTCTGCCAGAGGCATATCCATGGACCACAGTGTTGGCCAAACCGTGTTTAAATGCTCACCCCCGGGCACACAAAGCTCGAAAGGCTCTTCTATTTCATCCTTGGTGCGCCTATAGTGGTCTGAAGCAATGGCATCGATGAGCCCGGACTTGAGCCCCTCCCGGAGTGCCAAACTGTCTTCTTCTGCCCTCAAAGGGGGCCATACACGGGCACGGGGGGAATAAGCCTCTATGCTTAAATCCCAATTATTCAAATGCATGGGGGATACATCGGCTGTCACCGACAAACCTCTCTGTTTGGCTTCTGCAATCAACTGCAGACTGCGTTTGCAGCTGATGTGAGCAAAATGCAAATGCCCCCCTGCCTCTTCCAGCAAAAGCAAATCCCTGGCTATCACCGTGGCCTCCGCAGAGACAGGTACGCATGGAATCCCCCAGGACAAAGCTGCTGCGCCTTCGCCTAATACGCCTTTGCCTGAAAGCAACTTGTCTTCAGCATGCACCATGACCACAACGCCTACAGCAGAAGCATATTGCATGGCCCTTCGCATCAACGCTGCATTTCCTATAGATCTGTTGCCATCAAACAACACCCGCGCACCCGGGGGAACACCCGCCAACTCTTTGCCCTCCCTGCCGCGTGTCAGCGGTGCCATATGAAGGCACTTGGGGGCTTCTGGAAAAAAAATGCCGTCCGGAGCCTCTTGAGGGCAAAGCAATGTGGTGTAGCCTTGCTCCAAAGCCAACTGTAGATCTGCCCGGCTGCGCACCGTGCAGCGCATGTCAACAAACCCGGGAACAAGGCAATGGCCCGCAACATCCAACACCTGGGCACCTGAAGGTGCATGGGAGACAACAAGGCCATTTTCAAAATATATGTCTCCAACAGCATTTTTGTTGTTGCGTGGATCCACAACCAGAGCAGACTTTAAAATGAGCGCGCTCATTGCAAACTCTCCAAAATGGCTTGCCGGATAATGACGCCGTTGGAAACTTGCTCCAAAATTAAATTGGAAGGGCCCTCCATCGCTTCAGAAGCCATTTCCAAACCTCGGTTGACAGGGCCAGGGTGCATCACAAATGCTCCCCTCTTGAGTTGTGAGAGGCGACGCAAATCCAACCCCCAACGGCGGTGGTATTCTTGCACAGAAGGAATGAGTGCCTCTGTTTGACGCTCCTTTTGCAAACGCAACATCATCACCGCATCGGCTTCTTTCAATGCCTCATCCAAGTCAAAATAAATGTGGGTACCCAAGGTTTCGAAGGCCTTGGGGACCAGGCTGGGTGGTCCGCAAAAACTCACCTTCGCCCCCAGCAACTTCAAACAATAAAGGTTGGAGCGCGCCACCCGGCTATGCAACACATCGCCCACAATTAATATGTGACGCCCCTCCAAATCCCCCCACTTCTCCTTCAGCGTAAACGCGTCCAACAAAGCCTGTGAGGGGTGCTCATGTCGCCCATCCCCCGCATTGACAACAGCACAGTTTATATGCCTGGCAACCAAAGCAGGGGCCCCCGCATTGGGGTGACGAATGACGAAGGCAAACACCCCCATTGCGGCCAAATTGCGCGCCGTGTCGAGCAAAGTCTCCCCTTTCACAGAGGAGGAGCTTGCAACATTCCAATTCAAAACATGCGCGCCTAAGCCTGCCGCAGCAACCTCAAAAGAGCAGCTGGTGCGCGTCGAAGGCTCATAAAATAAGTTGACCACCACTTTCCCGGCCAACGCACTGCAACAAGCACCTTCACGCTTGAGTCTGGAGGCTCGCTCTAAAATGTCCAAAACATCTTCTCGAGAGAGCTCTCGTATCGACAACAGGTGAGGTATCATTTTAAACCTCCGTCCAAAAAAACTGTTTTTACGAGGTGGACATGCGCTCTAAAAAACATCAGCTAAAGCCAGAGAAAAACACCTGGAATGAGCTAGCGTGGGAAGACACATGCGTCAAGCTTAAGTGCCAGAAAACCATGCCTCCCCATATAAAACTCAAGGAAGTCCGCTGAGTTTGGATGGCTCTGTCCCGCATAAATTCATCGGCAAAAACAGGCGATCTATGCGCAATCCTCTCTCATTGAAGAGGCCTGCGCCCCACCCCTTTAGGCCCCAGGCCCACCAAACCACCATCGCCTTGCCTTTAATATTGCCCAAGGGAACAAAATGCGCCTTTAAGCTGCCCGAGCCCAAGCCATAACGGCTGTCATCGCTGTGGTCGCGGTTGTCACCCATGACAAAAACCTGCTTGTCGGGAACAACAAAAGGGCCTTCATTGTTGTTTTTGAAAACAGGCCAGTCAAACAAAACACGGTGGGGGTGGCTGCCTAAAAACTCACGCGCTAACTCTATGCCTCCTCGCTCTCCTTCTGGCCCCCAACCTGAATGTAGATCGAAAGTCATATAGCGATAGTTTTCAGCCTCTGTCCGCGTCAATATAGGCTCACCATTGACAAACAGCTTTTTGTCTCGCAGCTCCACCACATCTCCCGCTATGCCTATCACACGCTTTATATAGTCCACCTCCGGGTTGGTTGGGTTGTTAAACACAACAACATCCCCACGCTTGGGCTCCCTCACCAAAACAAAAGGCACAAGGTTTTTATAGGGAATGCGCACGCCATAGAGGAAACGGTTGACGACGACATGGTCTCCAATTTCAAGCGTAGGAATCATCGAGCCCGAGGGAATGGCATAGGGCTCAACCACCACAAGCCTTAGAAAAATAACCAACAAAAGCGTGCCGACAAGCCCCATAAATTTCCAGCGCAAGGCTTTGCGTGAAGCCTTGGCAAAATGTTTGGACGCAAGGCCTTGCAGCTTGCTGCTTGCCTTTAAAAGCGCAGCCGCATCACCCTTCGCATAGGCCTGCCACGCCTGTTTTCTCAGCTCAGCAACTTCAGACAAAGCTTTGAGTTCCACGGGGGTGCGCGTGGATTTTTTAGCAAGCCACAACAACTCCCTATCCAACTCCTCTAAAGCTACCCGCGCCTTGCGCAAACGAAAAAAAGGCTTCAGCACAACACGCCCTGCCAGCAAGGCCAACCAGGCCAGCATGCACCCCAATGCTGCCCCCTTCATCCAAGGAAGCAACACCACATAGGCGCAAAGGCTGAATTCGACAATAACCACATAAATGGCAAGTATGAAAAAAACCAAAGCAATGGGTGCCCACAAACTGGTTGCGCGGTTAAGCAACCACAACCTCTGCGCTTGTTGTGCAAACCGCTCCGCAATCTCCCGCCAAAGTTTTTTTTTCGAAAGCAATGTGGCTTCATTCATGGACTTCAATAACTCCCACCTGGCTAAACCTTATGCATCGGTTTTGAGGATGGCCAAAAACGCCTCTTGTGGCAAATCCACGGAACCTATGCGCTTCATGCGTTTCTTGCCCTCTTTCTGCTTCTCCAGCAGCTTGCGCTTTCGGCTGATGTCACCACCATAGCACTTTGCCAAAACATTCTTCCGCATGGCTGAAACGGTTTCGCGTGCAATTACCCGGGAGCCAATGGCTGCTTGAATGGCAACTTCATACATTTGCCTGGGGATGACGGTGCGCAGCTTTTCACAAATTTCCCGCCCACGCATATAGGCACGCTCACGGTGCACAATAATGGAAAGCGCATCCACAACATCCCCGTTAATGAGAATGTCCAGCTTCACCAACTCGCTGGCAGCATAGCCCGCCAACTCATAGTCCATGGAAGCATAGCCGCGGGACTGGCTCTTCATTTTGTCAAAAAAATCAAACACCACTTCTGCCAAAGGCAATGCATAAGTCAGCTTTATGCGTTTGCCGGAGCTGCCCAAATATTCCATGCCCTTTTGCGTGCCCCGCCTCTCCTGGCAAAGTTTAAGCATGGCTCCCAAGTGCTCCTCGGGCACGTGGATGTTGCACGTCAACATGGGCTCTTCCAGGTGCTCTATGCTTGCAACGGGAGGAAGCCTGGCGGGGTTGTCCACAAGCAGCTCCTCTCCATTTTCCGTAAACACTTTATAGACGACAGAGGGTGCGGTGTTGATGAGGCTGAGTTTATATTCGCGCTCCAGCCGCTCTTGCACTATTTCCATGTGCAAAAGCCCCAAATAACCGCAGCGAAAACCAAAGCCCAGCGCCGTGGAGGTTTCCGGCTCAAAGGTGAATGCCGAGTCATTCAGCCGGAGTTTTGTCAACGCGTCCCTTAAGCCTTCATAATCCGCAGAGTCCAGGGGGAATACGCCGGAAAAAACCATGGGCTTTACTTCTTGAAAACCAGGGCAGGCTTGCAGTGTGGGCACCTCATCATCGGTGACGGTGTCCCCCACCTTTGCGTCTGCCAGCTCCTTCACATTGGCCACCAAAATGCCCACCTCCCCGGCCATTAAAGCCTGGGCCGAGCGCACATAGGGGCTGATAACGCCCAACTCCTGTACTTCAAACTTTTTCTGGTTGCTCCACAGGCGAATGCGTTGTTTTAGCCGTATTTCCCCCTCCATCACCCGTATAAGCATAATGACACCGCGATAATTGTCATACCAGCTGTCAAAAACCAGGGCCTTCAGCGGCGCTTCCTTGGAGCCTTTGGGGGGGGGAATGTGGCGGACAACGGACTCCAAAAGCTCCTCAATGCCTATGCCTTCTTTGGCCGACACGGGGACGGCCATGGAGGTGTCCAGGCCAATAATGTCTTCTACCTCTTGCCGTGCGGCGGAAACATTGGCGGAGGGCAAGTCAATTTTGTTAATAACTGGAATAATTTCCAGGTTGTTTTCCAAGGCCATATAGACGTTGGCCAAAGTTTGCGCTTCTACGCCTTGGGTGGAATCCACCACCAGCAAGGCCCCCTCGCATGCGGCCAGCGAGCGGCTCACCTCATAGGCAAAATCCACATGCCCGGGCGTATCAATGAGGTTTAAGGCATAGTCCACCCCATCCTTGCCCTTATAGGCCATGCGTACCGTCTGCGCCTTAATGGTAATGCCACGCTCCCGCTCCAAGTCCATGTTGTCCAAAAATTGGGCCTGTGCCTTCCTGTCGCTGAGCGTGCCTGTCACTTCCAACAAGCGGTCCGCAAGCGTGGATTTTCCGTGGTCAATGTGTGCAATAATGCAAAAATTCCGAATATGAGCGTTTGGGGCCGGCATGGGCCACATGCGCCTAACACGAAAGCTACCCGAAGTCTCCGTCTGAAAGCATTATTGCACAGAAGTGGCTTTGGGCGACAACAAGCCACGACAACAAGCCCATGCTGCAACCCATGTGTGGCAGCATAAACCATGGGCAAACCATGGGCTACACTGCTTCCTCAAACACATTATACAACATATAATACAACATATAATACAACATATACAGCAAATTATATTTTATGTGCGTATGTATATATATGCCTCTTGGATGAGCTGCCCAACCCACAACATGTTGGCTATGGTGTGGCTTGACATGTCAGGATACATCTCCCTTTTCCTTCGTCTTCTATATTTGAAGGGTGCGGGGGTTTAAAATGCATACTCGTTTTTTTATATAGAAAGGCCAGAACCTGCTATTAGCCTTGAGCCGCAGGGCATAAACTGCTATCCGAGGAGTTATTTGTGAATAAAATTAAGCGAATAATTTGTTTCAGCTCTTGTCTTGGCGTTTGCGCTCTGGCGCAGGCGGTTGAAGCGCCGCCCGCACAGCCTTCTATGGTGGCAGCCTCTGCTTCGGTCCCCGTCCCCCCCCAAGACGAAATTCGGCGTGTACTCACTTATTATTTTGATGGGAAAAACAGTCCCCCCGCGCTTGTTGACTTCATCCCCTGCCTCAAAGTGGATACTCAAAAAAACAGCGAAACAGCCAACCAATGCCTTGAAGTGGCCAAGGAGCTTGTTCCCCTCAATACGCGCATCAGCCTATGGACCCTGTGGTACCTCCCTCAAGGCTCTCAATATGAGGATGTCGTCTTGCAAGTATTCTGGAATGAGCAGCTACGTTCGACGGAGGATTATAGGCTCAGCGCCAACGGGCGTTTTCGCACTTGGAAAATGGTGAATTTGAATAAAAAGGGCACGTGGACTTTTAAAATTATGCAGGGCACCCAGGAGTTGGGTGTTCAAAAACTCAGCGTAGAATAAGCGCCAGAGCAGGCACCTGCTTAAGGGCCACTTGGCCTTTTGGTTTTTTGGAGGAAGCATATGCGAATTGGAGTGATGACTGGGGGGGGCGATTGCCCCGGGCTAAATCCATTAATCCGTGCCATCATCAAAAGAGGCATTTTGGATTATGGTTGTGAGTTTATCGGCATAGAAAATGGCTACCAAGGCCTGGTGGAGCCGGGCTTGGCAAGGCCTTTAGGGCTTTCGGATGTGCGAGGAATCCTCAACAAAGGGGGAACCATTCTCGGCACATCCAACAAGGCCAACCCATTTGAATATGCCATGAAAGTGGATGGCAACTGGGTAACCAAGGACATGTCTGAAACCGCTGTACAGAGAGCAAGAGAGTTGCAGTTGGATGGTTTGATTGCCATTGGTGGTGACGGCACTCTGTCCATGGCTCATCGCCTCTCCCTCAAAGGACTGAATATTATTGGTTGCCCCAAAACCATTGACAACGACCTGTCGGGGACGGACCAAACTTTTGGATTTGATACGGCGCGCTCTGTCTGCGTTGAAGCCATCGACCGTCTGCACAGTACGGCAGAGTCTCATGATCGGGTGATGATCATCGAGCTCATGGGCAGACATGCAGGCTTTCTGACGTGTGACTCGGGTGTTGCCGGAGGAGCGGATGTCATTTTAATTCCTGAAATTCCCTATCGCATCGACTCTGTCATTGACAAAATTAAGCGTCGTGGGACGGCCAAGCATTCTTTCACCATCATCGCCGTTTCAGAAGGAGCCTATCCCCATGGAGGAACCATTTCCATTCAAGGGGGTCTGGATGAAGCCCCAGGGAGAGGCGTGGTGCGCCTGGGCGGCTCCGGCAAAGTGCTGGCTGACTTGCTTGCACAAAAAATTGAAGCCGAAATCCGCGTCACCGTCCTCGGCCACCTGCAACGAGGCGGTGCCCCCACCGCGGCGGACCGTCTGCTGGCCACACGTTATGGCTGCAAAGCTTTAGAGCTGATCTACGACGACTTGTGGGGCCACATGGTCGCCCTGCGCAATGGCGCCATAACCCATACCCCGCTGGCAGAATCCCGCAAAGAGAAGCGCATTGATCCCGATGGCCAAGAAGTCCGCTTTGCCAAAAGCCTTGGCATCTCTTTTGGAGACTAATAACCTCAACGCTGCAGCGGCTTTATGGCGGGAGCAAGCTCCTGCACAAAAGCCATCATGTGTATGCTGTAGATCGCCATGAGTTTTCGCAGCATCTCAAAGAGTTTTTGAGATTCTGCGTCCTCACAACTTTTCTGAAGCCTCTCCAGTTGAGTCATCCACTCTGCGCGGTATTCCATCCAATTGTTGGCCGTTTTCAATTCTGGAAATACCCAGTTTTGACGTTCCTTCTCCAGGCTTTCCAAAAGCAACCAGCCTTGTTTTTGACAATCATCAACGCTTTGAGCTCCAGCAACCCATGTTCGTTTGGGCGTCATCGCCGCGACGGATTTGACGACGCTCATGGCCACAAGCAAACAAAACAAACTGGCAACCAACAAATGCAGCACAACCAAAATGCGTCGAAACCATGGGGTGGGGGGGGCATTCACGGTGCAGTGCTCGTTGCAGAAGGGCTTTGAGGCGCAACTTTCACTTCTGCTTCGCTTCGAGAAACACGTTTAGAAAGTCGACTGCGAAAGTTGCCTGAAAACTCCCCATTGGAGTTGCTCTCCAATCCCTCTCTGGCCACCTTCGCGGCTTCATCTCGAGCACCTGTCATGTCCAAAGCCTGCACCAAAAGCAGTTGCGCAAATTCTCGAGAACGCCCTCTTTTGCTTGCTGACACATAACGCTGCAAATGCTCAATGGCCGCTGCAGCGTTGCGCGTTTGAACAAGGGCATTGCCCAGCAACAATGAGGCCTCCAACATTTCACTCTCTGGAGGCTTTAGGCTTATAAACCGAGTCAACGCAGGAATGGCAACCGCAAATTCCTGGCGACGCATGGCTTGTTTTCCATTTTCAAAAGCCAAAGCCCCTATTTCTTTTTTCAGTTGCTCAGCCTTGTCTTCCAACATCTCTTTGACAAGCACAGGCAATTTGTCAGCTTCTAATGTTGAAAGTGCCTCTATGCCTTTAAGGCGCTCATCCCCCGCTAAGGTAGACATCTCCCTAAATGCTTCTCTGGCTTGACGCAAGGCAGCCTCTTCAAGTTGACGCTTTTCCTCCATCTTCTGCTTGTCCGCATGGGCCTTGGCTGCAATTTCTTGAGCCTTTTCTAATTCAGCATTGGCCGATGAGGTCCGAAGAGAGCTGATGGTGAAGGCACCCAAACCACAAAGGAGTGCAAACAACACATAAGCAGCTGCGGATGAAGTCCAATTCTTTTTGCGAAAATCCTCCTGCTGCTTTCCCAAAAGCTTCAACTCTGCATGAAGGTTTTTTAAGAGGCTATCGGTTTTAATGACTAGGTTGCGCGACTCAATAACTTCTCGCTTTATTTCTTCAAAGGCTTTTCCGTAGTCAGGCTGTGGCATGTCAACTCAACATTTATCAGCAGGAGAGGAGCTTGCGCCAATTTCTGGCTGATTTATTCTTTCGCCAGGCGGCAACAAACTCATCAAAGAAATTTCCTTCAAAATAACTTTGGATAGAGCAGCCGAAGTTTTCAAACTTAACTTATCCACCTGTTTCAAAAGCCGACTCGTCTCTTCATGCGTCGCCTCATGAATGACATAGAAAGAAGCCGCCTTTTTGGCCACAACGCCAATGAAAGGCAAAACATTTTCTTCTAATATGGCATCCACAGGCAAATGGCTCGCAAGTTCCTCAAGCATGGCTTTGGCTTGGGCCGCATCCAAATCAACAAGCCGGTGTGCAACAGAAACAGTCCTCTCCCCAAAAACACTCAAATGGAAACCCAAATGCTCTAAAAAAGGCATGCCTTGCTCAATTTTCTCAAAGCTGTCTTTTTTCAGCTCAACCACTTGAGATAACAAAGCTTCTTGCTCAGAAGGCTTTTCATTTCTAAACAACTCCAAAAGTTGCGCATAACGGAGGTGTTCCACCATGGCTTTGGGGTCAACCACCACCAAAGTGCCGCCCAAGCCTTCACAAACCCAGAGACGTCCGGCCAAACACCCCAAAAGCTTCATGGACTTGGTTAAGCTATTTAAGGCCGGCTCCAATTCCTGAGCAGATGGCCCACCGAAGTCAGAAAAAGCAGAAAAGCACTCACCCTCTTCCTTGGCAAGCATGGCCTGCGCAGCCGGGTTGGCCTTCATCAAAAATTTTTCGACTGCCGCCATATATTGAGCTCCCGAAGCCAAATCAGCGGGCACAGGAGAAGGCCCTTGCACATTCCACGGGGCGGAAGAAATGGCTTTGGAGATGCCGGCAATTAACGCATCCTGAACAGCCCGTGGATCTGCAAAACGCACCTCCATCTTCTGGGGATGTACATTCACATCAACCTCATGGCTATCCATCTCCATAAACAAAATGGCGATGGGTTGGCGTCTGACAGGAAGCGTGTCCTGGAAAGCACGAGACAGCGCATAGTTAATTCCCCTGTCTCTTATATAGCGGCGGTTTATAAAGGTATAAACCCCCCTGGCTGAGGGAAGGTTATATTCCGGCAAAGCAACAAAACCTGAAATGTGAATTCCAAGGCGATGCTCTTCCACCTCCACAAGGTGAGAAAATACTTCTGAGCCCAGGGCCGCACAAATTCTCTCCCGAATATCCCCTGACGAAGCCATGCTGGAAAACAGGACTTTGCCTTCATGCTCCAACAAAAACCCAATTTCAGGATGTGCCAAAGCTAGGCGATAAATGGCTTCCTGACAATGGATGAGCTCCGTTGCTTTGCGCTTCATAAACTTCTTGCGCGCAGGCACATTAAAAAACAACTCAGCAACCTCAATACGGGTCCCCCCTATGGCGGGCGCAACTTCAACAACATACTCTTCTGAGCCCTCAACAAAAATGCGCGTTCCCGTGGATGCACCTCTTAAGGATGTCCACAGGTTAAACTTGGAAACCGAAGCAATTGAAGGAATGGCTTCTCCACGAAATCCTTTCGTCAAAATGGAATTCAAATCCGCTTGAGAAAAAATTTTGTTGGTTGCATGCCTCTTAAAACAAGTACGTGCATCCAACTCATCCATTCCAATGCCATCGTCTTGCACAACAATGGAACGAAGTCCCCCTTCATCCAAACAAATCCGTAAATAAGAAGCTTGGGCATCAATGGAGTTTTCCAAAAGCTCTTTGACAACGGCAGCAGGCCTTTCAACCACTTCTCCTGCGGCAATCTGGTTAATCAGCGTTGAGTCCAGCACTTGAATGCGTCGCATATCATTTCTTCAAGCGAGGAAGAGATAACTCGCTACATTTATAGAATTGCCCATGAATATATCTCCGCAAAAACGTTTGGAGTCTTTGCAGTCCCATCTATCCCAGTTTCTCATTGGAAAACACCAGGAAATTCGGCTGGCCCTTACATGCATTTTAGCACGCGGCCACTTGTTGATTGAAGATGTTCCAGGCGTTGGCAAAACAACTTTGGCTGAAGGGCTTGCACGTTGTTTTAAACTGAGCTTCTCACGCATACAATTCACATCGGATTTGCTTCCAAGCGATATTGTCGGAGTACAAATATACCGAGCAACTGAAGGTGTTTTTGAGTTCCGCAAGGGGCCCATTTTCAACCAAGTGGTTTTGGCCGATGAGCTTAACCGAGCACCACCGAGAACACAGTCTGCCTTGCTTGAGGCAATGGCTCAAAAACAAGTCAGCGTTGACGGGAAAACGTATTCTCTTCTGGAGCCGTTTGTTGTTGTTGCTACACAAAACCCCACAGAATTTGCTGGGACTTATCCTCTTCCGGATTCGCAGTTAGATCGTTTCCTCGTGTGCATGCCTCTGGGCCACCTTTCTCCAGAAGATGAAGCTCGGTTGATTTTAGAAAAAAGGCCAGAGCTTCAAACTTCCAACCCCGTCGCCACACAAGAAGAGTTGCAAGAGCTTCAGGCGGCTTGTGATGCTGTTCGCATCCATCCGGACGTTGCACATTTTGCCGTTCAACTTGGAAACTCCAGCCGAAAACACCACTCATTAGAGCGAGGCATTTCTACGCGTGCCATGCTTTCTCTTATTGCCGCAGCCAAAGCAAACGCCCTTTGGGAAGGCAGAGACTTTCTGGTGCCTGACGACTTGCGCGCACTCTTCATCCCAACGCTTGCACACCGCATCGTTGCAAACCAAAGTGAAAGCATGGTTGCCTCAAGAAAAATGGCCCAAACCGCTTTGCAAGAAATTCTCGATAGCACGCCAAACCCCCGCTAACACCATGGCGTTATTTTCAAAATGGAAAGCTCCTCGGCAACTGAAAACAACCCGCATTGGAAAAATATATATCGCCCTCTCCTTGGGCATTGGGGTTGCCGCCCTCAACACAGGCAATAACCTGCTCTATCTCATGCTGGGCCTCTTGCTCAGCTTCATTGTGAGTTCCGGAATTCTTTCTGAAATCAACATTCGCCACCTCTCATTAAACAGAGTCCTCCCCAACCATCCGAGAGCTGGAGAAGAGTGCACGCTCTTATATGAAGTTCAAAATAACAAAGGCTTTTCCTTTGCAATAGAGCTCCATGAAAAAAACAAATTGTTCCCCGCAAAAGCGTTTTTGGCTTCTACAAATGGCAAGCAAGCTGCCCTCGTCGCAGCCAAATGCAATGCACCCAGGCGTGGTCCTCTCAGGCTGGACGAAATTCAAATATCCACGCGCTTCCCCTTTGGCTTGTTTATAAAAACGCGCAACATTCACTTGCCGGAAACATTGCTGGTGCTCCCCAAACGCATTCACATTCAGCCCCAGGCCCTCCTGGCGCATTCTCCAAAACCCTTCAACGGAAACCTGAATACCCATATCAAATATAGCAGAAATGGCTCCGGGGACATTTGGGGAGTTATCAACTTGCAAGCGGAAAGCGATGCAAAGCACATCCACTGGCTGAAGAGTGCGGCTTCAGGAAAGCTCATGCAAATGCTCCGTGAAAATGAAAATGCTCACGTCTATATGCTTCAACTGGAAACCTCACACTCGCTTTCCGCCTTGGATGCTCAATGCGAAAAATTGGCTGCTCTTGCTCTTTGGCTTTTGAGGCATGGCCACCATGTAGAGTTGCAGACACCCACCCAAACACTGAAAGCCTCCTTCGGCCCAGCACACGAGAAACGCATTCTTCAAACTCTGGCTTGGGCTGGGTTTAACGGCGAGGAAGCATGAGCGGCTCGCGTTGGCAATTGCTGTTGAGAGACTTGGGTGCAGCGTTTGCATTCTCAAGCCTGCTCTTTTCTTTTCTGCTTCCAAGTTGGGTTGCTCTTCTTTTCGGCGCCTGCCTGTTGCTTTCCATTTTTGGGGTTCGTCCACTGCAAAAATTGGAGCTGGCCTCAGCTTTGCTGTTGCTGGTTTTCGCAATCCCTTTGTTCACATCCGCACTCTTTGGGAAAATAGATTTCGTCATTGCTGCGTGCTGCTTTGCTTGCATTTTCTCAGCGCTGCGGATGTTAAGAACGCCCGATGAGCCCACCAACGCTCAAGTAAACCTTGGCGCTTTGTTGATGATGATAGGAGGCGCAGCTCTCACAGGAGAGTTGTGGTATCTCTTTAGCCTCTGCGGGTTTGCCACCTTCACCTCCATCTCCATGGGAATGAGTGTCCTGCAACACCATGGAGCCAAGCCCTCTGAAATGCGCCCCGCTTTATATCGGATTGGCATGGGCATTTCCATGGCATTTGTCGGCATGGTTTTTCTCTTCATTCTCTTCCCTCGGCTGTCATGGAAAATAGGGCACCTCCCTCTCCCACAAAGCTTGGGGGCCGTCACAGGCCTCTCAAACACCGTTAAACTCCAAAGCAATGGCAACATTAAAACCAGTCCGCGTATTATCGCCAGAATCCAACTCAAGCCAGATCCACAACAGTCTCAACTCAACCATTATTGGGTTGCACGCTATTATCGCGACTTTGACGGGAAAGAATGGCATTCACCTCGAGTGGGGAAAACAACTGACTCACAAATTATTCTTCCTCGCAAAAATGGAAAAAAGTTTTCCCAACAGATTGAATTGCTTCCTGCCTATGGCTCAACAACGCTCATCGCTTTGGATAGGCCATTTCTTTTTTTTGAGCTGATGCGGCCAACAACCCAAGGGGACATTCGTGTTTCAATGACAGAGTTTAAGGACTCCGAAGTCCAAGCCACCTTCAACGCAACCTCCTTGAGTTATCATGCACAAAGCTTCATTCCAGAGGCTGAGCCAGAGCTGGTTTCAACGGACAACATTGAAAGTACACAAAATGACAACCCCAAACCCATTGCCGTGCTTCCGCTGAAAACACCTCTCAAAATTTATACAAACCCTTTGGCCACAGACAAAGCGCTGAGCCCTTCTTCTGCAGAAAACATACACGCTGCTCCCCATATGGATGAAGAGCTCAACAGCTATAAGAGGCTTCCAGAAAACGTCGATCCTCGCATTGCAGTGCTCGCTCAAGAGATTTTGAAAACAGAAAAATCCCCTCTCAAAGCCGCAAAGTTGATTGAAAACTATCTCTCTCAAAACTTGCAATATTCCCTTGAAGAAAGCATCCATGAAGAAGAGCCTCTCTCTGAATTCTTGTTCACCAAAAAACGAGGACACTGCGAGCAATTTGCAACTGCCTTTGCTATCCTGCTTCGCCAAGGAGGCTTTGCGTCGCGTGTCGTCGCTGGTTTTTTTGGAGGAGAGCGGCTCGGAAACCGTTATATATTGCGTGCCGGCGATGCTCACGCCTGGACTCAAGTGTATGACAATAACCTGGGTTGGGTCAGCTTCGACGCAACACCACCCACCGGGCGACAGGCTCGGCCTAACGCTTTTCTCGCATGGGCTTTGGAAATTCAAGAAACGGTCGATTCTTGGTGGCGCTCCAAAGTCGTCGACTATTCCTTGGGCGATCAGACAAAAATGGCCAAGTCACTGCTTCGCCCCAAAACACAAGCAACAGAAATTCGATGGAAGCCACTTGCCCTCCATGGGCAAGGGCTGTGGCTATTGGTTTTCCCGCTTTTTTTAGGTTGCTTTCTCTATTTGAGAAGACGCAAGTTGCCACCTGAAACACGCTTTCTGAAACTTCTTGAGCGCCGCCTTCAAAAATTAAACTTTCTCAACCCCCAAACACCTTCTGTTGAAACCCTCTTGGCGCTTCTCAAAAAACAACACCACCCACTCAAACCGTACATTGAATCTGCTTATTTGCACTATTTGCGCTGGAGGTTTGACAACATTCCCTATGAGTCTCAAACCGCACGAAAACTTCTGAAACCTTTTAAAGGCAAGGCTTTGGAAAAAAATCCACCAAAGCAGCTTGAAAAATTCCAGCAAAATAAAACTTAGGTGGCTATCTCGTCCATAAAGGCCCGGGCTTTCAATTCCTTGCCCAAATGAAAAAACCAAAGCTTATCCAAAAACAAACGCATTTCTAAAATCTGCCTCTCATTGGGAAGCTGTTTTAGCTTGGACTGTCTTTGCAGCCCCCAAAAAACCTCGAGCGTTTCTTTTGAAAGGACAAGCTGCTCCTTGGCTTGTGTTGAGCAACTCATGCATATAACGCCTTCCGGCAATGAAGCCATAACGGATTGCCCCAACACCTGTGCATGGCAACGCTCGCAAGAATGAAGCCTGGGCGACCACCCCGCATAACTGAGCATCGCCAACTCAAACTTTATCAACGGCGCAACCGCAGCCGGAGCTTGTTGGAGGTTTTTCATCAATCGCATCAACAAGGAAAATATGCCTCCCATCGGCTCGCCCTCTTGGCAAATTTCCCTGCATAACTCCAAAGCATACATCGCCTTTGCTGTTGCTTCTAAACTCTTGCGGAGCTGCGGGAAACCATCCATCACTTCAACTTTTTCCAGACGCCACAGCCCATAGGCACGTGGCCTTAGCCACACCTTTAACCAACTTCCCAATTCAATCCCCCCTGCAAAACGTTTTTGGCTGCTCTTGGCCTTGGCTGCAAATGCCGAAACCCTTCCATGGCGACAAGTCAACAACTCAATAACCCTATCGGCTTCAGAAAAATCTCTGCGCAGCGTTACGACAGCATCATCCACAACTGTTTTCACAATGCCGGCCTAACATAGAAAACAAATGCCACACTCATTCTTTAATTGAAATAAAGGCTTCAGGCTCCACCCACGCCTTGGCAGGTGCCTCCAGGCTTTGTTGGCAACTTCGCTTGGTGGCTTCTTCCGCATCCGTCGCCTTGGCAACACAGGCTTCAAAAGCTTGGGCGGCCTCTTGAGGTTTTTGAAGCTCCAACAAACAACTTCCATGTTGTCGGTGAGCGTCTGCATATTCAGAGCAATGCCTGGCAAACATCTCCAGTTGCTCACAGGCTGACAAAAGCTCGCCCTGCGCTTTATAAACAGAAGACAACATGAAATAGGCCAGGCAGAAGGATGGGTTTTGGGCAAGAGACTGATGAAGGTTCCTTTGGGCCAATTCAAAATTCCCAGACTGGAAATAGGCCCAACCCAAATTGGCTCGAGCTAAATAAGGCGTGGAATACATGAGGTCGTCCAAAACTTCCTCATAGAGAGCAATGGCTTCTTCATAACGCCCTTGCTCAGCAAGCAAATTCCCCAAGTTCACCTTGGCCTGCGAATATCCCGCCTTCTGGCGCAAAGCTTCTCTATAAAAAGCCTCCGCCTCCACAGGCCTCTTAAAACTTAAATGAAACAACACCGCCTTGGCATGGACAGCCTCTGTCAGCTGTGGATCCAAAGCCAAGGCCTGCTCAAACTCATATAAAGCGGCTTGTGGGCTCGTCTGCTGCGCATAAATGCCCAAGTCATAATGCGCCAGTGCCCCCTCCCTCTCTCTTTGCGTTGGAAAGTGTTTGCAAGCAAACAAAAACAAAAAACACACCCCCAAACCAACACATGCCCCTCTTCTCAAAACAACCATGGCTTTTAAGCACACAGCACTCGTATAGCGCATGCTTATTGGCTAACCAGCTTCCTTAGAAAATACCATGAAAGCCTTCAAAAAAGACGGCGCATCTCCACATGGGGCATTCCCGCCTCATGAAAAACTTCCGAGGAAACAACAAAACCCTCTCTCTCATAAAAGGACTGAGCGGAAACTTGCGCATGCAGGCTTAGCCCGTCCAGGCCCAGTCCTTTGGCCTCTTTTGTCAATGCCTCCAATAAAGCCTTCCCTATGCCTGCACCCCGGCTTGAGCGAAGCACCGCCATACGCCCCAATTGCCCCCACCGCCCCCGCTCCCCTGGAGGAGCTTCCTTGAGGACCAGCAGCCGCCCCGTGCCCACGGCATGCCCTTGTTGATAGGCCAATAAGTGAAAGGCTTCCCTCTCCAATAACTCACTTTCCAGCTCCATCGACATCCCTTGTTCTTCAATGAAAACAACTTCTTGTATTGCAAGCACTTGCATCAGCTCGCCATCGCTTCTTGTAGGCTCAATGCGTATGGTGGACTCAAAATTCATCGTGGAACCTCATCATGTTCTTAACGTCAAGGCAAAATTTATAGTAGCCTTTAGTCTGCTATGCGTTTTTTCATTGTGCGTTTTTTTATGGCGCGTTTTTTCATGGTGCATTCTCTTATTGTCCTCGTCGCTTTGCTGACTTGCTTCCCCGTCTTCGCTCAAGTTCCCAAAATAACCATTTTTGGTGATGGGCGTCGCCCTTCTTTTAAAACAGAAGAGATTGATAAAAAATTTATGCGCTCTCGCCTGGCTCGAGCGCTCAATGAGGGCACATCCGATGACAACTGCAAGGCATTGCTCGGAGGGCTTTTGACGGCTCTGGCTGAAACAGCACCCTTCTTTCACAACAGAGACGAAAACCTCCACGTGGATCCACACCTGTTGGCCGCCATTGAAAGCCAACTCAATAGCCCCACCTTCCCCGCAAGCGCATACTTCGTCACCATGGCCAGACAAGTGCTCATCAAAAAACGCATGCCCGAAGAATGGCTTAAAACCGCAGAAAAAATTAACGCAACCTATAACATCATCGACTTGAGCAAACTGAAGATGATCAGCGAAGGCCTTAGCCCCATTGACAGCTTCCTCCTCACTTTGCCCATGCTCAAACAACGCTTCGATGAAGACGTCCTCTCTGTCACCAGTGCCTCTAAAACAGATGTGCTTACGGAATTCAAAGACACCTATATAGACAGAGAAGTCTCTTTCTCTGGCCTGCAGCTTGTCGACATCAAAATCCCTCCCAGAAACACCAGACAACAAAGGACGGCTACGCCCCTGAGCCAACTTGAAGCTTTGGTCGCCGAATTAACTTGGGTCATCCCAGGACAACAAACCAATTCGCACACCTTCGGCCTCGAAAGGCCACGACCACCCAAAGCCATTGTGGTGCGCGCACTCCTCACGCCACGCCAATATATAAACCTCGACCGTATACCCAAAGGCGCAAAGCTGATCGTCAAAGGACGCCTCTGGTCCACCAATGAAGATCTAACCAAAGTCGAAATACACAACGCCTTGCTTTTTGAAGACAGAGATTGGTCCAAAGGTGTGCTGCTCGCCCTACCCGGTATGACGGACAAATGCCCCTTCACCACCAACGACTTGATGGGAA
Organism: Cystobacterineae bacterium; assembly: GCA_009782175.1. Taxonomy (GTDB): domain Bacteria; phylum Myxococcota; class Myxococcia; order Myxococcales; family Myxococcaceae; genus WRKR01. The sequence goes on from WRKR01000001.1 coordinate 31,608, forward strand.
TTTTGCCAGAACAACCCGGAGGGTTTAACCGCAACAGAAGATAAATGTTTGACTCACACTGCCACCTCGACTCCACGCTTTTTCAAGAACCCTTCCCCCTTCTTCTTCAGCGTGCACATCAAGCCGGCATATGTGGTTTTTTGGTGCCGGCCATTCTCCCAGAGCAATGGGAAAAACTCTCCACGTGGCCAAAGTTATACCCCTCTTGTTGCATTGCTTTGGGCATGCACCCTTCTGCTTTAGAAGGGCGCGAAACCAAAGAAAAACACGACCTCCTTGAGCGCTTGGAAACCTTGTTGCCCAAGGCTTGCGCCGTGGGGGAGTGCGGTTTGGACAAAAAACTCGGGAAGGTGGTTGCCCTTGAAAAACAGGTAGAGTGGTTTTCCGCGCAGCTTTTGCTGGCCAAAAAACATGCACTCCCCTTGGTCATTCACTGCCAAGGCGCTTATGGCATTCTGCTCGAGTTGCTCAAACAATATGCGCCACTCCCCGCCGGCTTTGTCCTCCATAGCTTCAGCGGCTCCGCTCAAAGCATTGCAGCCTTTGCTCAACTCGGTGGATATTTCTCTTATTCAGGAAATATTTGCCGCCCCAATGCCCGAAAAGCCCTCCTCGCTTTGCACAAAACTCCCCTGGAACGCCTCCTCTTCGAAACCGATGCACCCTTCCAAACACCCTTTCCTCTCCATGGCCAAACCAATGAGCCTGCCTTCCTCAAAACCATTGTCCACAAAGCCTCCTCGCTTTTGGGAATTCCTCCAGAAAAACTCGCGGACTTGAGCTTTCTCAATGCGCAACGGCTTTTCTCTCTGCCCCACCCACCATGAATGGCTTTCACCCCTATTTTGAGCGTATACAAAAACTCCTCGGAAACCCCCTCTTTGAGCGTCTTCAAAAAGCCCACATCCTCGTTGTCGGCCTCGGTGGTGTCGGCAGTTATGCCGTCGAAGCTTTGGTGCGCTCCGGCGTCGGCATGCTGACGCTTGTGGATTTCGACTTGCTTAGCGCTTCAAATATAAACCGACAACTGCATGCCATGCCATGCCACATTGCCAGGCCCAAAGTGGAATTGATGGCTGAGCGCTGCTTGGCCATTAACCCGCAGCTGCGCCTCATAAAGCAATGCTTGAGTTACCATCCACATAACGCGGATACCATCCTCAATGCCCCTAAAGAGACACCTTATGCCGTCGCCATTGACGCCATCGACCAGACCCAAAACAAGCTGCACCTCATCCACAACTGCATGCAACGCAAACTGCCTCTCATAAGCGCCATGGGCGCAGCAGGACGCTTAAACCCCGCCGCCATTCGCTCGGATGATTTGGCGCATACGCAAATGGACCCCTTCGCCAAAAATATACGCCGACAACTGCGACGAAAATATGGGTGCTCCTTCTCCTCCCCTACCAACGTCACCGCCATTTATTCCACGGAAATTCGAAACCCAAACGCCTTGGCTCCACGCCCCTCTCCCCTGGTGGATGGCCAAGAGAGCCCCCATGGCCACCAAACCCTCGGAAGCGCCGTGTTTGTTACCGCCGTATTCGGCATGCACGCAGCCGCAGCCGCCATTGCAAAACTGAACTCCCTATAACAAAGTGAACTCCCTATAACAAAGTACTTTGGGCCTTTAAAACAGGGGCTTTCCCCTGGGAAACCTCTGCCTCGCAGACTTTGAAAAAAGGACACAACACACACCTCCCCGGTACATTCGTTTTTAGGAAACAGGACTCTTCCAATGCCGTGTTGCTGGGCACATCCAACAGCTTCGCCTTCATGGCCTCTGTGCTGGCTTTGAAAAAAGCACGGAATTTTTGAATGGCCCCTTCATCTATGACGAAACTCTGTTCCATTTTCTGGTTTAAATAAACCAAGCTGACACGCGAGCCCAACGCAGGAAAACCATGGCGAGCTTCAACAAACAAAGCATAGCCAACCACCTGCTCCACGTTTCCTTCATTGGGGCTTCCTGTCTTCCAATCCACAATGTGCACGCTTTGGCTTTCGTCGACAAAAGCCACATCCGGCATGGCAAACAGGCGTATGCCTTCCAATATGAAAAAAGAGCTTTCAAAATCCTTGCTGTCCGCTTCAAGCACTTGCCCTGGCTTAAGCTTTTGAAAAAGACGCGGCCATGCGGACTCCATAAAATAACTCAAAGCAGCCTCAACCGTTTGCCAGTTGCTTTTCCACTCTTCTGCTGACACTTCCACAGCGTTGGCATGCTCCACCAGCCCCCCAAATGACTTGGAAAACTGCCCTTGCCAAACACCATCGCGGGAAGCCGCAAACTCCCGGCGCATATGCTGGCGAAGAGAGCTCATCATCTCCTCAAATGCTACAGGCTGCGCCGACAACCACTTCAACAAACTCTTGCGAATGGCCTCGTGCACCGCGTTGCCCGCCCATGCATAGCGGTTTGTCAGCTTTTTGAGCGCATAAAGCTGCTTCACCCTCGGCGGCGCCTCCCTCTCCCACCCTCCCCAGGAGAGGTAATAGTGGTAAAAATAAGCACGCTCACAACTCACCAACTTTTCATGGCGTGACTTGGACCAGGAAAAAAGGTTTTCAAGTTTAGGCCTCAAACAAAACTCCATGCTTGGAAAAACACAACCCTTTAACCGCCATAACACACATAACACAATGCACTCCATGCACTCCTTGCACTCCATGCACTGCATGCACTCCCTGCACTGCAATAAATGCCCTGCACGCCATGCCTTCTGACATGCTATTGCACACCTCAAACCACTTGCGCACCCAAAGCTTCAATGCCAAGCCCAAAGCCACCTTTCTCATAACGCCTATGCCCTCAAAAACCTCAAATGCCCAACTCCTGAAGCGCCTTGCCAAATGGTATGCAAAGCATGGGCGCAAACTCCCATGGAGAGGGTGTGGGGATGCCTATGCCATTTGGGTCAGCGAAATTATGCTGCAACAAACTCAGGTGGGCACGGTGCTTGGCTATTTCGAGCGGTTTATGCAGCGCTTTCCTCGCTTGGAAAGCCTTGCAAAAGCTCCGCTGGAGGAAGTCCTCTCGCTGTGGCAGGGCCTTGGCTATTATGGCCGCTGCCGCAAACTGCATGCCGCGGCGCAACAACTGCTTGCGGCGGGGCAAACACAGCTACCCTCAAGCCTTGAGGCCTTGTCTGCCTTGCCGGGCTTTGGGCCTTATACGGCGGGGGCTGTCGCCTCCATTGCTTTTGGGTTGCCTGTGCCTGCCATTGACGGAAACCTGCTGCGCCTCTGTGCCCGCCTCCATGCGCTGCCCCTCCCCAAGGAGCGGCTTTTGCCGCAGGTGCACCGCTGGGTAAGCCAACTCCTCCAAACGCCCAGGCCCCCTCGATCGGCTTTTCCTCCAGGCTCCCTCAACCAAGCACTCATGGATTTGGGAGCCACCGTCTGCAAACCACGTAACCCCCTCTGTACAGAATGCCCCTGGCACTTTGCTTGCCTGGCCTTGGCACAAAACAAGGTGACAACACTGCCTTTGCGCAAACAAAGCAAACCCAAACCCACGCTCAGCTGGCTTTTGGCCTATATAGAGTTTAAAGGCCAATTGCTCATGGCCCAACACCCCCCCAAAGGCCTCTTCGGCGGCTTGTGGGGCTTGCCCGGCGTGCCCGTGGAACGCCGCCTCCTCAGCCAAGAGGCCAGCCAGGGAAGCCCCCTCTCTCAACACTTGGGAGGATACCCCCTGGCCCTGCTGTGCCAAACCCAGAGAGAGCTTACACACCGCCACCTCCAGCTTTTTGTCTATGCCATGAAGGGAAAAATGCCCCCCAAGGGAATGCTACAAAAACTTATGCATTTTGAGGGGACACAAGCCATGGAGCTAAAAACCACAGGTATACAAACAGGGGGGACACAACCTGGGTGTTTCCCTGGCTATGCGTGTTTGCGTTGGGTGCCTCGGGAAACGGCTTTGCAATTGCCCACCAGCGCCGCCTTGCGCAAAGCCCTGGAAGCCGCCTTGGCTGCCACCTCCGTGCATAAGCTTAAGCCAAAACGAGCCTGAGGCAGGAGGGTGGAAAAACGGAGCGCAGGGAGTGAAGAAAGAGGCGTGCTCTCTGGCTTCACTCATGGAGCGGCGTGCAGACAACTTTGAGCTTGCTTCAAAGGAAGCAGCTGCCGAAAGGCTTTGACGCGCCCTGAAAAAAAACCTATAGGTTTCTCTCATGTCTCCTGTTGAAGCTTCCCCGCTCACACCTTATATTCCCATTGCTGTGACGCTGCTCGTGGCAGGCCTTATGGCAGCGGCCATCCCCTTGGTTGCTGGTTTTTTGGGTTCTTCAAACCCTAACGCCACCAAGCAATCCACCTTTGAGTGCGGCAACATCCCCACCGGCTCGCCGTGGCAGAGGTTTCCCGTCAAGTTTTATGTGGTGGCCATTCTCTTTATTGTCTTCGATATTGAGGCTGTTTTTATTTATCCCTGGGCGGTCAACTTCAAGGCCTTGGGGTGGTTTGGCTATGCCGTCATGGCCATGTTTGCAGCAACCTTGCTGGTGGGGCTTGCCTATATTTGGAAAAAAGGTGCCCTGGACTGGGAGGAGGACTAACCATGGATAAGCTTAGCAACCTGCCTGTTGTCCCTACGCGCAAAGAAGAGGCGCAGGGTTTTTTTCAGCGGCTGCTCTCCAAAGGCCTTGGGTGGGCTCGAAAATATTCTCTGTTCTGCTATCCCTATGCCACGGCCTGCTGTGCCATGGAATATATGTCCATCTCAGGAGCCCGGCATGATCTCTCGCGTTTTGGCGCTGAAATTCCGCGCTTCTCTCCGAGACAAGCGGATTTGCTTTTGGTTATAGGCACCATCAACTTGAAGCAAGCCCCCTTCCTCAAAATGGTTTATGAGCAGATGTGCGAGCCCAAATGGGTCATGGCTTTTGGCGTATGCGCCTCTTCAGGCGGCTTCTATAACAACTATGCCGTCCTCCAAGGCATAGACCGCATTTTGCCGGTAGATGTTTATGTCCCGGGTTGCCCACCTCGCCCTGAGCAAGTGTTGGATGGCATTATGTTGCTGCAAAACAAAATTGCCAACCAGCCCCACACCATTGGCCCAGGCGCCTATAAACGAAGTCTGATTCCCTAAAGCCCCCTTGGGGTTGGTTCCACCCCAACCAAAGCCCACATGGGTTGAGCAAATGGGCTAACGCTCGCCTAGAGCACCATCAGACACAGACAAAAGACACAGACAAAGTGAAAGCGGTCTAGCGACGGAAGGCGGCCAGTTGCATGGACAGGCGTCGCACAGCCAGCTCTGCTGCGCGGCGTGCTTTTTCTGTTTTCGCAAGCTCTTCTTCTCTCAACAGCAAGCGTTGTCGCAAGTTAATAAGCTCTCTGTCTTGTCGTTCAGCCCGTTTTTGAAACTCTTGCAGCTGTTCTCTCAGGCGGGCAATGCGGCCAAGCAAGCGAGGATCTGCCGCAGGAGCGTTCGCGGAGACAGTCCGCATCTGCTCTTCAGTCGAAACCAAATGCGTCTTGTCTTCCTCGTTTGGAATAAATTCCATAACGGAGACTTCTTCACCCAAAACAATGGGGCCACTCTCATCCACCTCCGCCTTTGGAAGCGAAGTGTTGAAATGCTCTTTTATCACTTCCGGGGTTTGAAACTCTTCTGAAACACCAAACTCTGCCAACAGCTTCTTCAATGAGTTGGCAGCATCCGGCAACATGGGCTCAAAACGAAGGCGGACTCCTGGCTGACAACCTTTTTTCTGGGCGGCCTTTGCAGAGGCAGCCCAAACCACGCGCGCTCTTACGGAAAAGGCAATGGGGGAGCCCACGCGAAACAACTGCAAGCCCATGAGTACGCCTATGGGCATGGGGTCTGTCACTTGTACAAAAGCCCCCCCTGCATTGAGGTTGAGGACGGGGAAAGGGACTGTTGTATTCAGCACATTTATATAGGTAGAAACTCCCCGCACATCCACTCGGGGGAAACGACGTCGTTCCTCTCCTGTATAAACCAGATCGTCTTTATCCCTCACTGCACATCCACTCTCCTGTCAAAATTTTGCCAAGCAACTGCCCAATCTCCTTCTTGGCCATGGGTTTGACGCATTCGAGCAAAAACACGCTTTATTTCTCGAGGGTATTTTTCATAAACTGAAAACCTTCGCCTCTCTTGCGCTGATCGAATCCGCCTTGGCCCTGCATTGTATGCCATAAGCGCTAAGTCAAAGTCACCAAAACGTTCGTGTAACTCTCTTAAATAGCGCACCCCCAAACGGATGCACAATGCGTGATCTGCCTGAATGTCCTGGAGAGGCAATTTCAGCTTTGCCCGGCGCGCTAAATATTCCAATGTTTGAGGACGAATTTGCATGAGGCCCATCGCGCCCTTCTCGGAAACAGCATCCAGTTTGAACTGGGACTCGACTTCAATGAGCGCCAACACCACCAAAGGATCATACCCCGCCAGCTGAGCCTCCTCCGTAATGGCAACCGCTATCTGCCGCCGAATGGCCAAAGGCTCTACAAAAAGCTTCTCATCCAAAACCTGCTGGACAAGCCGGCTCCCCCTCTCTGGCTCACGTGGAAAAACAGAAAATTCAGAAGCTACAGGAGGCCTAAACAGCAGAGAAATAAAATAAAAAACGCTGGCTAGCAAAACAACAACCATTGTCCAATAAACAACTCGCACCATTTAGAAGCTTATGACTCTAGCCATACAAGCTCAACCAAAATTTTCCAGCACCTTATGTTGCCACCATAACCTCTCAGCCTCGCCCCCACTCAACTCCTCCATGGACGGACACCTCCTTCACAACAACAAGCTTCACGCCTTATGGCTTTTAAAGCACAGCACAGAAGCCCAATACCCCCCCAATTCTGGGGCTTCGCTTGGTGTGCTTATGTGTGCACAAACGCGCATATGGAGGAGCTAGGCAGCTCCTCCAGCATAAGGCGGTTTTGGGGGGAAAATTATCTGCTTAACAGTGAATGGATGGATTCTTCATCATCATGCACAGCGGCCAAAGCACCTTCTAAGCCTTGGGCGGCTGTTGCAGGTCCTTCAACAGCAACTTCAAGGTGGCGGTAGCTGGCAAGGCCTGTCCCGGCTGGAATGAGGCGTCCCATAATGACGTTTTCTTTGAGCCCTCGCAGATAGTCTACTTTTCCAGAAATGGCTGCCTCTGTCAGTACTTTCGTTGTTTCCTGGAAGGAGGAGGCTGAAATAAATGACTCTGTTGAGAGGGAGGCCTTGGTTATGCCCAGAAGCAAGGGCTCGCCCACCGCAGGAAGTTTTCCTTGGGAGAGGGCTTTCTCGTTTTCTTCTTCAAAAAGCCACTTCTCCACCTGCTCATCCACCAAAAATTCGGTGTCACCCAATTCAGAAACCCGCACGCGCCTCAGCATTTGGCGAACAATAACTTCAATGTGCTTGTCGTTAATTTTTACGCCTTGCAAGCGATAGACTTCTTGGATTTCATCCACCAGGAAACGCGCCAATTCCTTTTCGCCCAAAACACGCAAAATGTCATGCGGGTTAACAGCACCATCCATCATCGGCTCACCCGCACGCACGTGATCGCCTGAATGGACCGTAATGTGCTTGGTTTTGGGAATGAGGTATTCCTTCGTTAAGTCTGAACGAAGCTCCCCATTCACCTCCGGCGTAATCATCAGCTTGCGCTTGCCCTTCGTGTCTTTCCCGAAGGAAACCACCCCGTCAATCTCCGCAATAATGGCATGCTCCTTGGGTTTGCGCGCTTCAAAAAGCTCCGCAACCCGAGGCAAACCACCCGTAATATCCTTGGTTTTTGTTGTCTCGCGCGGGACTTTTGCAATGTCGCGCCCAGCGGCAATTCCAACACCATCATTCACCGTAATCACTGCACCCTGAGGCAAAAAATAAGCAGCGGGCTGATTGGCTCCCCAAAGTCTGGGCTCTCCATTCTCATCGCAGATGATGACACGAGGCCTTGCTTCAGGATCTTTAGACTCGATGATGGTTTTGCGCGACAAGCCGGTAACTTCATCCAGCGTCTCGTTCATCGTCACGCCTTCAATAATGTCTTCAAACTTCACAAAACCATCCACCTCCGCAAGCAGAGGCATGGCGAAAGGATCCCACTCGGCAATTTTGGTGTTGGGCTCTACCCAGTCGCCCTCTTTCACCACCAACCATGCCCCATAAATAACCTGATAGCGTTCACGCTCACGACCCGAATCATCCACAATCAACACCTCACCGTTGCGGTTCATCACCACAGAAGTGCCGTCCGAACGCATGACGGTCGTCAGATGATTGAATTTAATCCGCCCGGCAAAACGGTTAAACAACTCGCTTTGCTCGGCGCGCCGCGTCGCTGTTCCACCCACGTGGAAGGTGCGCATTGTCAATTGGGTTCCCGGCTCTCCAATGGATTGAGCCGCAATAACACCAATGGCCTCGCCAATGGAAACCTTGCGCCCACGAGCTAAGTCACGTCCATAACATTCTACGCAAATGCCTCGCCGGGTTTGACAGGTGAGAACAGAACGGATTTTTACTTTGTCCAAACCCGAATTTTCAATTTTGGAAACCCGCACCTCATCAATTTCTTCGTTCGCGTGAACCAGAACGTCTCCCGTGAGTGGATCCAAAATATCATCCAATGCAACGCGACCTAAAATACGCTCTGAGAGAGGCTCTATCACCTCGCCACCCTCTACAAGAGCCATCATGACAATGCCGTCCATGGTGCCACAGTCATATTCGTTGATGATGGCATCCTGAGCCACATCCACAAGACGCCGCGTCAAATATCCAGAGTTCGCCGTCTTGAGTGCCGTGTCAGCCAACCCTTTGCGGGCGCCGTGTGTAGAAATAAAATATTGGAGAACAGAGAGGCCCTCACGGAAATTCGCTATAATGGGAGTCTCAATAATTTCTCCTGAAGGCTTCGCCATTAACCCACGCATCCCCGCCAACTGGCGGATTTGCTGCTTGGAGCCGCGCGCTCCAGAGTCAGCCATAATATAAACAGGGTTAAATGAAGGCTGCGTCCGGGTTTCTTGCTTGCCCTCCACAGAAATGCCAACAATCTGCTCACTGGAAATTTGCGCCATCATCGCGTCAGTCACTTGCTCTGTGGTTTGAGCCCAAATGTCGATGACCTTGTTATAGCGCTCCCCTGAAGTAATCAACCCGTCCTGGTATTGCTCTTCAACCTCTGTCACTTCCTTCTGTGCCGCATCCACAAGCTCCTGCTTCTGCGGAGGAATGATCATGTCTTTCACCGCAATCGAAATGCCTGCCTTGGTTGCATAGCCATAACCTAAGCTGCGAATGCGGTCCGCAAGCAACACCGTCTCTTTCTCTCCCGTCATGCGATAGCAATAGTCAATGAGGTTCCCCAGTTGACGCTTGTCGAGGACTTTGTTGACAGCATCAAAGCCAAGCTTCTTGGGAACAATGTCCCAGAAAAGCACGCGGCCTGTCGTCGTCTCATAAATTTTCCCCTCTATGCGACATTTAATTTTTGCCTGCAAGCCTACAGCTTGCTGATCGAATGCAATGCGTACCTCTTCAGGCGAAGAGAAAAGTTTGCTCTCACCAACGTCAAACTCTCGAGCACGTGTGAGGTAATAAATGCCTAAAACCATGTCCTGCGTCGGAACAATAATGGGCTTGCCGCTGGCCGGGCTCAAAATGTTGTTGGTCGACATCATCAACACGCGAGCTTCCATCTGCGCTTCAATGGACAAAGGAACGTGCACCGCCATTTGATCGCCGTCAAAGTCGGCGTTAAATGCTGCGCATACGAGTGGATGCAGTTGAATGGCTTTGCCTTCAATAAGCACAGGCTCAAATGCCTGCATGCCCAGGCGGTGCAGCGTGGGTGCACGGTTGAGCAGCACGGGGTGCTCTCGAATAACCTCGTCGAGAATGTCCCATACTTCTGGACGCTCCCTCTCCACCATCTTCTTGGCGGATTTAATGGTTGTGACAAAACCCCTCTCTTCAAGCTTCTGATAGATGAAGGGTTTGAACAACTCGAGTGCCATAATTTTCGGCAAACCACATTGGTGAAGTTTGAGCTCCGGCCCCACCACAATAACGGAACGCCCGGAATAGTCCACGCGCTTGCCCAGGAGGTTTTGGCGGAAACGTCCGTGCTTTCCTTTCAACATGTCTGACAAAGACTTCAGAGGACGCTTGTTGGGCCCCGTAATGGTTTTTCCGCGGCGGCCGTTGTCGAAAAGCGCATCCACGGCTTCTTGCAACATTCGCTTCTCGTTGCGGATGATGATGTCAGGCGCATTCAACTCCTGCAAGCGACGCAAACGGTTGTTTCGGTTGATGACTCGGCGATATAAGTCGTTCAAGTCTGACGTCGCAAAACGCCCACCATCCAAGGGAACCAGAGGACGCAAATCCGGAGGGATAACAGGAATAATATCCATCATCATCCACTCAGGCTTGTTTCCCGAAGCCTTCAGGGATTCTGTTACCTTCAGACGCTTGGCTATTTTCTTGCGCTTGGCCTCAGAATTGGTGGAACGCATTTCTGCGCGCAATTGCTCTGCCAACACGTTGATGTCTATTGACAGCAACATGTCTCGCACAGCCTCGCCACCCATGGCGGCAACAAACGAATCCTCCCCAAATTCTGCAATGAGGCGCTGATAACGATCCTCCGTAATCAACTCACCCTTCTCCAGAGGCGTCGTTTTTGGATCCAATATAATATAGCTTTCACAATAAAGGATTCGCTCCAAATCCTTCAATGTAATGTCAAGCAAGTTTCCAATGCGCGAAGGCAAACTTTTCAAAAACCAAATGTGGGCAACCGGCGTTGCTAAAGAAATGTGCCCCAAACGCTCGCGCCGCACCTTTGACTGAATCACTTCTACGCCGCATTTTTCGCAAACCACCCCGCGGTGCTTCATGCGTTTATATTTTCCGCAATTGCATTCATAGTCCTTCACAGGGCCAAAAATGCGAGCGCAAAACAAGCCATCGCGTTCCGGTTTGAATGTCCGGTAGTTGATGGTTTCTGGTTTTTTGACTTCCCCATGTGACCATTGGCGGATTTTCTCAGAAGAGGCCAATGCAATGCGTATCGCTCGGAATGAAAGTGGATCCTTGGGTTTTTCAAAAAAATTAAAAATATCCTTCACAGAAGGGCTCCCTTTTTTCTTTCAGGGTTTCTTAAGTCAAACTCAATCATCTGTGCCTATATGGCTGGGTTCAATGCTTACAAAACTCGAACGATGACGCTCCGGCGGTGGCTGCTCCAAAAGCTCAACATCCAACGCCAATGCCTGCAACTCTTTGAGCAGAACGTTGAAGGATTCGGGAAGGCCTGACTCCAAAGAGTGATCGCCTTTGACAATGCCCTCATACATCCGTGTTCGGCCGACGACGTCGTCTGACTTCACCGTCAAAAACTCTTGCAAAGTATAGGCTGCACCATAGGCTTCCATGGCCCACACCTCCATCTCACCCAGACGCTGACCTCCAAACTGAGCTTTGCCACCCAGAGGCTGCTGCGTCACCAATGAATAGGGGCCAATGGAGCGGGCATGGATTTTTTCGTCCACGAGGTGGTGCAACTTCAACATATACATCACCCCAACGGTTACTTCTTGGTCGAAGGGTTCCCCTGTTCGACCATCAAAAAGCACCATCTGCCCCGTCTTCGACATCCCCGCCATCTCCAGCAGATCGTGGATTTCATGCTCCAACGCTCCATCAAAAACAGGCGTCGAAACGTGAATGCCGTTTTGCAAACGACGGCACAAAGCAATGACATCTTCATCCGGAAGCTGCTCTACAAATGAGTTGAAACCTTCGTTTTTGTAGATCTCCTTGAGACGTTCCCGCAGCTTGTCCGCTGACCAATTTTCTTCAACGTATTTTTGGAGCTGCTCTCCCAATCCCTTGGCAGCCAACCCCAAATGGGTTTCTAAAACTTGCCCAATGTTCATGCGGGATGGAACACCCAGCGGATTCAAAACAATATCGACGGGGCGCCCATCGTCAAGATAGGGCATGTCTTCCACGGGCAATATGCAAGAGACCACACCCTTGTTGCCGTGACGGCCTGCCATTTTGTCGCCCACCGCCAATTTGCGTTTGATGGCGACATAGACTTTGACCATTTTGATGACACCGGGTGGAAGCTCATCACCCTTTTTGATTCTTGAAATCCGCTCACCAAAATTTTGACGAACGACTTCTTTCATCTCTTCCAATTTGTGCAAAATGTCTCGCACCTTGGTGTCAATGGCTTCGCCTACGGAAATTTCTTCCCAATAGCGATAGGGGATGGATGCCAAAAGCTGGGCATTGAGGAGATCATCCTTCTTCAACAACTGGTTGCCCTTGTCATCAACAAGCTTGCCTTGGACTTGCTGCCCTTCCCAAAGCTTGCGAATGCGGTTATAGGCCGAGTTTTGAATGACTTTAATTTCATCATTCTGGTCCTTCAAAAGCTTGGCTTCTTCGGCAGACTCAATTTCTTTGGCGCGCTCGTCCTTCTCCACCCCTTTCCTTGAAAATACTTTGGCACCAATGATGTTGCCTGCCACCCCCGGAGGCACACGCAGGCTGCTGTCGCGCACATCCCCGGCTTTTTCTCCGAAAATGGCCCTAAGCAACTTCTCTTCAGGAGAAAGCTGCACTTCACTTTTGGGAGTTACTTTGCCGACCAACACGTCACCGGGCTTTACTTCTGCACCAATATAAATAATGCCGGACTCATCCAAATTTTTGAGGGCTTCGTCACCCACATTTGGAATGTCCCGCGTAATCTCCTCTTTGCCAAGCTTGGTGTCTCGGGCAATGCACTCAAATTCTTCGATGTGAATGGATGTCAGAAAGTCTTCTTTCACCAAAGCTTCAGAAACGAGAATAGAGTCTTCAAAGTTGTAGCCTTGCCAAGGCATAAACGCCACAACCACGTTTGCCCCAAGCGCCAACTCACCCGTTTCTGTCGCAGGGCCATCGGCAATAATGTCCCCGGCTTTCACCTTGTCACCCTTTTTCACAATGGGCTTTTGGTTGAGGCAGGTGTTCTGGTTGGAGCGCTGGTATTTGAGAAGGCTATAAATATCTACCTCGTTAACGCCTTCTTCTGAGGAGTCCAGCTCGTCTGCGCGAACAACAATGCGGCTTGCATCCACCGTCTCAATGACACCACTGCGACGAGCAACAACCGTCACGCCGGAGTCCCTCGCCACAATGGCCTCTATGCCCGTCCCGACAATGGGCGCCGAGCTCCGCAAGAGAGGCACCGCTTGCCGCTGCATGTTGGAGCCCATGAGTGCGCGGTTGGCGTCGTCATTCTCCAAAAATGGAATGAGGGAGGCGGCAACGGACACCAGTTGGTTGGGAGATACGTCCATCAAATTCACATCTTCAGCGCGCGCCAAAACAAACTCACCCTCACGGTGAGAGCCGACAATTTCGCCAACAAATTTTCCTGAAGCGTCACACTCTGCATTGGCCTGGGCAATGGTATGCCGCTCTTCCTCCAGGGCAGAATAGAAGCTCACTTCCTGAGTGGGGGTGCTTTCTTCCACTCGGCGATAGGGTGTTTCGACAAAGCCAAACTCATTCACACGCGCATAAGTGGATAAGCTTGCAATCAACCCAATGTTCGGCCCTTCTGGCGTCTCAATGGGACAAATGCGTCCATAGTGCGTGGGGTGCACGTCACGCACTTCAAAGCCCGCACGCTCACGTGTCAAACCACCTGGGCCAAGGGCAGACAAACGCCGCTTATGTGTCACCTCTGAAAGCGGGTTGTTTTGATCCATAAACTGCGACAATTGAGAGGAGCCAAAGAATTCTTTGACCACTGCCGTAACGGGTTTTGCGTTAATTAAGTCGTGCGGCATGAGCGTTTCAATTTCTTGCAGGCTCATGCGCTCTTTAATGGCTCGCTCCATTCGGACCAAACCAATTCTATATTGGTTCTCCAAAAGCTCACCCACAGCCCTGACACGCCGGTTGCCCAAGTGGTCGATGTCATCAATGCCGCCCTTGCCGTTTTTTAGATCCACAAGATAACGGACCACCTCAAGAATGTCGCGTTTCGTCAGCACTTGGTTTTCAAGCGGCTCTTCCAGGCTAAACTTGAAATTCAGTTTGAGGCGACCTACTTTGGATAAGTCATAACGCTCAGAGTTAAAGAAAAGGTTATTAAACAGGTTGGCAGCCGTCTCAGGAGTCGGTGGATCTCCAGGACGCAAGCGGCGATAAATTTCCATAATCGCCTGCTCCGGGCTGTCAATTTTGTCCATCAACAAAGTCTCTCGCAAAAACGGACCTACGTTGAGATTGTCAATGAAGAGGACTTTGACTTCTGAAACGCCACGCTTAAGCAGCTCATCCACCTTCTCTTGAGAAATTTCTTCGTTGCACTCAAGAATCACCTCCCCTGTCGTCTCATCCACAACATCAAAAGCCGATACTTTGCTAAACAAGTCATCTGCATCAATGGGCAGACGCGTCATGCCGGCTGCCTGCAATTTTTTGAGAGCAACGCGGTTGAATTTTCGGTTCTTCTTAACAATAATTTCGCCCGACTTGGACTTCACATCTCGAACGGCTCTTTGGTTGAGCAAAAGCTCTAAGTCCACGGATTTTTCAAATTCCGTCGGCGAGAGCAAATAAATGGTTTCTGTCTCATAATAATAGTTGAGAATTTCTTCTGTAGAACCTTTGAAGTCCAAAGGGTTCTTTCGTGCTGTGTCTTGCACCGCCCCCAAAGCTCGAATCAAAATGGTTGCAGGCAATTTTCGACGGCGATCAATGCGCACATAAAGCAAGTCTTTGTGATCGAATTCAAAATCAACCCATGAGCCTCTATAGGGGATGATTCGCGCATTATAGAGCAGTTTCCCTGAGGAATGGCTCTTGCCTTTGTCATGATCGAAAAAAGCACCCGGGCTGCGGTGAAGTTGGCTGACAACAACCCTCTCCGTGCCGTTGATGATGAAAGTCCCATTGTGTGTCATTAAAGGAATTTCACCAAAATAAACCTCTTGCTCTTTGACGTCGCGAATAGACTGTGCACCCGTCTCTTCGTCTTTGTCCCAAACAACAAGGCGCACCACCACCTTCACGGGAGCCGCAAATGTCATGCCCCGTTGATGGCATTCATCCACATCATATTTGGGCTTTTCCAGGTGATAGGCAACAAACTCCAATGACGAAGTTTCATTGAAATCCCTTATAGGAAAGACCGATTTAAAGACCGCCTGCAAGCCGATGTCTTCTCGTTTTGTCGGCAAAACATCTGCCTGCAAAAACTTGTCATAACTCGACTTTTGGATGTTAATTAAGTTCGGTATTTCAATGACTTTTGGAATTTTTGCAAAGCTCTTCCGAACGCGGAAATTGGTTTGCAGGCTTGTTGTCATTCGTATTCCCATTGGCAAAAGGACATAGCCACAACAATAGATAAGCCGGCGCCCCATGCAACAAACGCCGGCTTACCCTTTCAGGTAAACTGCTATTTCAGTTCAACAGACGCACCAACGGCGACAAGTTTCTCTTTCAATTTATTAGCCTCTTCTTTGCTAATCCCCTCTTTCACCGGCTTGGGTGCACCCTCCACCAGATCTTTCGCCTCTTTCAAACCCAATCCCGTAATCTCACGCACAGCCTTGATCACTTCCACTTTCTTATCACCAATTTTGGACAAAATAACGGTAAACTCCGTCTGCTCTTCCACTGGAGCAGCCGCAGCAGCACCCGCAGGCGCTGCAACCGCAACAGCAGCAGCTGAAACACCCCACTTTTCCTCCAACTTCTTGACAAGATCCGCCGCTTCTAAAATGGTTAAAGAAGACAATTGTTCAACAATGACATTTAAATCAGCCATGGCAATTCCTCACATAAAAAACAAAAAAAATTAACTGTTTTTCTCCAGACGCTGCGCCAAAACCCTCGCCAAACGCGAGCCGGGCTCTGCAAGCGTACGCACCAATTGGGTTGCCGGTTGCAACAACAATCCCAACAAACTCGCTCTCAACTCCGGCAATCCCGGTAGCTTAGATAGGGCATTGATCTCAGCCGCATTCATGCGCTGCCCATTCACAACGCCACTTTTTATTTTTAAAAAGTCCCTGTCTTTGAGGAACTCCATCAAAATTTTCGCAGGAGCAACCAGATCTTCATAGCCTATAGCCAAAGCTATGGGCCCAACAAAATCATCAGCTATTGCAGAAACAGAAGTCCCTTGAGCGGCTCTCTTCGCCAAAGTGTTTTTTATCACCCTGTATTCAACACCACCTTCGCGAAGCTTGCGCCTCAATTGCGTCGCCGTCGCCACATCTATCTTCCTAAACTCAGCAACAACAATGGACTTGGCCTTGGCAAATTTTGCCGCCAACTCTTGAACCATTGCCTCTTTTTCGCTCTTTAACATCTTGTGTCACCTCCTTTTCCACAAATTCTGGCACAAAGTGCAAGAGCGAGAGAGGCTTCTTCTCCTCACGTCCTGTCTCGGCAGGGCCAATAAAACCGTTTAAGCTAAGGACATATTCAAAAAACCACATCAAAAAAACACATGCCCCAAACCCCTGCTGTCTTCGTCCAGGCTTAGGTGCCATTACACATAACGACACCTCAACTCGAAACCAGTGGCGCCTAGCATAAAAAAAACAAACTGTCAAACACCTCAAAAATCTTTTTTAAAGTCCGACAAAATTTAAACCCCTGTCAGGGCGGTGTAGGTTTGAAATGAGCCTGGCGAGAGACTCCGTTCGCCCCTCGGAGAGCACGCTCTTTCTTGTCATTCTCTCTATTAGCTTGAGGCTGGCTTTGCGAGACGAGCTTTAGCGCGCCTCAATTGAAACCGGTCTGGATTTTAACCTCAAAGCGCTCTAGCGGAGGAGGCCGGAAAAGGCTTGTGTCTCCAGCTTTATCCCCGGGCCCATCGTCGATGAAATGGCTATTCCTCTCAAATAAACCCCTTTGGCCGTCGCTGGTTTCAACTTGATGACGGTTTCCATGAGTATCTGGAAGTTCTCAACAAGCTTTTCAACCTCAAACGAAACTTTGCCCAGGGGTGCATGGATGATGCCCGATTTTTCAACACGCAACTCCACTTTGCCACCCTTGGCATCCCGAATGGCCTTCGCCAAATCCATCGTCACCGTCCCTACTTTGGGGTTGGGCATCAACCCCCGTGGCCCCAAAAATTTGCCAAGGCGCCCCACCACACCCATCATGTCAGGCGTCGCAATGACGGTGTCAAACTCCATAAAACCTTCTTCAATACGCTTTGCCAAGTCCGCATCCCCCACTATATCCGCACCTGCGGATTGGGCCTCTGCCACCTTGTCGCCTTTGGCAAAAACCGCCACCCTCACGGACTTGCCTGTGCCATGCGTCAACACCACCGCGCCACGTACCATTTGGTCCGCATGTCGTGGATCTACACCTAAATTCACCGCCACCTCTACGGATTGATCAAACTTCGTGTTGAGTACATCCGCTGTCTCTTTGAGAAGCTTAAAACCTTCTGCAACAGCATAACGCTTGTTGCGATCTACTTTCTGCGCTGCCGCACGGTATTTTTTTCCACTTTTAGCCATTTCTTGTCCCTCTCAAAAGCAATGTGTCAGACAATTTCCAAACCCATGGAGCGCGCCGTTCCTTCAACGCTGCGGATGCAGGCTTCCAGTGTGGCCGCTGTCGTGTCCTGGAGTTTGGCTTTGGCAATCTCTTCAACCTGCTTCTTCGTCACCTGGCCCACTTTCTCCTTGCCAGGGCGCTTGGAGCCAGAGCCTTTTTTCTTCTCTGTGTGCAAGCCCGCAGCCTTTTTGAGGAGCACAGGGGTGGGGGGAGTCTTCAAAATAAACGTAAATGAACGATCTTGATATACGGTTATGACGACAGGGATGATCAACCCCTCCTTCATCTGCACCTGCGTCGCCGCATTAAACTGCTTGCAAAACTCCATAATATTCACCCCCTGCTGACCCAATGCCGGGCCAACGGGAGGCGCAGGGTTCGCTTTGCCCGCAGGGACTTGTAACTTAATCTGCCCCGTTATTTTCTTCATTTGTTTTTCTCCTGTGGTTCAAACGGCTCCAAAGCCTCCCACTTCTGAATTTAAGCCTCCGCCTACACCGCTTATAACTTATAACCTCCAGCCTCTGCCTTCAAACCCCTTCATGTCTTCCCACACCACGTGCTGACCATATTCCTGAATATTCCTTAAACCAGCCCCCTTGAAACCGGCCTCTCATTTATCCGCCGGACTTCTCCACTTGCATAAAATCCAACTCAACAGGTGTTGCTCGACCAAAAATGGAAACCAATACCTTCACCCTCCCCTTCTCAGGGTTCACCTCTTCAATGGTGCCGTTGAAATTCGCAAAGGGGCCGTCAATAACGCGTACGGTGTCTCCAACCTCATATTGCACTTTGGGACGAGGCTTGAGCGTTCCTTCAGAAATCTGCATCGTCAGCCGCTGCACCTCAACATCGCTGATGGGAGGAGGTTGCTGGTTGTGGGCAGCGCCAACAAAACCCGTTATTTTGGGAGTGTTTTTGACAAGGTGCCAGGAACGATCGTTCATGTTCATCCGCACCAGAATATAGCCCGGAAAAAACTTCCTCCGCGTCGTCTTCTTCTCGCCCTTCACCATCTCCACCACTTGCTCCATCGGAATTAAAATTTCTCCAAAATATTCCTGCAACCCCTCAAGACGAATTTTGTCCTCTAAGCTTTTCTTCGCTTTGTTCTCAAACCCAGAATAGGTGTGGACCACATACCAGCGCATTTCTTCAGACATCAGAGCAGTTCCCAAAGTCGAGGAAGCCATTCCACCATCAACTCATAACTCAGAGAGTCGGCAAAAAATAAAAAAAGAGCGGCTATAAAAGAAGTAACAATGACGGCCACCGTCGACACGCGGACTTCTGCCAGAGACGGCCACACCACGCGCATTAACTCAGACGCAGCCTCTTCAGCATAAGCTCTGGGCTTCTTCGCAAGAGAAACCCAAACAATAACCCCCAAAGCCAAAGCAAGGCCGCCAAGAGAGGTAATGCGCCAACCCAAACCTTCAAACAAAAAAGGGTTGGCCCAACCTATCCCATCCAAAAGCAACTCAAGCAGATGTCCAAAAAACAACGCCAAAATAGAGCCCAACACCAAAGCGACAATGACAAGCAAACGCTTGGAGTCCATCTTCGCCCGGTTGGCTTTTTCACTGGCCTCATTGGCCGACATACAAAACCTCCACTACACAGAAGACAGGCCAGGAGGGATTCGAACCCCCAACCGTCGGTTTTGGAGACCGCTGCTCTACCGTTAGAGCTACTGGCCTAATCACACTTTTCCTTCTTTATGCGGCATGTGTTTTCGACAACGAGGACAAAACTTGGACAGCTGAAGCTTGTCCTGCTGCTTCCGGCGGTTTTTCGTCGTCGTATAGTTGCGCTCACTGCAACCAGAACACTCCATCGAAATAATGCTTCGATTTCCTTTGGGCATAAAAAAATACCTTCTTCAAAAACACCACAACTTCAAAAAAACACCACAACTTCAAAAAAAATACCACGAGAGGAGAAAAACCACTTTTCTCCTCTCGCTGCAAAACACTTAAGCAATAATGCCGGTGACAGCGCCTGCACCCACCGTGCGGCCACCTTCACGAATGGCAAAACGCAAACCCGCTTCCATGGCAATGGGCGTAATCAACTCCACTTCCACTTCGACGTTGTCCCCAGGCATGATCATCTCCGAGCCCGCCGGCAATTTGACAGTCCCCGTCACGTCGGTGGTGCGGAAATAAAATTGAGGTTTATAGCCATTCACAAACGGCGTGTGGCGACCACCCTCTTCCTTCGTCAAAATATATACCTGGCCCTTAAATTTGGTGTGCGGTGTCACCGTTCCAGGCTTCGCCAACACCTGGCCACGCTCAATCTCTTCTCGCTTCAAACCGCGCAACAAGGCGCCAACATTGTCGCCTGCTTGCCCCTCATCCAAAAGCTTGCGGAACATTTCCACTCCCGTCACCACCGTCTTGCTCGTCGCGCGAATGCCCACAATTTCTACTTCTTCGCCTACCTTAATTTTGCCTCGCTCAATGCGACCTGTCGCCACCGTGCCACGACCTTCAATGGAAAACACGTCTTCCACAGGCATCAGGAAGGGCTTGTCTATGTCTCTTTGAGGCGTGGGAATATAGGCGTCAACAGCTTCCATCAACTTCAGCAAAGAAAGCTCGCCAATTTCCGAGGTGTCGCCTTCAAGCGCTTTGAGCGCAGAGCCCGCAACAATGGGGGTTTCATTGCCGGGGAATTCATATTTGGACAACAGGTCGCGCACTTCCATTTCTACCAGCTCACGCAACTCAGGGTCATCCAACATGTCAATCTTATTCAAAAAGACGACAATATAGGGAACTCCCACCTGGCGAGCCAACAAAATGTGCTCGCGCGTCTGGGGCATGGGGCCGTCCGCAGCAGAAACCACGAGAATGGCTCCGTCCATCTGCGCAGCACCCGTTATCATATTCTTCACATAGTCGGCGTGTCCCGGACAATCCACGTGAGCATAGTGGCGGTTCTTCGTTTGGTATTCCACGTGCGCGGTGGCAATGGTTATGCCGCGTTGACGCTCCTCAG
Organism: Cystobacterineae bacterium; assembly: GCA_009782175.1. Lineage (GTDB taxonomy): Bacteria > Myxococcota > Myxococcia > Myxococcales > Myxococcaceae > WRKR01. Next base: position 52,210 of record WRKR01000001.1, read on the forward strand.
GGGCCTTGTCAATCTGATCATAAGCCAATGCTTGACCACCACCCTGCTTGGCCAAAACCTTCGTAATCGCCGCAGTCAACGTGGTCTTCCCGTGGTCAACGTGGCCGATGGTGCCAATATTCACGTGCGGCTTCGATCTCTCGAATTTCTCCTTGCTCATAATTTCCCTCTTAAAAACCAGCGTTCTACTTCAATGGTGCCCTGATCCAGGATTGAACTGGAGACCTCATCCTTACCAAGGATGCGCTCTGCCAACTGAGCTACCAGGGCTTGAAAAAACTCCTCTTCAGCTTCAACTGTCCTTCAACAACAAAAAACCAGAGCGGGAAATGGGATTCGAACCCACGACATTCAGCTTGGAAGGCTGACGCTCTACCAACTGAGCTATTCCCGCAATGCACGCCTCTTCTTCAACTCATGCCCCTTCTTCTGCATTCAACCCCCTTCGCCGCTCATTCAAATGCCCTCGCCCTTCAACACCCCTGCTTCAATAAACCCAACATAGCCCCTTCACCTCGTGCCGCTTCCGCCACTGCAACCTTGGAGGGAGTTGGATTCGAACCAACGAAGGCGCTATGCCGGCAGATTTACAGTCTGCTCCCTTTGGCCTCTCGGGCATCCCTCCAAAACAACTTCTGCTCAACACCCCTTCATCCTCAACACCGCTGCTGCTCAAAACCACGCTCTGCCTTCTTCACCCTCCTCTCTCCATATCCTGGCCGGCGGCGGGACTCGAACCCGCGACCTACTGATTACAAATCAGTTGCTCTACCAGCTGAGCTACACCGGCAAAGCTCCAAAATGCACCTTGAAAGCCCGCCAAAAAAACCAGATCCGCGCTCCTTACATAGACAATACCCTCCCGTCAAGCATTGCCTGCAAAAACCCCTTTGAAATTCTTAAACCACACCCCCCCCTGTCTCCGCTTCCTTCATTTTGCGCTGACGAAATAACTCATATAACACTATCCCCCCCGAAACCGATGCATTCAACGAAGAAACAAACCCACTCATCGGAATCCGCAGATGAAGATCGCAATGCTTCAATAAATTGGGACCAATCCCTCTGCCTTCACCACCTATGACTACAACCCAGGGGCCCCTCCCGTCCATTTCCCAAAGCAGCTTCGAACCTTGAGGCGTTGCCGCCAAGGACCAATAGCCCCCTTTCTTCAAACGCTCCAACAAGCGACAAAGGTTCGTCACTTGCGCTATGGGCAGGTGCACCAGGGCGCCGGCAGAGGCCTTCAGCGCCGCGGGCGTTATGCCCGTCGCGCGGTTCTTGCCAATGACCAGGGCCGATAGGCCTAAAGCCAGGGAAGTCCTCGCAATGGCTCCGAAATTCTGCGGATCCTCTATGCCGTCCAAAAGCAATATACAGCTGTCTTCCCGCGGAGGCAAAACCAGCCCCAACAAAGCCTCCTCCGAAAGAAAAGAAAAGGCCACAACCCTGGCCAGCATGCCTTGGTGCGGCGCCCCCCTCGTCCATTCGTCCAGCGCCTCTCGCTCTGCCCACTCCACAACCACCCCTGCTGCTTGCGCTTTCTCTTCCAAAAGCCGCCAACGGCTCCCACAAAGCCCCTTCGCTAAATAACAACGCAAAACCTTCTGCGGCGCATGCACAAGCAACTCCATAACAGGGTTAAATCCCCAAACCCACTGCATGCCCTCTCCCGCAGTCGCACCCATCCCCTCTGCTCCCAATATACCCGCCCGCTTCAACAAACCCTTTTTCTTGTATATGCGCCCACTTCCTCCCTCTGTACGGCCTCGCTCTGTACGGCTTCCTCCCCCTGTACCTCCTCCCTCTGTACGTTGCTCCTGGCTATGCTCCTTCCCTATATGACGCGTTTTGGAAAACCTGCCTCTCATGCTTCTCTCCCTCTTCCCTTCTCGTGAAAGGAACTTCAGTAAACATCTCCCGCTTTAACTCGCAAAGTGTTGGCAGCTGGGAAAAAAAAGCATAAACTCACAGACAATGAAAAACGCCTCCCTCTTTCTTGTGTTGGGTTTCGCTTTGGCTGCATGCCAAACATATGACTTTGAGCCTGTTAAACCTCTGGCTGTTACTCAGGTTTCTGAAGAAATTGACATGGAGGTCAACCCGCTTCCGGCCAATATTATGATCCTCCTCGACAAGTCGGGATCCATGGAGCACACCGTCAACCCAGGCTTTCAAGTCAGAGAGGGGCAGGCCAGCGCACTTCCCAACACCAACTGCAGCGAACACAATTGCTATGACAATCCCAACTATAGCTTGTGCACCTCTTCGTGTTCTACGCGAATCAACGAGTTGCGTTATGCCATGCGCGAATTTCTGGAAGAAAGCCGTGAGCTCAGCCCAGAGGATCCTCGGCCTCTTGGCAACTTCGGCCTCACCTTGTTTCCTATGGCAACAACAGAAGATGAAGATGAATGTGCAGCTCCTCAAAACGCTCATACTACCTTTGCAACTTCAGACGAAAATGCAGCTCTGCGCACGAACATCGACAAAATCCAAAGCTATATTTTTGATGAGCTCTTTAACACCTCAACCCGAACGCCCATTTATGGAGGAACCCCCACGGGCAATTCCCTGGAATATTTGCTCGACAATGTCTTTTCCAGACGCGAAGAAGGCCGAAAAAATTATATATTGCTGCTGACCGACGGCCTGCCCAACTGCAACGCCAACAATGCACAGCCTGACGAAAATCAAACCATCTGCCCCAACAACAACCAGTGTATGTGCACCATGGGTTCCGTATGCAAAAGCCGAGGAGGAGGAGATGAAGGTTGTGGAAATGGCAACGGCTGCTTGGACACCCGTGCAACCGTGGAAGTGATCAGACAACTTCATGCGCAGAACATACAAACCTTCGTCATCGGCTTCGGAGATGAGACGAGTGGCACCACAGGCCAAATTGACGCGGTAAATGAGCTCAATGCCATGGCCAGAGCCGGCGGCCTCGTGCGCGACTGTGATCTGAGCCAACCGGGCTGCACAGCCTATTATCCCGCGAAAGATCGCGAAGAGCTTTTGAAAGCACTCCGAGAATTGGCGGGGAAGATAGTCGAGGACCCTTGCTTCTTCCGCCTTTCTGCCAACATCTCCAATGAAGAGCTCATTAACGTCTATGTAGAAAATAACCTGGTCGCACCAGGGCCTGATACTTATCAATATAACGCTCTCAGCGGCATCCTCGAAGTCCAAGGCAACCTCTGCGAGCGCTTGCAAAACTCTAACAACCTCAACCCCGTTAAAATACGCATTTCTGTTCTGCAACCCCTATAGGCGCTTTCCCAAAGGCATGCAGCAGAGGGAATGAAGAGAGCGCGTGCTCTCTCAACCCATCCACTCCGCTCCTATTTGAGGTGGGCTGTGTTTGATGTGCGCTGTGTTTGAGGTGCGCTGTGCTTGAGGTGCGCTGTGTTTGAGGTGCGCTGTGTTTGCCTGAAAAAAATGAGGAGGGCCAGAGAGGAATTGTGCCCCTCTATATCCATTTTTGCTAAACTGCTTGCGCGTTGAATTTTCCCCCTCATTTTTGCTCTAGGCTGCGGTTTTATGGCCTATAGAAAGGTTTGCTTAAGCCATGGCTACCCCCATCCGCCAAGAGGATTTTATACAAAGCGTTGCCCAAGCCCTGCAGCACATTTCCTGCTTCCACCCTGTGGACTATATACGCGCCCTCAAAGCCGCCTGGGAAATGGAGGCCTCCCCCGCCGCCAAAGATGCGATGGCCCAAATCCTCGTCAACTCCCGCATGTGCGCCGAAAACCGCCGCCCCATCTGCCAGGATACGGGGATTGTCACCCTCTTCCTCAACATCGGCATGCACCTCCAATGGGATGCCACCATGAGTGTAGAAGACATGGTCAACGAGGGCGTACGCCGCGCCTATTTGCTCCCTGAAAACAAACTGCGCGCCTCCGTCGTCGCAGAGCCGGCCGGCAAAAGGCTAAATACGCGCGACAATACGCCTGCTGTGGTGCATATGCGCGTGGTGCCCGGCGACACCCTGGAGGTTGTGGTGGCAGCCAAAGGCGGCGGCTCAGAAAACAAGGCCAAGTTTGTTATGCTCAACCCCTCGGACTCCATTGTGGAGTGGGTGCTGAAGGCCATGCCCACCATGGGGGCGGGGTGGTGCCCGCCCGGCATACTGGGCATAGGCATAGGCGGCTCTCCCGAAAAAGCCATGCTCATGGCCAAAGAGTCCCTCATGGAGCCCATTGATATGCAGGAGCTCAAAAAACGCGGCCCCCAAAACCACATTGAAGCGCTGCGCATAGAGTTGTTTGACAAAATAAACGCGCTGGGGCTGGGCGCCCAAGGGCTTGGCGGCCTCACCACCGTGCTGGATGTTAAAATACATAGCTGCCCCACCCATGCGGCCTCCCTCCCTGTCGCCCTCATCCCCAATTGCGCCGCCACCCGCCACCTCCATTTTTCCCTCGACGGCTCCGGCCCTGCCCAACTTTTGCCTCCCCCGCTGGAAGAGTGGCCCAACTTTGAATATTCCCCCGCACAGGGCACTCGCGTCAACCTGGACACCGTGACGCGCGCAGAAGTGGCAACGTGGAAACCCGGCGACGTCCTCCTGCTTTCAGGCAAACTGCTGACAGGACGCGATGCGGCCCACCAGCGCCTCACCCAAATGCTCGACGCTAAACAACCCCTGCCCGTTCATTTTAACAACCGCTTTATTTATTATGTGGGCCCCGTGGATCCGGTGCGCGATGAGGCCGTCGGCCCCGCCGGCCCCACCACCGCCACCCGCATGGACAAATATACGCGACAAATGCTGGCCCAAACCGGCCTCCTGGGCATGGTGGGCAAAGCCGAGCGCGGCCCCGCGGCCATTGAGGCCATTCGCGAGTTTAAGTCCGTCTACCTCATTGCCGTCGGCGGCGCCGCCTACCTCGTCTCCAAAGCCATCCACGCCGCCCGCGTCCTCGCCTTCGAGGACTTGGGCATGGAAGCCATTTATGAGTTTGAGGTGAAGGACATGCCCGTTATGGTGGCCGTTGACAGCCAGGGCAACTCCATACACACCACCGGCCCTGAAAAATGGAAGAGAGCCCCCTAAAAAAAGAGGCTTTATTCTCCATTTTATACCCGCTGCCTGGGGGGGGGGCGAGTGCTCAGCTGTTGTGGGCTTCCATGGGGGTGGCGCCCAATTTTGAAAGCAGGGCCAAATCCGCTTCAGCGGGGCTGTTGGGTGCTGTCAGCAGCTTCTCGCAGAAGAAAAGCGAGTTGGCACCGGCCAGCATGCACAGGGCCTGGGCTTCCATGGACATGGCTGAGCGGCCTGCCGCCATGCGTATTTTGGACGTAGGCATGAGGAGGCGGGCCGTAGCAATGGTACGCAGCATTTCAAAGGCGTCTGGTGTGGGGCGGCCTTCCAGGGGAGTACCCGGGAGGGCAATGAGGGCATTGATGGGGACGGACTCGGGGTGCTCTGGTTGGTTGGCAAGCGTCAGCAGCATTTTGCAGCGGTCGGCAATGCTTTCACCCATGCCCAAAATGCCGCCGCAGCAGACGTGGATGCCGGCTTTTCTCACATGCTCCAGGGTTTGCAGGCGCTCCTCATAGGTATGCGTAGAAACAATGTTGCCATAAAACTCAGGAGAGGTGTCCAAGTTGTGGTTATAAGCATGCAGCCCGGCCTCCTTAAGGCGGCAAGCCTGCGAGGCTGTCAGCATGCCCAGGGTGCAGCACACCTCAAGGCCGAGGGCACGCACTTGCCTCACCATTTCCAACACCGCCTCAAAGTGTGCCCCCTCCCGTACCTCACGCCAGGCCGCCCCCATGCAAAAGCGGGTGGCCCCCACTTTTTGGGCTGCCCGTGCCGCCTCAACCACCTCCTCCAGGGGCATCAGCTTTTGTACGTTTTGGGTGCCGCCATGGTGGATGGATTGGGTGCAATAGGCACAGTCCTCAGAGCAGCCCCCTGTTTTAATGGAAAGCAAGCTGCACATTTGCACGCGGTGCCCAGGGCCAAAAACAGCGCGGTGGGTGGACATGGCTGCATAAAGCAACTCCATAAGGGGGAGGTTATAGAGAGCGAGTATTTCCTCAAGTTGCCAGTTGTGGCGGGGGCATATGCCGGGGGGCGCCACGGCATGGGTATGCAGGTGTGCATGCCCAAAAAAAGCGGGAGTGGAGGCGGTGGGAGAGGAGCTTGTGGGCCCCAAAATATTTTCTGGCATACTTTCTGGCATTTTCAATTTTTGTCCCACAGAGGCCATAGCTGTCAACAAACAAGGCATGCATGCTGAAAAACCCATTTGAAAAAACCATGTACTCATGAGCATGCTTGGCATGAGTGTTTTGGGCTCAAACACCCACGAGGGGAGTTTTCAAATAATGAAGCGCATGTTGAGGTATAACCCTGTTTTGCTCCTGGCGGCGTGGCTTTCGGCAGGGCTGTTTGCAGCCTTTGGAATGCCTTCCGCACAAGCACAAACACACCACACGGAGGCACACCATGCGGAGGCTTCAACGCAAAGGGCCTTTGGCAAAGCAGAGGACACGCCTCTAAGCCTCAGCCATGAAAGCTTTCCAAAAAAGCCTCGCGAAGGATATATTTCGGACAAAAGCACGCAAAGGCGTCAGCACCAATTTCTCTTTTTGAGCGACACCTTCTGGTTGATGGGGAAGTTTTTTGACAACGCCCGTCCTCTCTCGTTGAGCACCCGCTATCATCTGCCCCTTAAACGCAATGGCTTTATTCGCTCCATCAACAACTGGGTTGCTCTAGAAATAGGGGCAGATATTGTCATATCTCTCAAAAAAAATACCAGAGGGTTTCATGACAAGCTGATATTCATCCCCATAGAATTTTTCTGGGCCTTCCGTTTTATGCCTGAGCTCGCCGTATATAGGAAACTGGGCATGGGGCTCCTCTTCACGCGTATGCTTGACTCGGATGGCTATATGTTGCCTTTTGCCATTATCCCCATCCCCGTCCCCATCTACCAATGGGGCCTCATGTGGAATGTCTCTCAAGCCTTCCACATGCGCCTGGAAGTCGGCTTCCCCGGCCTGCTGCGCCTCGGCCTGGGCTTTGGCCTATAAGCTGCCCTTGTGGCTTCAACCTCACATGTGGCTTCAACCTCACATGTGGCTTCAACCTCATGCTGAGTTATATATTAAAATTTTAAGCATTAAAATTTTTAAACATTAAAATGAGGTATCCAACCATGCTGAGCCACCTGCGGTGAAATTCCCCTTTTTGTTTTTTGGTTTTTTATATGCCCTTAGCCTTTCTTGCCAAGGCGGCTTAGCGTTTTCTGAAAACATTCCAAAGCATACGGCCAACAGCCATGTGGATGCCTATGGTGGTTATTTTTTATATGGCTCCAACATGGGTTGGCTGAATGAAAATTGGAGGGATGAAGACATTGCCGACATTTTAATAGGGAATGAAACCCAAGGCATAGAAGGTGTGGGGGTGCGCAGTCTGCGTCCAGCGCTCTATGAAGACTTTGTTGAGAGATGGGGGTATGACATTAAAGTCAACACTTTTAAATATTATGCGGAGCAGGGCGCAAAACACCATGTGGTTTTTATTGGCGACAGGCCTTCAGAGCAGCATCGCGAAAAAAAACAACATGTGCCGGGTGTGCCGTCGAGCTCCTATGAAAACCTCTATGAGCCTGTTTGGATAGAAAACGAAAGCGGGACAAGCATCAACGAGAACAATGTTTATGCGTTATATGTTTATAAACTTGTTCAAAACTATAAAAACCATGTCCAGTTTTGGGAAATAAAAAACGAGCCTGATTTAACGGATTCCCCCTGTGGATGGGCGCATGCCGGAACGGAATGCAATTGGTGGGACAGAAATCCCTCGCCGGCTGAGCTTATTCATTTTCATGCGCCCATTCAAAGCTATATCCGCATGTTGAGAATCTCCTATGAGGTTATTAAGTCCGTGGACCCCAAAGCCTATATTTGCATAGGGGGCATTGGATATGAAAGTTTTCTGGACGCGGTTTTGCGCAATACGGACAATCCAGACCATGGAAAAGTTGCAGAGCGCTATCCCCTGAAGGGAGGCGCATGGTTTGATTGCCTCAGCTTTCACATTTATCCCATGTATTATTTAAGCAGTTGGGGCAACAACGGATGGAATTATTTTCGACACTCTGATGCTGCCGTTGCTGCTGTGGAAAACCAAACCAACACCTATGTGGAGCTGTTGAAAAAATATGGTTATGGAATGGAATACCCCACCAAGGAAATGATTATTAGTGAAACCAATATTCCCAACAAACAAATAGGCACTTCCATTGGCTCAGAAGAAGCCCAGCGAAATTATTTGATGAAATTGGCCATTTCCGCTCAAAAACAACACCTTCGGGGGGTATACCCCTTTAGTGTTTGGGACAACAGTGAACAAAATGCCTATGGTGACGAATATGCGTTTATGGGGTTTTATAAACCGCTTCCCGAGTTGCCCCGTGGGCCACTCAGAATAAATGAAGCAGGCATAGGGTGGCGCACCACAAGCAAATGGCTTGGTCAGCGAAAATATGACGAAAATGAAACACAACGTTTAGCTCTTCCTTCAAACATAGAGGGAGGCGCTTTTTATTCAGAGGACTCAGATGACTATGTTTATGTGCTCTGGGCAAAAACAACCGCGGATTTGAGCGAAGAAGCCTCAGCCTCATATCGTTTTCCTGCCTCAATGAATGTCAAAGAAATAACCTCCACCCATTGGACTGAAAACCAAACCCTTGTTGCGGGGAATAGCCTCCACCTTTCGGGAACGCCTCTCTTTATTCAAATAAAATGAAACTTGACAAGGCAGCCCCTCAAAACTAAAAGAGGCGCCACCTTTAGGTTCCATGGAGGACTTTCAAAGGGAAGCCGGTGGAAATCCGGCGCGGTCCCGCCACTGTAACCAAGCCGGCGAGAAGCCGGGCGGGGGTTGTTCGCTGTGCCACTGCGCCTTGAGCGTGGGAAGGCATCAACACCCGCTATCGTGCTTGGAAGCCAGGAAACCTGCCTAAAGGTGCGCTTTGCAGCGCTTTAGCCTTCTCTCTTCGCGGAAGAGAGCAGAGGGCATATGTATGGGTGGGTTGTTGCCATTTTTGCTGGATACATGCCTCCGGAAGCGCCGGGGTTGCATGCCTCCTCCACCCTTGCGTTGCCCCCACTCCAACAACCCAACCCCAAAGGAAAACACTGAAAATGAAAAAATTTCTGCTCCTGTTGTCTGTCTCTGTTGTGCTGGCAGGCTGCTCTGAAAACGACAGCAACAACTTGACAAATCCAATCATCCAGGCGGAAACCAGCTTGTGCGACGGCCACCATGTTGACTTGCAAATAAACCCCTCGCACTGCGGCGCGTGCGGAAATAGCTGCGCTGCAGAAGAAAGCTGCGTGGCAGGCGTCTGCAACCCCGCTCCCACCTATTTGTGCGACGACGACCATGCTGTTGACTTGCAAACCAACCCCGCGCACTGCGGCGCGTGCGGAAATAGCTGCGCTGCAGAAGAAAGTTGTGTGGCGGGCGTCTGCGGCCTCTCTCCCCAAATGAGGGTGGTGGCCTCTGCCAGTGGGGTTGCAAGGCAATGGTTTCGCCTGGCGCCAGAAGTCGAAAGCGACAGCGCCACGCACTATAGCTGGGTGCTTAACGGTGAAGAAATATCCACAGAGCAAAACCTTGTGCATGTTTTTGCTGAGGCAGGAAACTATGCGCTGACATTCACCGCCACCAATGCGGCGGGGGCGAGTGTGCGGAATATTTCGGTGCGCATAGACGCGCCCGCCCAAGCCTATAACCCTTGGACAAGCACAGTTTATGACTTTGTGCGCGCGCCTGGGCAATATGCCAACACCATTCCAACCATACCTGCCGGAAGCACGAAGGACGCGGTTTTGGCCATTGTCGAGTCAACCATTGCCTCAAGAGGCCTCGTGAGTTTGGGCGCATATGGTGGATATATTGTCATGGGGTTTGGGCACACGGTGGTGAATGGCCCTGGGAATGACTTTATTGTCCACGGGAATGCCTTTGCCGGCTTTGCGGAGCCGGGGGTTATTGAGGTTTCTTGGGACGCCAACGGCAACGGCCTGCCGGATGACGCATGGTATGAGATTGCGGGCTCCGAATATTATACAGCAAGCGCCATCCACAACTATGTGCTCACCTACCATAACCCGGCGACGGACACAGAGCGCGAGGCGGGGGCGACGGGGACGCGCTGGAGCGACAACCAAGGGCGCGCGGGCTATTTCCCCGCAACGGGCTGGCCCAACTGGATGGGAGACACCATTGTGGTGGGCGGCTCCCTCTATAACAATGGGGGCTCTATGGCTGCATTCGCCTATGGCTATGCCGACAACTGGCCAAACAGCGACGAGCGCGCGCAAATAGACATAGACTTAGCCGTGGATGCGAATGGAAACCCTGTACACCTCAAAGGCATCGACTTTATAAAAGTATATACGGGTGTGCTCCACCACGCCGGCGCCCTCGGGGAAATTTCCACGGAAGTTATGGGCGCAGAAGACTTAAGCCTATAGTCCGGCGCACGCTTGGATGTTTTTTGCCTCTTGCCCGGGGGGAGGCAAGAGGTTTTCGCTCTCGCGCACTCCCCTCAAGCTATGTCTCTCTCTGAGGGGAAGAAGGGCAAGCAACTTTAAATTGTTGTGTCGCAGCAGCTCAACTTAACGTTAAGCCGCTATTTGAGGGAGCCGGACAAATATTCCTGGAGGGGGCGGCACGGGTAGGGTTTTCGGGCCTGGGCTTCGAGGGCGCCTACCAACATGCGGGCGGCCTCGAGGGTGGTGAAGCTGGGTATTTGCTTCAGCAGGGCCTCGTGGCGAATGGCATAGCTGTCGGAAATGGCTTTCTTGTTATCCGTGGTGTTAATAATGAGGGCCACCTGGTTGGCGCGGATGAGATCCACAATGGAGGGGCTGCCCTGGGCCACCTTGTTCACCTTCTGCGAGGCAATGCCCTTCCTCGCCAAATAGCCTTGTGTGCCCTGCGTCGTCAAAACCTCAAAACCCAGCGCATTCAACCTCCGGGCCACATCCACAATGCCGGGCTTGTCATCATCCCTCACAGACAAAAAGGCTTTGCCTCCTCGAGGCAGCGCTGTGCCTGCGGCCAACTGGCTTTTGCCAAAGGCCACATCCACGCAGTCCGCAAGCCCCATGACTTCGCCTGTGGAGCGCATTTCAGGCCCCAACAAAATGTCCGTGTTGGAAAAACGCGCAAAAGGAAACACCGCTTCTTTCACCGCCACATAGTTTTTCAAAGAGAGCTCAGAGCCAAAACCCATGTCCGGCAAAGTTTCGCCCAACATGCAGCGTGCCGCCAACTGCGCCAGAGAAACCCCCGTGGCCTTGGAAACAAAGGGCACCGTCCTCGAGGCACGCGGGTTGGCCTCCAACACATAAATGCTTTTGCCCTGCACGGCAAACTGCACATTCAACAAACCCACAATGCGCAACTCCCTTGCCAAATCCGTCACCACATCTTTGAGTCGCTCCACCATTTCCGTGGACAAAGAGTGCGGAGGCAAAGTGCAGGCCGCATCCCCCGAGTGCACCCCCGCCTCTTCCACATGCTCTAATACGCCTCCCACCAGGACGTTGCCGTCTCTGTCGGCCACCACGTCCACGTCCACCTCCACCGCCTCATTCAAAAACTTGTCCAGAAGCACCGGGTGCTGAGGGGAAGTGCTGATGGCTTCATTCATACACCGGGCCAAGTCCTCCCCGTCACGCACCACCTGCATGGCCCTTCCGCCCAATACATAAGAGGGGCGAAGCATCAGCGGGAAGCCCAGCAAAGTGGCCACGGAATAGGCCTCCTGCTCGGAGCGCGCAACACCGTTTTCAGGCTGGCGCAGCTTGAGTTTCTCCACCACCTTCACAAAACGCTCCCTGTCCTCGGCCCTGTCTATGTCATCCGGTGAGGTGCCTAAAATGCGTACGCCTTCTTTCTCGAGGGCCCAGGAAAGCTGCAAAGGCGTCTGGCCCCCCAGCTGTACAATAACACCCAGGGGCTTCTCGTGGTCCACCACCTCCAACACATCCTCCAGGCTCAAAGACTCAAAATAGAGGCGGTCCGAAATTTCATGGTCCGTCGAAACGGTTTCGGGGTTGCAATTCACCATCACCGCTTCAAAGCCGGCTTTTCGCAGCGCAAAAACCGCATGCACACAGCAATAATCAAACTCAATGCCCTGCCCTATGCGCATGGGGCCGCTGCCCAAAATAACCACCTTTGAGCGCGTCGTCGGCTCACACTCATTCTCCTCAGCATAGGTGGAATAAAAATAGGGGGGAAGGCCCTCAAACTCCGCAGCACAACTGTCCGCGCGCTTATACACAGGGCGAATGCCCATGGCACGGCGGTGGCTTCGCACCTTCCCCTCAAATGTCCCCAACAAGGCAGCCAAATAGGCATCCGAAAAACCATGCGTCTTCGCAGAGCGCAACTTAGCCTCACTCAAAGACTCCAGTTTGCCAACATTGCGAATGGCGCGCGCTTCTTCCACCAACTGCTGAATCTGCACCAAAAACCACGGATCCATCTGCGTCGCTTTGGCGACGGACTCCACCGTGGCCCCAGCCCAAAATGCCTCTGAAATAACCCACGGGCGCTCCGGCGTCGGCACCGTCAACAGACGTTTTTGCTCATTCATGGGGCGCTTGGAGCCCTCCTCGGGCAAGGAGAGCGGGTGCCTTCCCAGCTCCATGGAGCGCATGGCCTTCATATAGGCCTCTCTAAAACTGCGCCCCAAGGCCATGGCCTCGCCCACAGAGCGCATGGCTGTGCCAAGCGCATTGCTGGCACCTGAAAATTTTTCAAAGTTGAAACGCGGCACTTTGACGGCCACATAGTCCAAAGTGGGCTCAAAACACGTCGTCAACTCCGCGGCCATGGGGCTTTGTATTTCGTCAAGTGTATAGCCCAGGGCAAGCTTTGTGGAAACGCGCGCAATGGGGTAGCCCGTCGCCTTCGAGGCCAAGGCGCTGGAGCGAGAGACGCGCGGATTCATCTCAATAACAACCATGCGCTCGTCGTTGGGTGACATGGCCAGCTGCACATTGGAGCCGCCGGACTCCACGCCCACCGCGCGAATAATGGCAATGGCCGCCTCCTGGGCTTTTTGGTATTCATCCCGCGTCAGGGTTTGGATGGGGGCAACCGTAATAGAGTCGCCCGTGTGCACGCCCATGGGGTCTACGTTTTCAATGGAGCAAACCGTAATAACATTGTCTTTGGTGTCGCGTATAAGCTCAAACTCCAGCTCCTTCCACCCCAATACGGACTCTTCCACCAATACGGAGTGCACCGGGCTTGCCTCCAACCCCACCGCCACTTGCGTCGCCAAGTCACCCTCGTCATAGGCAATGCCTCCCCCGGTACCTCCCAGGGTGAAACTCGGACGGATGACGAGGGGGAAACCCATGGTTTTGGCCAAAGCTTTGGCCTCCTCTACGGAAGTTGCCATGCCACTCTTTGGCAAACTCAGGCCTATGCCCTCCATGCACTCTTTAAATTTTTGCCTGTCTTCCGCCTTCTCAATGGCGTCCAGAGAAACGCCAATCAGCTTCACACCAAAGCGCTCCAAGGTGCCGCGCTCGGCCAAAGCCCTGGCCATGTTTAACGCGGTTTGTCCGCCCATGCTGGCCAAAAGCGAGTCCGGCTTTTCTATGGCTATAATTTGCTCGGCCACCTCGGGAGTAATGGGCTCTATATAGGTTTTGTCGGCAAAGTCCGGATCCGTCATCACTGTGGCGGGGTTGGAATTGAGCAACACCACCTCAATGCCCTCTTCCTTCAACGCGCGAATGGCCTGCGTGCCTGAATAGTCAAACTCGCAAGCCTGGCCTATAACAATAGGGCCAGAGCCAATAACAAAAACTTTTTTTATGTCTGAACGCCTGGGCATGGTGCTTATGCCTCCTTTTCAGCATCTAATATTAACTTTTCCAACAAGGCCTTTTGCACGTGGAGTCGGTTTTCAGCCTCGTCCCAAACAGCGGAGCGCGGCCCCTCCAACACGGCTGCCGAAATTTCTTCGCCGCGGTGCGCCGGCAAACAGTGCAGGACAAAAGCCTCAGGGCTTGCCAAAGAGAGCAAACGCTCGTCCACACAATAGCCACCAAAAGCCTGACGGCGCAACTCACGCTCTGCGTCCTGGCCCATGCTGATCCACACGTCGGTGGTGACGACGTCCACCCCGCGGCAGGCCTCCTCCGGGGTGTCAAACAATTTTATATTGCCGCTCCTTCCTCCATAGTCCTCCGCCTGTTGTGCAGAAGGACGGAATGCCTTTGGCGCGGCAAGGTGCAACTCCACACCAAATACCCCCGCCGCCTCCATCCAGGAGCGGGCCATGTTGCTAAGGCCATCTCCTACAAAGGCAACTTTGCGTCCCTTAAGCTCCCCCAAACGCTCTGCCCCAAAACGCTCTGCCATCGTATAGAGGTCTGCCAACACCTGCACGGGGTGCCCCTGATCCGTAAGCCCATTAACAACCGGCACCGTTGCGTGTTTGGCAAACTCAAAGAGGCGCTCCTCGCCAAAAGTGCGCACCATAATGGCATCCGCATAGCGCGAAAGCACGCGTGCTGTGTCTGAGAGAGGCTCTCCGCGCGCCATCTGGCTGTCGGAAACCGGCAACGTCAACGCGTCTCCGCCCAGCTGCGTCATCGCCAACTCAAATGAAACACGCGTGCGCGTGGAGGACTTCTCAAAAATGAGCACCAGCGCGCGGCCCACCAGCGTCATCACCGCTTTTCGGCGTCGGCGCATCTGTTTGAGTTCTGCCGTGCGCCTAAACAACGCCATGTGCTCATCCAAGCTAAAGTCGCCAAGCTTCAAAAAATCTCTCTTCACAAATCAACCTCTTTCAGCTTTGCATATAAAACGTCTAAACCTACCACCTCGTCGGCCAGGGTTTGGGCAAGGCCCGCCGCATCCAACAACATTTGGCGCTGAAGCCAAAGCGCTTCAGGAGAGCAACTCCCTAAGCTTGCTTTATGCATGACGGAATTTTCAGGTAACAAGCCTTTCATGGTTTCTTCGTCAAACGCGGGGTGGATGGTTTTGGCCATTTCCACCGTCGCCTTTGACAGAAAAATCCCCGCCTCCTGGCACCTTCTCACGAGGCTTCCCACCGCCTGGTAGGCCTCTCTGAATGCCATCCCCTTCTTCACCAGCGCCTCCGCCAAGTCCGTCGCCTGGGTATAGCCGTCTTCCAGCGCCACCTTGCAACGCCCCGCATCAAAATGCAGCCTCGGCATGGCCAAACCCAACACCTGCAGACAGGAATTCAACATGGGGCCCGTTTCCAACAACGCTTGCCTGTCTTCCTGCAAGTCCCGGTTATAGCCCGCGGGAAGGCCCTTCATGGTGCTCATGAGGCTCAGGAGGTTTCCCAGGGCACGGCCACTTTTGCCGCGGATCAATTCAAATATGTCCGGGTTTCGCTTTTGCGGCATCATCGAGGAGCCACAGGCAATTTCTCCGTCCAGCACAGCAAAGCCAAACTCCAGGCTGGTATAGTCAATAACGTCGGCACAGAGGCGGCTTAGGTGAAGCATTAAACGGGAAGCCGCATAGAGGTAGTCCATGCCAAAGTCCCGCTCCCCCACCGTGTCCATGGCATTGTGCGTGGGCCCTTCAAAACCCAAAAGCGCGGCTGAAAATGCGCGCTCAATGGGCAGCGAAGTCCCCGCAATGGCGCCGGCACCCAGGCTGCACAAGCGCAGCTGCTTTAATACAAAGCCAAACAGCTCCACATCGCGAGCCAGTGCAGCGCCGTGTGAGGCCAGCCAAAAACCCAGCGTCACAGGCTGGGCCCTCTGCCTGTGCGTATAAGAAGGGAGCAGAAGCGTGCCTTGCGCGTCCATGCGCGAAACCAGCACTTCCAAAAGCGTGGAGAGGTGGCGCAAAACCTCGGCGGTGCTTTCGCGCACATGCAGCCTTAAGTCTGTGGAAACCTGGTCGTTCCGGGAGCGCGCCGTGTGCAAACGCGCGGCGGGAGCGCCTATGCGCGCGGACAATTCCGCCTCCACCGCCATGTGTATGTCTTCTTCTTCGGGAAGCTTGAGGCTCCCCGCCCTCGCCTCCTCACATATGGAAACCAGCCCCTCCCGAATGCTGTGCGCCACCTCTTTGGGCACAATGCCTTGCTTGGCCAGCATGAGGACATGCGCCAGGCTTCCAACAATGTCTTCAAGCAGGAGGGCTTTGTCCAAAGCCAGGGAGCTGGAGAAAGCCAGCACCTCCGGCAGGAGTTGGTGTCCGCCGGAGGCTTCTGTTTTTGCGATGGCCACGGTTATTTCCTGTGTATGCGGCTGAATAACTCCAGGGGCAGCCCCGTCAACTCAATGAAGCCCTCGGAGGCGCGGTGAGAGAAGCTGTCCGCCTTGTCATAGGTGGAGAGGGCATGGTTATAGAGGCCATAGGGGGAGTTTCTGCCCACAACCTGGCAGGAGGACTTAAACAAGCGCATGCGCACTTCGCCGCAAACCACCTTGTTGCAGGCGTCATTGAAAGCGTCCATGGCTTCCCTATAGGGAGAAAACCAAAAGCCCTCATAAACCATTTCGGCATATTTCTGGTCGACAAAGGCCTTCAGCCGCAGGGACTGGCTCAGCAACGTAAAGCGCTCCAAGTCCTGGTGCGCGCGAATTAACAAAACGGCCGCGGGGCACTCATAGTTTTCGCGGCTTTTAATTCCGACGACGCGGTTTTCCATCAAGTCAATGCGGCCCACGCCATGCAGCCCCGCAAAGGCGTTGCACGCCTCTATGAGTTTGGCCGGAGACATGCGCTGTCCGTCCAGGCTGACAGGAATGCCTTCCTCAAAACCGATGGATATATAGCCGGGCTCCTCGGGGGCCTCTTTGAAGGACTTTGTCCATGCATAAGCATCCTCCGGGGGCTCTTGCATGGGGTTTTCCAGAATGCCGCCCTCAATGGAGCGGCCCCACAAATTTTCGTCTATGGAGTAGGGGCTCTTTTGAGTGGTGGGCACTTCAATGTCATATTTGGCGGCGTATTCCATGGCCACATCGCGCGAGAGGTTGCGCTCACGCTGGGGGACAATAATTTTGAGCTCGGGGGCAAGGCCGCGCGCACCCAAGTCAAAACGTACTTGGTCGTTCCCCTTGCCTGTGGAGCCGTGGGCCACGGCCGTGGCCTTGTGCTTTTTTGCCGCTTCCACCATATAGTGGGTAATGAGGGGGCGGCTTAAAGCGGCGGACAAAGGGTATACGCCCTCATAGAGGGCATTGGCTTTGAGTGCCCTAAAGCAATAGTCCTTTGCAAACTCTTCTTTGGCATCCACCACTTCGCAGGCAATGGCGCCTGCTTTTTGGGCGCGACGCACAATGGCTTGGGTGTCTCTGGCCTCCCCCACGTCAGCATGACAGCAAATAACTTCATAGTTATAGGGGGGCTCCTTCAAAATCCGCACAAGCACGGAGGTGTCCAGGCCTCCGGAATATGCCAACACGACTTTCTCTTTCACAAATGTTCTCCTCACTTCAGAAAAAGCAACATGGTTAAAAACCCAACTCGCCCAAATAAGCCATTCGCTCAAAACCCCGTGCGCCCTAAACCCGCTGTGTCGACAACAGCTGCCATGCAAACAGCCCTTGCAACCCACACCCCAACAACGCTCGAAAAACAACCCGCAACCGGATGCCTTCACCGGCCTTCAACATAGGTCACCACCGTGCCCACGCCCTGGTCGGTGAAAAGCTCGGCAATTATGGAATGCGCCATGCGCGCATCTACCAAATGCACTTGTGTTACGCCGTCTTCCACCGCCTTCAGCGCAAGGCGGGCCTTCTCCACCTGCTCCTCGTCCACACGGGCCTCCTCCAGCCTCGCCCTCAACGAAATGTTGTTGAGCTGGTTCACCAATACCCCGTTCTCGCATACCCCTTGCGCCCCTATCATGAGCACCATCTTCTTCGCCTTCAACGCCACCGCTATGGCCAACACCACGTCGTCTACGTCCAGGGCTACGCTTTGGCCATCTTCACCCAGCCCCAGGGAAGCGACGACGGGGACATAGCCCCTGGACATAAACAACTCCAACAACTCCACATTCACGGACTCCACCACACCGCGTCCACTTTGCAAAAGGCGCGCCTTAATGAGTGCGCCGTCTTTGCCTGAAACGCCAATGGCGTGGCCGCCCCGGCGGTTGAGTTTGGAAACCAAAGCCGCATTCGTCTCGCCATGCAGCACCATTTCGCGCACGCGCTGGCCTTCGTTTTGTGTCGCCGCAGCGTGCCCAAAGCGCGTCAATGTTTCTGCGGACTCGGGCCCCTCGCCGTGCACCACAATGGGCACCATGCCTACGGAGCGCAAAAGGTTAATGTCTTCGCAGAGGCTTTCTTCGAGGTTTTCATTGGCCAGCGTGTGGCGAGAGACGCGCAGCACGCAGCACTCCTTGGCAAAGCGTGAAATATAGGCCAGTGCCTGGCGCACCAGCTTCACCTTAAACTGTGGGCTATAGAGGCTGAGACGGTCATCTTTTTTGACGGAGCCGTCGGGCTCGCTGACAAGCAGCGAAGTATAGTCCGCGTTTATTTTTACGTAGTCATAGGACAAATCGCAGCCCCAGGCTGTTGCCGTGCCAATGCCCGCGTGCAAGTCAATGTCCACAAAAATTTCAGGCTCCCGCATGCGCACCCGCAACCGCTCCGCCGTGTCGGCTATGCATTGGCCGTCATAGGTGCATATGCCCTGAATGGTGACGGTGGCTTCGTCTATGTCAACGGGCCACCCCTGTGCCCCCGCCTTCGCTCCTACTGCTGCCAGAATGCGCCCCCAGTTGGGGTCCGCCCCAAACAATGCCGCTTTCACCAGCATGGAGTTGGCCACCGCCATTGCCGAGGCGCGCGCTATTTCCTGGGTGGGTGCTCCACCAATGCGTACCTCCAACATGCGCGTGGCCCCCTCCCCGTCTGCCGCAATTAACTTGGAAAGCCCCCGGCAAAGTGAGGTGAGCTCTTCGCAAAAAGAGGCATAGTCGGCACTGTCTTCTTCAAAATGGGGGTTTTGGGCCAGGCCGCTGGCCATGGCAAAAACAGCGTCATTCGTGCTCATGTCGCCGTCAACCGTGAGGCAATTGAAGCTGGTCTCCATGGCCCGGCGCAAAGCGCTTTGAAGGCAGGAAGCTGAAATGGCAGCGTCGGTGGTGATGACGCAGATCATTGTCGCAAGCTCCGGGGCGATCATTCCGGAGCCTTTGCATATGGCCGAAAGCACCACCTCTTTGCCGCCAAGCACAATGGTGCGTGAGAGCATTTTGCGCTTGGTATCCGTCGTTATAATGGCCTCTGCCGCGGACGAGGCCTCCGCCTCTAAGCCCTGCTTCAAAGCAGGCAGCGCATCCATCATTTTCTGCCGGGGAAGCTTCACACCAATGACGCCCGTGGAAGCTGTCCACACCTCATCTGCGCGAATGCCCAGCGACGCGGCGAGTGCCTGTCTGACTTGGGCAACGGCCTCCAGGCCCTCCTGGCCTGTCAGCGCGTTGGCATTTCCGCTGTTAATGAGGATGGCGCGCAAGTCCTCTTTGGGGCAGTTTCTCTCAACATCTATGCAAGGCGCCGCCTTGGCTTTGTTGACGGTGACACAGGCCGCTGCCGCGCACGGCACCTCGCTGAGCACCAAAGCCAGATCTTTCCGCATGGGCTTTATTCCCGCATGCACACCAGAAAACAAAAAGCCTTTGGGCACCCGCATTGTCATTTCACTTCTCCTCTCCCCTATAGCAGAGCCATCGTCTCCGGGTAGCCAAACATCAGGTTGAGGTTTTGTAAAGCCTGGCTGGCAGCCCCTTTGAGCAAATTGTCCAAAGCACTCACCACAATTAACTTGCCGCCCTCAAGGTGTGCAGCCACCTGCGCATGCGGCCGGCCTGCCACCGAGGCAATGCGCACCTCTTCCGGGGAGGAAAGCACCTCCACCAGAGGCTCCTTCCCAAAAGCCTCTTCAAGCGCCTCCTCCACCTGAGCCTGGCTTGTACCTATCTTGGTTTTGGCAAAAACTGTGCATAAAATGCCACGCTTCATCGGCAAGAGGTGCGGGAGAAACAACAAGTCCACAGGCCGCCCGGCCACGCGCCCCAGGGTTTGCGCCATTTCAGGCGCATGCTGGTGGGCACCCATAAAGGCTTCTTCTTCGCAGGCCTTCGTCTGTGTCATTTTGGGCACACTTAAGGGGCGGTGCAGGCGATAGGCGCGAAAGTCCCCCGCAATTTCCATATAGCCATAGTCCTCGGTGGCCTTCCTGCCCGCGCCTGAAATGCCCGAGGCCGCGTTAATGACAAGCGTGTCCTCTCTCAGCAATTGTTTTTTCAAAAAGGGGGCCAAAGCCAAGGGGGCGGCGGTGGCATAGCAGCCAGGGTTGGCAAGCAAGGTAGCGGAGGGAATGTCAGGCCTAAACAACTCCGTCAGGCCATAAACAGCCTGCTCCAGCAAAGCCTTGGCGCTGTGCTCAAAGGCATAAAAGCGCGGATAGAGGGTGGCGTCTTTGAGGCGAAAGCTGCCGGACAAGTCCACCACGCGCACGCCCGCTTTCAGCAGCACAGGCACCGTGGCCAGGGAGGTGTTGGCAGGCGTTGCCAAAGCCACCACCTGGCATTGCCCAAGC
The DNA here is from genome assembly GCA_009782175.1 of Cystobacterineae bacterium. Taxonomy (GTDB): domain Bacteria; phylum Myxococcota; class Myxococcia; order Myxococcales; family Myxococcaceae; genus WRKR01. The sequence goes on from WRKR01000001.1 coordinate 72,851, forward strand.
TGCTTTAAGCCCTGCTCTGGCGAGCAAAATGCCAGGCCTTCAAAACGCTCTGCGCGCGCACCCAAAATTTTTTTCTGGAGTTTCTGCCCCTCCCAACGGTCGCTGGTTGCAAAAACCACGCGAAAGCCCTCGTGGCCGGACAAAAGCCTCAAAAGCTCCATGCCGGAATAGCCGGAGCCGCCAATGACGCCGATGGGAGTTGCTTGCATAGGCACCGCGTATACGTGCAGGGCACAGGCAGCACAAGCCTCATATGCTTTTTTCGCTGGAGCCCAATGCTTTTGTGCACCCACGCCTCTGGCCTGGGCTTTCTCCCCTGTGTGGGGTTGTTTCTGCCCACTCCTCCCACTTTTTGGAGTTTGCTCCGTGGCTTGGCATTTGCATAACTCCCAAAGTCAAACTTTCAGGTTGTCCATGTTGGGCTTGCAAATGCCAAACCCACTTAAATTTAAAGGCCTTTCAAGTTTCAACTGGGGGCTCAGGCATGGCTAAAACAGATGACTATGGGCTCCAGGCATTCTGCGGCTTAAGCATTTGCCCAAGGCCATGCTAGAGAGAGCAGGCTATGCGCCTTTTTGCCATTGCTGACTTGCACCTGCCCTCTGCGCGCCAGAAAAGCATGGCCTGCTTTGGGTGGAATAACCACCCGGCCACGCTTGCGCAGCGCTGGGATGAAAGCGTTTCGCCCAAGGACTGTGTTGTGGTTGCCGGCGACATTTCCTGGGCCATGAAGCCTGCTGAAGCCGTGGGGGACTTGGGCTGGCTCCAGGCGCGGCCTGGCAAAAAAATTCTCCTCAAAGGCAACCATGACTATTGGTGGCCGGACTCGGCCAGCAAGCTGCAAAAAATATTGCAGCCCTTCCCTTCCATTGTGGGCTTTGTGCACAACTGCGCGGTGCAGTGGGGGCCTTTTGTTATTTCAGGCTCCCGCCTCTGGGATGTGGTGGAGGCGCCCTGGGAAAAGTTTGAAAGCACTGAAGCTGCAAAAAACGCAGAAGCCATAGAAGCCATAAAAGCAAAAGCCGCCAACAACACGGCAGACTTGGCCAAAATGATCCAACGCGAAACGCAAAGGCTCCAAACCTCTTTGGATGATGCTCAAACCCACATAGAAGCCAACCCCCAACTCATTCATATTGTAGCGAGCCATTTTCCACCCCTCTATGCGGATGGCGCCCCCACCCCCTTCTCGACGCTTATTGAAAGCCGAAACCCCAAACATTGTATTTATGGACACCTGCATGGCCCCAGCCTCTCTTCAGGTTTTGTGGGAATGCATGGAGGCGTCAACTATGTTTTGGCCTCTTGCGACGCCGTCGAGTTTCGCCCCCGCCTTGTAGAGTTGGCCCCTTCCGCTTTCAGCGCCAGCTGACCGCAGGCCGCCGCCACCTCCTGGCCTTTGGGCCACCTCACCAAGCTACGCAAACCGGCCTGCTGAAGTTGTTGCCAAAAACTTTTTAACCTCTCTGCCCCCGGTGCCTTAAAAGGGCTGGCCTCGTGCACATTAAAGGGAATGAGGTTGACGCGCGCGGGTATGCCTTCAAGCAAATGCACCAAACGCCTTGCATCCTCCTCGCTGTCATTGACACCCTCAAGCAACACATAGCCTATAAAATGCTCGCGCTTGGGCTGGCGCTTTCCATGGTGGCGCAACAAGGCCAAAAGCTCCCCCATGGGCCACAAGCGGTTTTGTGGCATGAGGAGGCTGCGCTGCGCTTCAGTGGTGGCATTTAAGGAGAGGGCAAGGCTGGCCTGGCTTTCTTCCAAAAAACGCTGCATACCCGGCAAAACACCCGAGGTGGAAACCGTCACCTTTTGCGCACGCAAACAGGGGCCACCTGGCTGCGTCAACACCCGCACCGCGCGCAACACCTCCTCTATGTTGTCCATGGGCTCCCCCATGCCCATAAAAACCACGTTGCGCACAGCCTGGGGCTTTAAAAACCGAAGCAGAAAAAACTGCGCCAGCATTTCTTCTGCCTTTAAATGCCTCACAAACCCCAAAGAGGCCGTGGCACAAAAAGCACAGCGCCGCGTACACCCCTCTTGGCATGAAATGCAAAGTGTATTCCTCCCGCGCTGGGGAATGTGTACCGCCTCTACGAGGGAGCCATTTAAACAAAGCAAGGCCTTGCATGCCCCACCCCCATCCTGCACTGTTTGCACGAGGGCAGGCCATGTGGCGGGGAGGTGCGCTCGCAGCAGGGAAAGCCAACGGTGGCCAACCCCTTCCAGCTGCGCAGGCAAGGCCAGGCTTTGAGGGGCACTTGGAGGGCGGTGCCACAGCCAGCGCAAAAGCCCCAGGGCACGAGGGCGGCTTTGGAGTTTGTCTGCCAACTCCTCCAAACTCATCGCCCAATAGGCAGGGGGGCTGGGGTTTAGGGCGCTGGGTTTTAGGGCGCTGGGGTTTAGCTGCGCATGACGGCTCTCCAAATGGCCTCCTTTCGGCGCTCCAAAAGCCGCATAAGCAAGGGCCACGAGGCATAATAAACGCCCCAGGCAAACAGGGCCACCGCCAACAAAAGCATACACAACAACCCGCTTGGCCTTTGGCCCTGCAATGAGGAAACCATCCAACTCCAGGGGGCCACCCCCAGGGCTGCCGCAACAATGCCTCCCAGGGTTACGGGCAAAGGCAACCTGTCTTTGCGCTGGAGGCTTGCGTGGAATTTGCTCGGAAAAAGAAGGGACATGAGGTTCCCTGCGCACAACAACACCGGCAACAACACGCCCACCGCCGCTGCTGAAAAAAGGCACTCTCTGAAGCCTCCGCCGCGCACATAGGCCACATAAAACAAAGCCACCAATGCTGCCAACAAGGCCCCGGCCAAAGCCTGTGCAACATTTTTGGCGCGCAATACCCACGCCATGTCCATGGGGGCTGCACTCAGGGAGAAGAAAGCATGCCCCTCATAGGCAAAGCTGTTTTGGGAGAAGGTGGAGGTGAGGAGTGTGGCGGAATAGAGGCACAAAGCCCCCATTAAAAAAGTGTCTGCCGCCGCACCATAAACAAACTCACCCATGCCATAGGCAACCAAGGTGCGACCTGAAAATATGCGGATGCAAATGCACAGCACAAAAGGCACGCAGGCGAGCAAGCGTGCGCGCGGGTGTTTCCACAACTCCAGGGCCTCTTTCAGCAAAAGCACGCCCCTCAAGCCTTGAGGCCTTGCAAACAGCTTGTCGGGTTTTGAGGGTTTTGGCTTTGCAGGGGCGCGAAAGTTTCTGCGCAAAAAATCCACCAAAAAACCCCATGCCACCACCATGAGTATGCCTGTTAACTCCAGCAACTCCAGGGTGTGGGCCAAAGTGCTTTGTATACCCGCTTTCCCGGAATACAGCTGCTCCATATGGAGTTGCTCCAACCCGCGCCCCAAATAGCCTGTGGGTATTCTCCCCAATGCCAGCTTGGCGTTTATAATTAACTCGTCTGAGAGTTTCCCCAGTGCCCCAAAATCCGTCTCAAACAACCAGGAGACGTCCACCGGTGGAATAAGTGCGGCCAAAGCCAAAAAAACCAGGAGGCCTCCGCCCAACATTTCGGCGTTGCGCCAGTGCCCAAGCACACACAACATGGCATTGGAAAAAGCTTGGGCCAAAGCCAAATAAAAAAGCACGGTGGCTGCCAAAAGCAACAGGGGCCAGGGGAACAGTGCAAGCCCTCTCAACTCTATATAGCCCCAAAAGGCCCCCAGCAAGGGCGAGAGCAAAAGGAGGTTCCTCACCTCTGTTATGCGTGCAAGTGTGGCTATGCACAGCAGGCGAAAACTGGAAATGGGGAAAAGGGAAAAACGGGTGCTCTCGCTGAAGTCATCCGCGCCTATGGAGAGCAAGGGCCACAGCGCCCATAGGCCTGCAACAATAAAACACAAGAGGTTGAGCAAAAACTCGGGCCACAGCTCCGAGTTTTGCACCGGTGCAAAGCGAAACAACTCCAAGGCCGCCTTCGCCAACACGGCACCTGTACCCAGGGCAACCAACACCCCCAGGCCTGAAAGCCAGAGGCCTCGGTTTTTGATCAACGCCAAGCGCAGCTTGGAAAGCAACAAAAAGTGCCCCACAAACGAGGGGAGTTTGGGCAACTCCCTCATGGGCCTTCCTCTCTTTTTTGGGCAAAAAAGGACAGGGCCAGGGAGGCGGTTTTGGGTTTGGGCACGGTGTGGAAAAACAAAGCCTCCAGGCTTGTGGCTTGGTGTTGTTGTTTAAGCAGCTCCACGGGGCCTTCCATGGCCATGCGCCCCTCCACCACTATGCCCAGGTGGGTGGCCATTTTTTCGGCAATTTCCAACACATGTGTTGTGAGGAGGATGCTGACGCCTTGTTTGGAAAGCCCCAGCAGCAGGCTGCGTATAATTTCACTGGCCATAATGTCCACGCCCTCAAAAGGCTCATCCAACAAAACCAGCTGTGGGGAGTGGATGAGGGCCGAGGCAATGGCCAGGCGGCGGCGCATTCCTTTGGAGAGGCTGGCCACCAAGGCATTGGCTTTGGCCGAAAGCTCCAAAACCTCCAACAACTCATCAGCGCGGCGCAAAGCCTCGCTCCCGCAAAGGCCAAACATGCGCGCGGAAAACAGCAGCTGTTGGCGGCTGGTCAGCCGCTCAAACAAAGCCAACTCCTCAGGCACAGTCCCAATGCGGCGTTTTATTTCCAAGGGGTGTTTGAGTGCATTCATGCCAAAAACATAAATGCTTCCCTCATCGGGTTTCAGCACGCCGTTAAGCAAAGCCAGGCTGGTGGATTTGCCAGCGCCGTTGGGGCCCAGCAAGGCATAAAAAGCCCCCTTGGGCACATGCAGGGAGAAGCCTTTAAGTGCCTGACACAAGCCAAAACGTTTAGACAAGCCTTCGGCGCAAATGGCCCCCTGCGGCACCGCTTTTAAGTTTTTTTGAGACACACCTTCTCCCTCTCCTTTTTGTGCAGCCCATACCAGGCGGGCGCAACAAGGGTTGTTGCAAGCCTATACTCCAATGTTGGGGTTAGGGCCATTGGCCTGATGGCTCTGTCTCAATGGCGAGGCTTTTTTCTTCCTCTATGGCCACTTCCTCCATGGCTATACGTGGGCGCAGGCTCTGCAGTTTTTTCAAGTTAAAACAGGGCAGCAGGGCCTGAGGGGTGGTAGGCCGCCCATCGCCCAGGGCAGCGAGTTGAGCGAGGAGGCCTATGAGTTGAGGCCCGCTCATACCGCGTGCGCGCAGCGAGGCAATGGAGAGGGTGCCGCCGCGTTTGGCGAGGCGTTTTCCGTGGCTGTCTTCAAGGCAGGGCACATGGGCATAGGCGGGGGTATGGAGGCCCAGGGCTTGTTGCAGCTGTATTTGGCGGAAGGTGGAGTCCACCAAATCAGCGCCGCGCAGCACCTGTGTTATGCCTTGTGCCGCGTCATCCACCACCACAGCCAGCTGGTAGCTATATTGGTTGTTGCGGCACAGCACAAAATCCTTCGGGTATATTTTGGGGCAAAGGTGTTGGGGGCCCAGCACAGCATCTTCAAAGCGGATGTGCTCAGGCGACACGCAGCGCCAGCGCAGGGAGGGAGGCTTGCCGGGTGTCGGGCTACACTGCCCCGTACAGGAGGGGTTGTTTTCGCCGGCATGAGGGGCGCCCAAGGCCATGTCCTTTCGGGAGCAGTGGCAAGTGAAGCAAAGCCCTGTGGCCTGCAAGCGCTGCAGGGCCTGGGCATAGAGGTTGAGGCGTTGGCTTTGCAGCAGAGGTGTTTCGTCCCATGAAAGGCCCAAAAAGCGCAAGTCCTCCATGAGCAGCTCAACATATTCTGCTTTGCAGCGTTGGCCATCCAAGTCCTCAATGCGCAGCAGCCAGTGTCCTTTTTGTTGTTTAGCCCAAAGCCATGAGAGGAGGGCGACGAAGGCATTGCCCAGGTGCATGGGCCCGGTGGGGCTGGGGGCGAAGCGTCCCCTGGGTGGTGGAGGCATGGGGTGCGCGGGTATTTTCCTGTGTCAGGCCTCGTTGGCCTCGGTCGGTTGTATATTGTGTTTTCCCAAAAAGCCGATGAGCAGGGAGACCACGGCGGCAACCAGAGAGGCTGAGAGGACAGCTTGTTTTGTTGTCTCCAGATCCATGCCGCTGGGGAAAGCCAGTTGGGCAATAAAGAGTGCCATCGTAAAACCAATGCCGCTGACCATTCCCACGAGGGCAATGGTTTTAAAATTCATTCCTGTGGGCATTTTGGAAAAGCCCAGGCGAATGCCGAGAAAACAAGCCAGGAAAATTCCGAAGGGTTTGCCGAGCACCAGGCCCAGGGCGACGCCCAGGAAGAGTTTTTGCGAGTCCCCGCTGAAGTCAACACCGCCGAGGATGACGCCTGCGTTGGCCAGCGCAAAAAGCGGCATAATAATATAGGCGACGGTGCCGTGCAGTTTTTGAATGAGTTGGTCGACGAAGGAGAGGCCTTCGCGATAAACCTCATGGAGGGAGAAGAAGAGGCTCATCATCGTCTCTGTGGAGGGGTTTTTTTCCTGGCTGAGCTCGACGAGTTTTTGGCGATATGGCTTAGAGAGCTCCAATATTTTTGCTGGCGTATAACCGGCCACGGCAGGCGTGAGGAAGCCCAGGGCAACACCAGCCAGGGTGGGGTGGATGCCCGCATAATAAATACCTGCCCACATGAGGGCTCCGGGAATGAGGTAGGGCCAAATTTTGCGTACACCCATGTTTTGCATGGCCAGCACCAGCACAAAAGCCACAAAGGCCGCCACCAGGCCGGCCAGTTTAATGCCTGAGGAATAGAAGAAGGCAATAACGAGGACGCCCCCCACATCATCCATAACGGCCAAGCCCAGGAGCAAAATCCTCGCGGGAGGAGGGACTCTTTTGCCAATAATGGCCAAAATGCCCAAGGCGAAAGCCGTATCTGTCCCCATGGGAATTCCCCAACCGCGCACGGAGGGGAGGCCCTGGTTGAAGAAAAAATAAATGAGGGCGGGCGCCAGCATTCCCCCTATGGCGGCCATGAGGGGCAAGGTGGCGCGTTTAAACTCTGACAACTCTCCTTGCACCAACTCGCGCCGCAGCTCGAGGCCGACGACGAAGAAGAAAAACGTCATGAGGCCGTCATTAATCCAAAAATGCAAGTCTCTCTCAAAGCGCTCGGAGCCGATGCTTAAGCCGAGTTTATATTCCCAAATGGAGAAATAGCTTTCATGCCAAGGGGAGTTGGCCCAAATGAGGGCAATGGCGGTGGCCGCAAGCAATACAAAACCGCTGGCGGCCTCCAGTTGCAAAAACCGCTCCAGGGGCCAAAAAATACGTTTGACGACTTTTTTGGCTCTCATAGAGGTACCTCTGGGGGGATTTTTGTAGGTGACCATGGTGGAGGGCTTTTCTCAGTTTAGCCAAGCGTTGACGAGTTTTTTTTCAAGCTGGAAGTATATTTTTTTGTCCAGGCCTTCCCGGGTATACAGAGCCCTGTTTTCAGGCCTTCCCCCGCTGCCCTGGGCAGGGGGCCATGGGAGCTACCCTTGGCCTTGCACCTCCTTTTGCAAGGTAGGTGTGGAGCATGTTCCAAGGCAGGTGTGGGCTATATTTTTTTGGCATTGCATTTGAGGGGGTTTAGCTCATAAAAAGGCTTAAAATGTCCATTCTCGTTACGGGTGGTGCCGGTTATATTGGCTCTCACACTTGCCTTAAACTCATAGAAGCAGGGCATGAGGTTGTGCTGTTGGACAACTTTTGCAACAGCCACCGCAGCGTGCTGGCAGGCTTGGAGGCCATTGTCAGCAAAGCCCCTGTGGACGAAGCCCCTGCAAAAAAAGCCCCTGTAGACAAAGCCGGCGCAGGCAAAACCGGCATGGGGAAGGCCCTGGTGTTGGTTGAAGGAGACGTGCGCGACGCTGGGCTGTTGGGCCAGGTGTTTGCTGCGCACAGCATAGAGGCTGTCATCCATTTTGCGGCCCTCAAGGCGGTGGGTGAGTCCGTGCAGAGGCCTTTGGACTATTATGACAACAACCTCAGCGGCAGCCTTGTGTTGTTGAAGGCCATGCGCGAAGCCGGGGTTAAAACGTTGGTATTTTCCTCTTCGGCGACGGTTTATGGAAACCCCACCCAAGTGCCTATAAGAGAGGACGCCCCCCTGGAGGCCACCAACCCCTATGGGCACAGCAAGCTGATGGTGGAGGGCATATTGGAAAACGTGTGCCAGGCCGACGCCGCGTGGCGTGTGGCGCGCCTTCGCTATTTCAACCCCATAGGCGCGCATGAGAGTGGCCTTATAGGTGAAAACCCTCAAGGGGTACCCAGCAATTTGGTACCTTATATTGCCCGGGTGGCGGCCGGCAAGTTAGCCAAGCTACAGGTATACGGGGGGGACTACCCCACGAGGGACGGAACAGGGGTGAGGGATTATGTGCACGTGATGGACTTAGCGGAGGGCCACCTCAAGGCCTTGGAATATTTGCATGCACATGGGGGCTTATTAACCCTCAACCTGGGCGGGGGTCGAGGCTATTCCGTATTAGAGGTACTGCGCATGTTTGAGCAAGTATCCGCCTCTCCCGTGGCTTTTGAGGTGGTGCCCAGGCGCCCTGGGGATGTGGCTGAATGTTGGGCGGACACGGGTGCAGCACTCAAAATTTTGGGTTGGAAAGCCCAGCGGAATTTGGCCACCATGTGTTTGGACACATGGCGTTGGCAGAAGCAGCAGGCTTAAAAATATTTTTTTGTCCTCTCGCTCCCCCCCAAAAAAACCTTGGGCAAAAAAAAAAGCCCCAAAGAAAAACCTTTGGGGCTTTAAAAAATCGGCAGCGACCTACTCTCCCATGCAGTCTCCCACATAGTACCATCGGCTCTGGAGGGCTTAACTTCCGTGTTCGGGATGGGAACGGGTGGGACCCCTCCGACATAGCCGCCGTTAATTCATATTGAAGGCAAAACTTCTTTTCAAAAGCCTTAAAACAGTTCTCTCTCAGTCCACAAACAGCCTCAAACAACTTAAAAACAACTTAAAACAAGAGACTGGACTGAAAGCTTGCTTATAGCAAACTTCGACTTTGGCTTCAAACTGTGCTTTAACGAGACGAATAAAAACAACCAAGCCTCACGACCGATTAGTACCGGTTAGCTAAGAGCATTGCTGCCTTACACACCCGGCCTATTAACGTTGTAGTCTTCAACGAGTCTTTAGGAGGGTTTCCCCTCGGGATACCTCGTCTTGAGGTCGGTTTCCCGCTTAGATGCTTTCAGCGGTTATCCGATCGACACATAGCTACCCAGCGATGCCACTGGCGTGACAACTGGTACACTAGAGGTGTCTCCAACCCGGTCCTCTCGTACTAGAGGTCAGATCCTCTCAAGTATCCTACGCCCACAGAAGATAGGGACCAAACTGTCTCACGACGTTTTGAACCCAGCTCGCGTACCGCTTTAATTGGCGAACAGCCAAACCCTTGGGACCTGCTACAGCCCCAGGATGCGATGAGCCGACATCGAGGTGCCAAACCTCCCCGTAGATATGAACTCGTGGGGGAGATAAGCCTGTTATCCCCGGAGTACCTTTTGTCCGTTTAGCGATGGCCCTTCCATTCAGAACCACCGGATCACTAAGACCTGCTTTCGCATCTGCTCGACATGTCTGTCTCGCAGTTAAGCTCCCTTATGCCTTTGCACTCGACGCCCGGTTTCCAATCGGGCTGAGGGAACCATCGCGCGCCTCCGTTACTTTTTGGGAGGCGACCGCCCCAGTCAAACTACCCACCAGACAGTGTCCCTGTCCCGGTTAACGGGACTAGGTTAGACACCAAAAAGTCACAGGGTGGTATTTCATGTATGCCTCCACCAAACCTAGCGGTCTGGCTTCAAAGGCTCCCACCTATGCTACACAGTAAATTTCTAATGTCACTGTCAAGTTGTAGTAAAGGTTCACGGGGTCTTTCCGTCTTTCTGCGGGTAAACTGCATCTGCACAGCTATTTCAATTTCACTGAGTCCCTCTCCGAGACAGTGCGGAAGTCGTTACTCCATTCGTGCAGGTCGGAACTTACCCGACAAGGAATTTCGCTACCTTAGGACCGTTATAGTTACGGCCGCCGTTTACTGGGGCTTCGGATCATCGCTTCGCCTTGCGGCTGACAAATCCCCTTAACCTTCCAGCACCGGGCAGGAGTCAGACCCTATACATAGGCTTATCGCCTTTGCAGAGTCCTGTGTTTTTGTTAAACAGTCGCTACCGCCTATTCTCTGCGACCACGAAACGCTTCGGGGGCAAGCCCCTACACCTTTCATGGCACACCTTCTTCCAAAGTTACGGTGTCAATTTGCCTAGTTCCTTGGAGGAGGGTTCTCTCAAGCGCCTTAGGATTTTCTCCTCACCCACCTGAGTCGGTTTGCGGTACGGACACCCTATAAGCTCCACGCGAGGTTTTTCTTGGAAGTTGAGTATCAGCGTTATCGTACTTGCGTACTTTCACTCAGCTCTCAGGGATAACTGTCTTGCCTTTTGTTCGTACAAGACACCCCTACAGCCTTGGACCGGGAATCCGACACCCGGCAACACCTAACTTACTCCGTCACCCCTCGTTTCAACGCTTATAAAGTGGCGCAGGAATATTAACCTGCTTTCCATCGCCTACGCCTTTCGGCCTCGGCTTAGGGCCCGGCTAACCCTGGGAAGTTTAACTTGACCCAGGAAACCTTGGGTTTACGGCGAGAGTGTTTCTAACACTCTTTATCGTTACTCATTTCGGCATCAGCACTTGCAACCGCTCGACCAGCCCTTCCGGTCTGGCTTCACCGCTGTTGCAACGCTCCCCTACCGCCATACAAGTTTCCTTGTATGACCCGAAGCTTCGGTATCAGACTTAGCCCCGTTACATTTTCGGCGCGGCTTGTCTTGACCAGTGAGCTATTACGCTTTCTTTAAAAGATGGCTGCTTCTAAGCCCACTTCCTGGTTGTCTGGGACCCGCCACATCCTTTCTAGTGTTCACTTAGTCTGGATTTGGGGACCTTAGCTGTCGGTCTGGGTTATTCCCCTCTTGCCAATGGACGTTATCACCCACTGACTGCGTCCCGAGTTTACAGTTACTGGCATTCGGAGTTTGGTACGGTTTGGTAATCTGGTGAGACCCCTAGCCGTTCCAGTGCTCTACCTCCAGTACAGAAATCCTCGAGCCGATACCTAAATATCTTTCGGGGAGAACCAGCTATCACGGAGTTTGATTGGTCTTTCACCCCTATGCACAGCTCATCTCAGAGATTTTTAACTCTCACGAGTTCGGTCCTCCACGTGGTTTTACCCACGCTTCAACCTGGCCATGCATAGATCACTCCGCTTCGGGTTATAATACACGCAACTCAATCGCCCTATTCGGGCTCGCTTTCACTATGGCTCCACCTATCGGCTTAACCTTGCTACGTATATTAAGTCGCCGAATCATGATGCAAAAGGTACGCTCTCGGGCCTTCATGCTTGCGCACGCGTAGCCCTCGAACTGCTTGTAGACATGTGGTTTCAGATTCTTATCACTCCCCTCACCGGGGTTCTTTTCACCTTTCCCTCGCGGTACTTGTTCACTATCGGTCGCTGAGTAGTATTTAGCCTTACCAGATGGTCCTGGCAGATTCAGACAGGATTTCACGTGTCCCGCCCTACTTGGGTACCCCGCTCGGCTCTTCCAGTTTTCGCATACGCGGCTTTCACGCTCTATGGCTTGCCCTTCCAGGCAATTTTGCTAACCTTCAGAGTCCTACTGCGGACCCGCAACCCCGATGCCACTTTCGTGGCATTGGTTTAGGCTGTTCCCGGTTCGCTCGCCACTACTACGGGAATCACTCATTGTTTTCTTTTCCTCAGGGTACTGAGATGTTTCACTTCCCCTGGTTTGCTTCTCCAACCCTATGTGTTCAGGTTGGGATACTGCGACATGACTCGCAGTGGGTTTCCCCATTCGGAAATCTCCGGGTATAACGATTGGTAGCATCTCGCCGGAGCTTATCGCAGCCACCCACGTCCTTCTTCGCCTCTCAGCGCCAAGGCATCCACCACACGCCCTTAGTAGCTTGGTTGACTTCATTCCTCTCGCGGCTTTGCCTTGAAACCCCACATAAATGCAGAATTTTTCAACAAAGCCCACGCTTGAAACCAAAGCCCAGGCTTGCTACAAAAGCCTGTTTTATTGCTTATGAAATTGAAATTTTAAACCTTCAAATATGAAATTGTCAAAGAACAAAAAATGGAGCTGATCGGGTTCGAACCGACGACATCCAGCTTGCAAAGCTGGCGCTCTCCCAGCTGAGCTACAGCCCCCAAAGCCACACCTTCCAACAGCCTCCCAACAAATCCTCCGCCTCCCTCGAACGCTCTTTCCAAGTGGTGGGCCTGGGTGGATTTGAACCACCGACCTTACGCTTATCAGGCGTACGCTCTAACCACCTGAGCTACAGGCCCTTGAGGACCTTTGCAAATAGAACCCATCAACATAAATTCTTTCAGTTCTCAAAGAGCATGCCCGCTCTCTCAAAACCAAACAGCAAACCCATTGGCACCGCAAAAACGTTGACCTATTGAGACTCTTGGAGCTTTCGCTCCTGAAACCACCTGACATGCCGAAGCTTGTCCTGGTTTCCGGTCTCCTTAGAAAGGAGGTGATCCAGCCGCAGGTTCCCCTACGGCTACCTTGTTACGACTTCACCCCAGTTACCAACCGCTCCTTGGGCGCCTGCCTCCCTTGCGGGTTGGCTCAACGACTTCTGGTGCAGTTGACTCCCATGGTGTGACGGGCGGTGTGTACAAGGCCCGGGAACGTATTCACCGCAGCGTGCTGATCTGCGATTACTAGCGATTCCGACTTCATGGAGTCGAGTTGCAGACTCCAATCCGAACTGAGACCGGTTTTGGGCGATTTGCTCCCTCTCGCGAGTTGGCAACGCATTGTACCGGCCATTGTAGCACGTGTGTAGCCCTGGTCATAAGGGCCATGAGGACTTGACGTCATCCCCACCTTCCTCCGGTTTAACACCGGCAGTCCCTCTAGAGATCCACTTGCGTGGCAACTAAAGGCGAGGGTTGCGCTCGTTGCGGGACTTAACCCAACATCTCACGACACGAGCTGACGACAGCCATGCAGCACCTGTCTCTTCGCTCCCTTGCGGGCACCCCACCTTTTCGGGCAGGTTCGAAGGATGTCAAGACCAGGTAAGGTTCTGCGTGTTGCGTCGAATTAAACCACATGCTCCACCGCTTGTGCGGGCCCCCGTCAATTCCTTTGAGTTTTAGCCTTGCGGCCGTACTTCCCAGGCGGAGAACTTAATGCGTTAGCGACGGCACCGCAGGGGTCAACACCCGCGACACCTAGTTCTCATCGTTTACGGCGTGGACTACCAGGGTATCTAATCCTGTTTGCTACCCACGCTTTCGCGTCTCAGCGTCAGTTGCTGTCCAGATGGCCGCCTTCGCCACCGGTGTTCCTCCCCATATCTACGAATTTCACCTCTACTTGGGGAATTCCACCATCCTCTCCAGCACTCAAGCCCTCCAGTTTCGAGCGCACTTCCTCAGTTGAGCTGAGGGATTTCACACCCGACTTAAAAGGCCGCCTACACGCGCTTTACGCCCAATAATTCCGAACAACGCTTGCACCCTCTGTATTACCGCGGCTGCTGGCACAGAGTTAGCCGGTGCTTCATTCTTTCGGTAGCGTCAAGGCCTGGGCTATTCACCCAGACGTTTTCTTCCCGAACTGAAAGTGCTTTACAATCCGAAGACCTTCCTCACACACGCGGCGTTGCTGCATCAGGCTTTCGCCCATTGTGCAAAATTCCCCACTGCTGCCTCCCGTAGGAGTCTGGGCCGTGTCTCAGTCCCAGTGTGGCTGATCGTCCTCTCAGACCAGCTACCCGTCGTAGCCTTGGTGAGCCATTACCTCACCAACAAGCTGATGGGCCGCGGGCTCATCTCAAAGCGGCAGCCCATAAGGCCACCCTTTTCCAGCAAAGTCCATAGACTCCGCTAGCTTATCTGGTATTAGCCAACCTTTCGGAAGGTTATCCCAGTCTTTGAGGCAGATTACCCACGTGTTACGCACCCGTGCGCCGCTTTACTCGCATTGCTGCTTTCTCGCGCGACTTGCATGTGTTAAGCACGCCGCAAGCGTTCGTTCTGAGCCAGGATCAAACTCTCCAAATATATATAAAATATTCAGATTGTTAAAATCTGGCGCTGTCAACGGCTAAGGTTGACAGTCTCAAACCCTAAACCGCTTTCGCAACTTAGAGTCTGCTTGCTTTTTTGTTTGTCACCCTTCAGCGCGCCTTTCGGCTCGCCTTCAGGCAACTGAAATTGACTGCGGTTTCCGCAGTACCAATAAAGTTTGCTATTTGGTTTTCAAAGAGCGAGCCCAAAACACCTCAACCCCACCTCGACCACCTCCACTGTTCTAGCCTCAGTCAACAACGGTTGCGGCTATCTACTTCTTTTTTTGTGTCTTGCAAGTTATTTTTTCAACCCGTATTTTTTTATCCGCGTTTTTCGCGCGTTTTCTATACGTTTTTTAACTGGCAAAAACACCCTCGCAACAACCTCGCCAACTTCTTTTAAGCAGAACGACCTTTGTATCCCATCCGCACCCGGCTGTCAAGCGTTTTTTTTGCCTCCTCCAACAACCCCGTCCAAGCACCGGCAAACAACTCCGTCAACCAGGACTGGCGCTTCTAAAGCCCTTGAGGGTCTCTTGTCAACAAAACAAAATACTTTTTTTTCATGCCTATAATATCCATTGCTTAGAAGCTATCCCCCTGTAGGCTGGAAATTTTTTGCCTCTTCCATCCACACCTCAATGGCTCGGCTTCGGCGGCATTTCTCCGCCTCGAGAATGGAATTCAAACGCCCAAGCGCCTTGGAAACCTCGTCGTTCACCACAATATAGTCATAAAATTCAAGGCCTTGTCTTATTTCTTCCTGGGCTGCCTCAAGCCTTCGTGCAATGGCTTTTGCATCGTCGGTGCGGCGGCTTCTCAGGCGGCGCTCCAACTCTTCAAAAGAAGGGGGCATGATGAAAACCAAAATGCAGTCAGGCGCCCTCTTGCGGAGCCGGAGTCCTCCTTGCACATCAATGTCAAAAACCGCCAGGCTCTCTTCGCGGCGCGCTTCATCCACCGCGCTTTGGGGGCTGCCATAGCAGTTGCCGTGCACCTTCGCCCACTCCGCAAAAAAACCCGCTTGTGCGCGTGCCTCAAAAGCATTGGCCTCCATGAAAAAATAGTCCACGCCTTCTCTCTCGTGGCCACGCGGCGCGCGCGTCGTCGCGCTCACCGAAAACCTCGCTCCCGGTGTCTTCTCCACCAGTGCGCGCGCAAGCGTCGTCTTCCCCGCGCCTGAGGGGGCGGACAATACCAATAGCATGCCTTTGGGAAAGCCTCTCATGTGTCGCTTTCAATCTCCCACAATATAAAAACTGTGTTTGCGCCATTGCTGTTTTCAGCGCTGAGCCGAATGCCGTGGCCACCGGGTTGGGCCGGGGCTTCTAGGGTGCAGCGGCGCTCCATGCGGGGGCTTGCGGAGGTTTCAGGCTCGCAGGAAATAGCAAGCCCGTCACCAACGCTCGAAGGCTCCGGAATGGAGGTGGCGCCATAGGCGAGAATAGAAAGCGTTGCGGTGGTGGAGTCAATTCTCAGGAATTGGATTTTGGGGTTGCGTAGATCTTTAATCAGCCTGCCCTCGGGGAAAAGCAGTGAAACCTCAACTTTCGGAAAAATCCCTGCAACCCCGTCCTCGTTGGTTGTCCACTCGCCCCAGGTGCATACGCCTGTCTCTCCCGTTGCGGTGAAGCAAAAGCTGCCATATGGACAGGAATCCCCCTCTTCTTTGCACAAAAACTTGTTGTCTATGGGACAGGCCCATAAACCCAAAAGCACAAGCCCCATGCTTGCCTTGGAAAATAGTGTCCTGGAAAAACCGCGCATATGTCCTCCTTCAAACCCCAAGGCGCTTCCTGTGGGCTTTAGGCTTGAACCCCAAAGCACTTAGCACAAATCCTCGTCAGCCTGTATTTCCCTTTCAGCCTGTATTCCAGCCTGCATTAAAATGCTTCCACCTCGAGGGTATAGGCCACATCAACTGAAGTTTCAACTTCAGCTATAGCACGCGGTTGTCTCCCTTTATCGTCACAGCGTTGAAAGCTCATTTTTGATTCAGCGCATATGGCTTTCAGTATACTCCCTTCGCTAAAACTTCTGCTCTCCCCTTTGCTTGAAGAAGCTTGCATGAAAAAGCTGCGCAGGGCATTTTCCCGGCACCCTTGCACACGCGCTCTATGTCCAACACTTCCTTTCGCCAACGCCACTTTCGCAATGTTTCTGCCAAACAATGGAATGATTGGCGCTGGCAAATGCAAAACGCTGTCCACACCGGGGAAGCCTTGGAGCGTTTTGTGCAGCTGACGCCCCAGGAGCGTTTGGGCTGCATGCAAAGCCAAAAGCTGTTTCGCCTTCGGGTGCCGCCCTATGTGCTCTCTCTCATGGACGCAAGCCATCCGCATTGCCCCATCCGCCGCCAGGCCATTCCGCTGCCTGAGGAGGCCAGGTGTGCAGAGGGCGAGTTGGAGGATCCGCTGGGGGAGGAGAAATACCGCCCGGTGGAGGCCCTCATCCACCGCTATGCAGATCGCGCCCTCCTGTTGTGCACGGACATGTGCCCCATGTATTGCCGCCACTGCACCCGCCGCCGCATAACGCGCGGGGGGCACCCCCTGGGGGAAGCGGCCTGGGCCAAGGCGGTGGACTATATTGCCGCCACCCCCAGCATACGCGAGGTTTTGCTTTCAGGGGGGGAGCCGGCTTTGCTCAGCGACGCGGTGTTGGAGCGTTTGCTCAAAAAGCTTCGCGCCATTGCGCACGTGGAAATTATCCGCCTGGGCACGCGCGTGCCCGTCACCCTGCCCATGCGCATAACCCCGGCCTTTGCACGCCTCCTTCGCCGCCATGCCCCTGTGTTTGTGGTGACGCATTTCAACCACCCCAAAGAGGTGACACCCCAGGCTGAACGTGCCTGCGCTTTGCTGGTGGACGCGGGCGTGCCTGTTGAAAACCAGGCGGTGTTGCTTCGCGGCATCAACTCCAGCGTGCGTATTTTGGAGGAGTTGTTTTCAGCCTGTCTTCGCATGCGTGTGCGCCCCTATTATTTGCACCAATTGGATCTGGCCCAGGGCATTGAGCACATGCGTACGCCTTTGCGTTTCGGCATGGAGTTGTTGCAGCAGCTGATGGGGAGGGTTTCAGGGTTGGCCTTGCCGGCTTTTGCCGTAGACTTGCCCGGGGGGGGCGGCAAAGTGCGTATAGCGCCCGAGGCGGTGGTCTCCTGGGGCAAGCAACAAACGGTGCTCCAAAACCATGAGGGGAAATACCATGCCTACCCAGAGCCCAAAGAGGGGGACTGCCATTGCCCCTATGAGGAAATATGGACCATAACAGCCAAAGCCAAAGCTAAAGCTAAGCCTAAAGCCCCTAAGGCCAAACCTAAAACCAAACCTAAAACCAAGCCTAAGCCATTGTCTACCCGTCTATGAGCGGCAAAAGCACCCTCCATCTATGCGAAAGCCAACGGTGTAAAGGCCAACGGGGTGAAGGCCAACTGTGTATGGGCATTGAAGCCTTGTTGGGGTGGAGCAAGGCATGCACATCCATGAGGCCAAGGCACTTTGGCATGGGCTGTAGCCAACTCAAAGGCAAAGTCCATTGGGTGAATGCGGTGGTCTAGGTGCGGCTATGTTTCAGCGTCGGCCACGGCGGCGGGGGGGTGGCTCAGCAGAGGCAGGGGGCGGCGGCGGGGGTTTTTCGGAGCTGACAAGCTGCAGGCTGTCTTCGCGCAAGGCTTCACGCACAGCGGCTTCGACGGCTTCTTGTTCTCGCTGGTTGCGCAGGTTGTCTGTGGCTTGTTTGAGCTCATGTTTTTTGTCATCATCAAGGCTCAGTTTTTCTCTTTCAAAGTCAAAGAGGGTTTTGCCATGCTTTGAGAGAATGCGCTCTTTCGCTGCATTTTTTTCTTTAAACATGGCTTGCTGCTGATCATAGCTGAGCTCCGAAGGCTTTTTGTTTTTCAGCCAGCGATCTTCCGCCTCTTTATCGGCCTTGGCCATGGCCTCTTCTATTTTGGCATGCTCCTGGGCATTCCAAGCCCCAGGCTCAAAAGACAGCAGAAAAACGGTAAGGGTCAGGCATACACTCATGTTGAAAAACCTCTTCTTTATGAAAACTCACTCTACATTCTGCACTTGTTCTCGAATTCGCTCAAGCTCTGCCTTCATTTCAACTATCAACAATGAAATTTCGGCGTGTTGGCTTTTGGAGCCCATGGTATTCACCTCACGCCCCATTTCCTGCAACAAAAAATCCAGACGGCGCCCAACAGGCTCCTGTGTGTGCAGAAGCTTTTGCATCTGCGTGCAGTGCGCACTCAAACGTGTCAACTCTTCGGCAACATCCGTCCGCTCCGCAAAAAGGACAAGCTCCTGCGCGAGGCGCTGAGGCTCTATGGCGCTTGCAGACAACTCGCCAAGCCGCGTCTCCAGTCGGCTGCGAAAACTCTGGACTGCGCATGTGGAGAGTGTTTTCAGTTTTTGCATATACGCGCAAACCATGGACAAGCGTTGAAAAATATCTGCACAAATGAGCTCCCCTTCGGCCTTTCGCATGGCCAACAACTGCTCAAAGGCCTCTTCCAATGCGCCCTGCAAAGCTGTTGTCGCCTCCTCTGTGTTGAGTTGCGTCTCTTCAAGCTTCAACACGCCTGGCAACAACAGCCACTCCTTCGCGCTCAACTCGCACGAAGCCCCCAGGCTTTGCTGTACCTCTTCAAGCAGTTTTCGGTAGTTTTGCAGCAAAGGCAAATCCAACCGAGGCACCGTGGAGCAAACATTCTCCCCGTTGCGTCTGACAGAAACCTCTATGGCACCACGAGAGAGTTTGCTTTTGAGGAAGCGCGCTACCATGGCCTCACACACGGCCAACTCTTTGGGCAAACGCACGCGAATGTCGCAATATTTGTGGTTAACGGAGCGAAGCTCTATGGACAACTCCTCGGAGCCAAGCAAAGCCTTGGCTGCTCCAAACCCTGTCATGCTTAAAACCATTCTCAGCGTGCTAGGGAGTTTTTTTGCACAAGTCAAACCTGCTTCACGCTAAACTTCACTTTTATGCTCAAACGCATGCATAAACGGCCTGAGCTATGGGCCAAAGCCTTTGCCGGCAAGCTTGCCGCCACCTTGCTTTGGCGACCCAAACGGCGTTGGGGGGCCCAAAACCTCTCTCAAGTGCACAGGCTGCTGCTGGTGCGCGTGGACAACCGTGTTGGCGAGGCTTTGCTGATGACGCCTCTCCTGGAGGCTTTGGCCCCGCATGCCCAGGTGGACTTGCTCGTGCATGAAAAAACCGCGCGCGTGCTGGAAGGCCACCCCCTCATTGCTGAGCTTTTCAGCCTCAGCACCAAAGCCTTGCGCTTTTTCCCCCTCTCTAAAGAAGTTTCCCGCCTTCGTACACACCGCTGGGAGCTTGTCGTCAACTGCACCAATTGGAGTTCCCCCTCTACGACGGCCAGCTTGCTTTCCCGGTGGATTGCGCCTTATACCCCCGTTGTCGGGCCTGCTTGTGGCATTGCAAAGGCCCTCGCTGACATTGCTGTCCCCAGGCGAGAGGACACCTGCTCTGAGCTCCTCCAGCGCCTTCACCTCCTTGGGCCTCTGGGCCTCCCGCTCGACGCCCTCCCCCCCTTAAGCTTTCGCAAGCCTCGCCTCTCGCCTGCCTTTGCAAAGCAACTCTCCCACATCGCCAGGCCTTTCGCCCTCGTTAACCCCGGCTCCCGCCTCCTCCATAGGCGCGTTCCCCAAAAAGTATTTGTGCACCTCTGCGAGGCCATTTTAAAACTCGGCTATGCCCCACTCGTCACTTGGGGGCCACAAGAAGAAACCCTTGCCAGGCAACTGGTGGACAAAGCCCCCGGCAGCTTGCTGGCCCCGCCCACCAACTTGGATGAGTTGGCGGCGCTCATGCAAGCGGCGCGCTTTGTGGTGAGCAACAACACCGGGCCTATGCACCTCTCGGTGGCGGTGGGCGCCCCTACCCTCGCCCTCTTTTTTCATATGCCCATGGAGCGCTGGGGACACCGCTTCTCCCCTCACCACTGTGTGGACTTGGGCCCCTATTCCAACAACGTCGACGCCATGGCCAAGCTTGCGGTGCAGGGGCTTGTGCAGTTTTATGAGGGGCTATGCGGGGGAGGCTCGCCACCCGAAGGCAGCTGAAAACTCACCCGCAGGGCCTCCCTGCCACCTTCTATCCCCATCTGCTCAAATATGGCCAAGGCAAAATCCACAGGCGCAAAACCGGAAGCTGTCACCAGGCCCAAGGCGCTTATGGCGCGCTCTGCCTTGCAGAAAAAAGCCTCGCCCTTATATTCAGGAGCATAGCGCCGAAGCTCTTCGAGGCTGTTGCCGGTGTGTTTTCTGTCATCCAAAATGGCCGCGCGCGCAAGCAACGTCACCGCGCTGCCGCAAGCCGCCAGAGGCAGGCCCATGGAAAGGGCCTGGCGCAAAAGGCGCGTCAAGTCCGGGCGCTCCTGGCGCAGCCAATATTCACTGCCGGGAATTAACAGCAAAGCCGAGTGCAGCAAGTTGAGGCGAGGCAACTCTATGTCGGGCTTTAAGGTGAGGCCCCCTAAGCTGCAGAGGGGAGAGGCGTCAAGGCTGACAGCGGCAATGCGGTAGCCGCCCAAACGCCTCAACTCACACAAAGCCAAAGCCGCCTCCCAATCGGCATAGTCAGGCGCCAAGAGGACGTGGACTGTCTTCATGCATTCCCCTCCTTGAGTTTGGACAGCACCTCCGTTGTACTGTGGTTTTTCTCATCCCCCGCAACGGCCACGCGACCGCCATAGGCCTCTATTTCGGCGCGCTCGGGAATGGTGTCAGGGCAATAGTCCCGCCCCTTCACATGTACATCCGGTTTTAAGGCGCGGATGAGGTGGCGCACATCCAGCTCATCAAACACCACCACCCAATCCACGCAGGAGAGGGCACACAAAAGCTCGGCGCGCTCTTCTTGCGGCACAATGGGGCGGGGGGGGCCCTTGAGGGCGCGTACAGAGGTGTCAGAGTTTATCGCCACCAGGAGCAAATCCGCCTCTTGTTTGGCGCCTTGCAAATAGCGCAGGTGGCCCACATGCAACAGATCAAACGCGCCATTGGCAAGCGCCAGGGTTTTGTTTTCAAGTCGGGCGGCCTTGGCCACCTCAACGGCGGCGGCGAGTGTCAGCAGTTTTTCCACGCAGTGTCCTTGCTGTTTCTTCTGAGAGTTCTCTCCTGCTGACGGTGGCGGTACCCTGTTTTTGCACCACCAAGGCCCCTGCCACATTCGCCAGCCTCGCCGCCAAAAAAGCACAGTTTGAGGCGGCAAAAGCCAATGCAAAACTGGCCATAACGGTGTCTCCTGCCCCTGTGGCATCCACCGCCACCTCCAGGCCGTGCACCGGCAAAAAAAGCTCCTCGCCGGAGGCGTGGAAAACCGCCATGCCCGCCTTGCCGCGCGTTGTCAGCAACCACTCGCAGGAAAGCAACTCCAAAGCCTTGTGGGCTGCGGCGCGCAGTTGTGGTGTTGTCTGCGTCGGCATTTGCGTCAGCATTTGCAACTCCGGCTCATTGGGTTTGCAAACGGTTGCGCCGCGCAGGGAGAGGAGTGCATAGCGAGAGTCTATGCACAGTTTCCCGCCGTGTGCGGCAAAGCTTGCCAACACTTCGCATGTTTCCGGGCACATGGCTCCGGCGCCATAGTCCGAAACCACGGCTATGTGGCAGCCCTTCAGTGCCGCTTCCAGTTTTAGGGCCAGGCGGCGGCGCAGGGTTTTGGGCCACGCACTCATGGAGCTTTTGTCTATGCGCAACATTTGTTGCAGGGTTGTCCCCTCGGCGCCTGCCAGCACGCGCGTTTTGGTTTCTGTCTTCAGCAAGGTGGAGTTGACGGTTTGCAAGCCAATGCCTGCCTGGGCTGCCAACTGGCTAAGGCGCCGCCCCATGTCATCCTTTCCAAGCACTCCAACGGCGGACACGCGGCCACCCAGTGCGCGTATATTGGCGGCCACATTGCCCCCTCCGCCCAGTTTTATTTCGGCGCTTTCGTGCCTGACTACCAATACGGGGGCCTCTCGGCTAATGCGCTCTGTCCTCCCATAAATATAGCAGTCGGCCACCAAGTCCCCCAAGAGGGTAACGTGTATTTTTGAAAAGCGCTCAATGGTTTTTTCTGGAGTTATTTTTAACAATATCGCTTCCTCGCCAGGGCCCCTGCCCCGGCCCCAACCTCTGTAGCGGTTGTTGTACTTGTTCCACTTGTCCCTTTCAGGCAACTCATCGGCCTAAACAGCACAAAGGTAGAAACCCAGGAGAAATGCCGCTCGCAGGCTTTTTGCCAAAACTCTTCAAAAACCCCTTCGGGAGTGGACATGGCAAGGCTGGAAACACCAGCCAGGCGGAGCTTTTTTTGGGTTTTTTCTATATGCTGCTCAACGCTTTCTCGAGTCCATTCTTTTGCACCTCCAAGCCCCCATACAAAAATCCGCCGGCAGGGTATGCAGCCTCCGCCGGCCAACAGCAGGGCCTCTTCGGGCTCCCCGCAAAAAAAAGAGGTTTTCAAAAGCTGGGACAAATAACCGCACAGGCGCCAATCCACAAAACTGGCCAAACCTCTTAAGGGGCGCTCATCAACGCGCACCCAGAGGCATAGGCCATCTATGCCGCCAAGGCTGTCTAGGGCTTGTAGGCTGGGGAGGAGGGGTGTCACCAATCAGTCCTTTGGGGTGCCGGAGGCAATGCGGTCAAGCAAGCCATTAATAAATGCCGAAGAGTTTTCTGTCCCAAATTTTTTAGCCAACTCAATGGCCTCATTCAAGCTAACCTTCTTTGGAATATCGGGGCGGTGTTTTAATTCAAAAATACCCAGGCGCAAAATGTTGCGATCTATTTTGGACATGCGCTCCAGGCGCCAGTGGTGGCTGTGTGCTTCAACAAGCGCATCCATTTCCTCAATGGCCTGGCAAACCCCTTCTACCAGCTCTGTGGCAAAGCGGTGTGCCCACTCTTGCCTGGGCTCCTCGGGGTATGCCGACCAGGCCCACTCTAAAGCCTCCTCTATGGAAATTCCCCCGGAAACATCCAACTGATAAAGCGCCTGCAATGCGCGCTCGCGGGCCACTCTGCGTACTCCCAGGTTATTGGGCTTCAAGTGTGGAAACCTTCTCAAAGAGGTTAGCTGTCTCTATGCAAGAGGCTGCGGCCTCTGCCCCCTTGTTGCCGGCCTTCAGCCCTGCGCGATCCATGGCCTGGGCAACATCCTCACAAGTCAGCACACCAAAGGAAATGCTGCAGCGGGCTGAAGCGGCAATGTGTGCCAATTGGCTGGCTACGGCACCCGCAATATATTCAAAATGCGGTGTTTGCCCGCGGATGAGGCAGCCTAAGGCCACAATACCCCTATAGCGTTGTGTTGCTTCCAAGCGCCGCACCAATGCAGGCAACTCGAAGGCGCCGGGCACGCGGAAAACATCCACGGCGCTTTCAGCCACGCCCAGGCGCCGCAGCATGTCCAAGGCGCCTTTGAGGAGAGCCTCTGTCACCATTTCATTAAAGCGGCTTTGGCAAACAGCAAAGCGGCCTTTGGCGGCCATGGTGTTTCCTTCCATAAAGGTGTTTCCTTCAACAATGTTGTTTCCTTCAATAATATTGGGCATGTTTTTCTCGGCATGTGTGGCTTAGGGTTGGGGGCGAGCCCGGCTGCCTTTTGCAGGCTTTGGTGCAGTTTTTTTTGCAGGTTTTGGTGCAGGCTTTGGTGTAGGCTTTTTTGCAGTTTTTGGTGCAGTTTTTGGTGCAGGTTTTTGTGCGAGGGTCTGGCTTTTTGGGGGGGTTTCGCCAAGGCTGCTATAGCGTACAATTTCCAAACCATAACTTTCCAGGCCCACCATGCGCTTTATGCCGTGAGAAAGCAAGTGAAGGCGCCGAAGGCCCAGGCACCTGAGTATTTGAGCCCCCAGGCCCACCTCGCGCAGGCTTTCGGGGCTCTCCCTGCCGGCCCCCAACCTGGAGCGGCGCAAGGCCCCCTGGGCTTGAGGTACCTGCAAATAGAGCAATACGCCGCGGCCCTCTTTGGCTATGGCCTCAAAGGCCTGGTGCAAGGGCCCCCTCAAATCCATGTGCTCCAACAAATCCGCCAGCGCATCGACCCGGTGTACACGCGTCAACGTAGGGAGAGAGGGAGAGGGTTTTCCTTTCACTATGGCCCAGTGTACCTCAGGGTGTATATCGGCCATAAAGGCATAGGCCATGCATTCCCCCAAGGGGCCTCTGTGCAAAGCCACCTGGCCTATGCAGCGCACAAACTGCTCTCTTGAGAGGCGGTAGGCAATTAAGTCCGCCACAGAAAGCATGTGCAGGTGGTGGCGTTTGGCAAAGCGCAGCAAATCCGGGCGTCGTGCCATGGTGCCGTCATCCTTCATAATTTCACACAGCACGCCGGCGGGGAAGAGGCCTGCCATTCTGGCCAAATCCACGGAGCCTTCGGTTTGTCCGGTGCGCACCAAAACACCTCCGTCGCGTGCCTGCAGGGGGAAAATATGCCCTGGGCGCACCAAGTGGCTGGGTTTGGCGCGCGGTGCCACCGCGGTGAGTATGGTTTTGGCTCTGTCTGCCGCGGAAATGCCTGTCGTCACCCCTTTGGCTGCCTCAATGGAAACCGTAAAAGCCGTTTGGAAGGGGGAGTTGTTATCTGAAACCATCATCGGCAAGCGCAGCTGGCGTATACGCTCTTCTGTCAGCGGGAGGCAAATAAGCCCCCGTCCATATTTGGCCATAAAATTAATGGCCGCGGGCGTTGCTTTTTCGGCGGCCATAACCAAGTCCCCCTCATTCTCCCGGGTTTCATCATCCGTGAGTATAACCATTTTGCCCTGGCGAATGTCTTCAATGGCGCGCTCTACGCGTGCAATGCTTTTTTTCTCGGAAGAGAGTATGGACATACTCTCCCTCTAAACTCCTGCGGCGCAAAGCGCAACACCAGAGGCTTTGCCCTCCTGAGCAAGCCCCCTCTTTGAGGCGCGCTGCAGCCTGCCTGCACCTCCCCATGGGTGAGTTGAGGGCGCACGCCTTTTCAGCCCATGCCCTACGCGCCGTTTTTCCCTCGCCGTTTTGCCTTCAGCGTTTTTCCCTCGCTTTTTTCCCCTCACCGTTTTTCCCTCACCGTTTTTCCCTCACCGTTTTTCCCTCACCGTTTTTCCCTCACAGGGTGCCCGAGGTATTGGGGTTTAAGGCCTAGAGGTTGAAGGGCCCTTGCCTTGCCTTTCCTTTCCTTTCCTTTCCTTGCCCCAGGCAAAGGCTCCCCTGGGGGTATAAAAACAAGGTGCTACCCAATTTTAAGCAGGGGCACTACTGTCGGCTTTTATGGGTGAGTGGCTTTTTTCATTTTCCATATATATGGGTTTGGGGGCCCTGGTCGGCCTTGTGGCCGGCATGTTGGGCATTGGGGGAGGCTTTCTTGTGGTGCCCTCTCTGCTGTTTATTTTCGGCATGCAGGGCATGGAGAAAAACATGGCTACGCAGTTGGCGGTGGCCACCTCGCTGGCCACCATATTGGCCACCTCGCTCTCTTCTGCATACGCTCACCACCGGCGCAAGGGGGTGGAGTGGCCCTTGTTTTGGCGCATTGCCCCCAGTTTGCTTGTGGGCTCCCTGGGGGGTGCCTGGCTTTCAAGCTTTTTGCCAGGCAGCGTGGTGCGTATTGTTTTTGGGCTTTTCGCCATGGCCATGGCGCTCCAAATGGCATGGGGGCGCAGGCCTGTGCAGCAGAGGGAGTTGCCTGGGGCATGGGGGCTCAACCTGGGGGGTGGCCTCACGGGTTTGCTTTCAGGGGTGGTAGGCATTGGCGGAGGCTCCCTGTTGGTGCTTTTGTTTTTGTTTTATAGCCTTTCCATGCGGCATGCCATTGGCACCTCTGCAGCCTGCATCCTCCCCATTGCCCTGGCGGGGGCATTGGGGCACCTCTACACAGGCCTGGGCAACGAGGGCCGCCCGCCGGGCACACTGGGCTATATACACGTGCAGGCGGCCTTGGGCATTGCTGTGGCCAGCGCGCTGAGCGCCCCCTGGGGAGCCAAGCTTGCCCACCACCTCCCTGTTGTGGCCTTAAGGCGTTGCTTCGCCCTGCTGTTGTTTTTTATAGGGCTAAAACTCCTGTGGGAAAATTTAAGCTAAGGCCTAATGCGCTAGCCTCGAGGGTGTTTTTCCAAAATGCGGTCGGAAATTCTGGCCAGCACCCCCCACATTTTGTCAATGCTGAGCTGCTGCTCCATAACCACTTTGTTGAGTATTTCTATTTTGCAGTGCAAGGCCCAAACGCCCGGCTCCTCCCTTGGAGGGCAGCGTTGCTGTTCTACGTTTTTGCAGAGGGAGGAGGGTTTTATGAGTGAAGAAAAAACAGGGGCACTCCTCAATGCCGAGGAAGGGCAGGTTTTGAGCATTATTACTCAACAGCTTATGGAGCTGTGTATGCGCCGCTATGGGGATGCGGCGCGTGTTTAGTGTCAGGCGATGCATGTCATTCAGCTGCCCGGGGGCAAAAGTTATTTGCACAGCAGGCATTTTTAGAAAACTCCACCCGAAAGAGCAAAGCTTGGAGGTGGGGTGTCGGCGTGAAGCTCGCCAAAGTTTACCTCGCGTAGCGAGCTTCAAAATATCGCCCAAGAGGACAAAAAGCAAACAAGGTTGATGCCCCTCACCCCAAGTAAAGCATGGCTTGCAAGGAGGTTGTTCGCACAGCCAGCTTGCGCAGTGGTTATAGCTGTCTGAGCAAGCATGGCCTTCAAATATGGTCTTCAACTGTTGCAACCCAGGCTGTTATTGTGTATATAATTCTGCTGAAGAATGGCGGTGAAAGCACTGCGCTGTTGGAGGAGGGCGATGACAGTCAAATGGAGTTTGGCCAGGAATATGGCGGTGGCAGCCAGGGTGAGCGCAAGGGCGGACAGGGGCATAGCGTTTTTGGCCCAAAGAAACAGCCTGCGACGGCTTTCCTGCATTTCTTCAATTTCCCTTTGGACAACACTTCCCTCTCTTTCGCAAAAGCTTTCATCTGCTCTCGGCATGGCGCCGGGCATGAAAACCATTCCATTCTTTGGTTTTTTAAAAAACAACCTCAGGAGAAATTTATGAAAAAAATGTTGATATTGCTGCCGCTGGTGTTGCTTGTCGCCGTTTCAGCTCAGGCGTCTGAGCTGGCCAAGGATTACATTTTCCGTGGCATGCCGGAATATAAGATTGAAGAGCGCAGTAGAGGTTTTGAGAAACTCAAAATAAAACAAGGCAGTCAAGAGCTGGCGGAAACAGTTTATGAAGGCAATCAGGTGTATTCGTGGTACATCTATAGAGGCAGGTCAGAAGACCTGCCAAGTAGCTTGCATCAAACACGCTACCACAAGGAAGCGGTGAAAAAACTGGGAGGACAAATTCTTTGGGAAGACGGAGAAGAAAGAAACTTTCATGCCGCTTTTAAACGCAACGACAAGCAATATTATATGGCCTTTGACTCAGGAAGAGGAGGCTATAAAGTATGGATCCTCGAACCGGCCGAGTTGCAGGTGGACGTGGAGATTATAGACTCTGATACCATTCTGCATAAGTTGAACACAGAAGGGCATATCGCCTTATATATCCACTTCGATACGGGCAAGGCCACCATCAAACCAGAATCCAAGGACATTATTGATGAGATTGTCAGTGCCCTTAAAACCCAGGCTGACTTGAAGGTAAAACTGGAAGGTCACACCGATAATCTGGGAACGCCTGCCGGCAACAAAAAGCTTTCCAACGAGCGCGCAAACGCGGTGATGAATGCTATTATCGCCAAGGGTATCAACAAGTCGCGCCTCTCCGCAGCAGGCTTTGGCATGGAAAAACCTATTGCCAACAACACGACCGAGGAAGGCAGAACCAAAAACCGCCGCGTGGAAATGGTAAAACAAGAAGGTGCCTTCTCAACACAGGACACAGGCCCTTTAAAAAAACGCTTCCCCTCCTCAAAACAATAAACGGCTTTTGTGGGTGCAAAGCAACAGCGTGGGGCAAGCTTTCCCACGCTGCATTTTTTGGGAGGCTTGCTTTTTTGTTCAACTCCGTTTTGTTCAGTTTCGTCAGCCCCCAAAACGACGTTGAATTTTTTTTCAAAACCTCAACGTTATGGTTGTGACGAGCTTTGCGGGCCCAGACCTTTTGGAATGAAGGGAAGTCGGGGCCCGCAAAGCTTGGCACAACCCACGCGCCAACATTTTATTCGCCCATGATGCAGTCTGCGAAGCAGAGAGCCTCGGAGTCTGCAAGCCCCAGGGAGGTTTTAATTCCGAGTTGCGCTTAGAGAGTTTAAGTCGCCAACGGTTGCTCGTATTAAAACCTTCCTGGGGCCGCTCGTAAGCCCCCGGCAGGGCGCTTTTTTTGGTGACTTTTTTTGTCGCACAAAAAAAGTTACTCGCCGGGAGGCGAAACCCCCCGCCCGGGAGGGCAAATAAACCCTTCGCCGGAGGCGACATTCCCCCCCCCCTGGAAGGGAAAAAAACAAAAACCCCTCACAAAAAACTTATTCCTTTGAAAAGAGCCGGGCCGCAGGCCCCCTCCCCCCCCCGGAAGGGAAAAAACAAAAACCCCCCCCTATTAGGCGGTTGACGCCGCTCAGCAATGCACGCAGGGAGGCGGTGACAATGTTTTCATCCACGCCTGCGCCATAGCACTCGTCCCCTGTCTCTCCTGCAAGCAGAAGGAATGCGCAGGCCCGGGCCTCCCCTCCTTCGCGGCTTGCAGAAAGCGACTGCTCCTCAAAACTCTGCACACGCACAACAATGCCCGCGCTGCGCAAGGCATGTACCGCCGCGTCAATGGGGCCGTTGCCGTGGCCACAAAGCACATGGCGGCGGCCGTCCATTTCGACGACAAGCTCCACGCCCTGCACCGCGCCTTCTTCGTTCAGGCGGTGGCTGACATAGCGCAGGGGGGAAGCGGGCTCCACATAGGTTTGGGAGAAAATCCGCCACATGTGCTCGGCGCTGACTTCTCCTTCTTTTTCTGCCTCCTTCTGCACCTTAAGGGAGAATTCCGCCTGAAGCTTTCGCGGCATGGAAATGCCATAGTGTGTTTGAAGCAGCCAGGCACATCCACCTTTGCCGGACTGGCTGTTGACGCGGATGAGGGCGTCATAGTTTCGGCCAATGTCGGCGGGATCCACGAGGAGGTAGGGGACTTTCCATGGGGCGTCTTTGCGTTGAGCGGCGAGGCCCTTTTTAATGGCGTCCTGGTGGGAGCCAGAAAAAGCCGTAAACACCAACTCTCCCGCATAGGGGTGGCGAGGGTGGATGGGCATGCCGGTACACGCTTCAAATATGCGCGCCACGCTGCCTATGTCCGAAAAGTCCAGGCCAGGGGAGACGCCCTGCCCATAGAGGTTAAGCGCCAACGTCACAATGTCCACATTGCCTGTGCGCTCTCCATTGCCAAAGAGGCAACCTTCGACGCGCTCTGCCCCGGCCATGAGTGCCAACTCAGCGGCGGCCACGCCAGTGCCCCTGTCATTGTGCGTATGCACAGAAAGCACAACGCTGTCGCGCCGCGCGAGGTGGCGGTGCATCCATTCAATTTGGTCGGCATAGTGGTTGGGTGTTGCCATTTCAACGGAGGCCGGAAGGTTGAGGATAACCTTGTCATCCGGGCGTGCGCCCCAGGTTTCCGTCACGGCGTTGCACACCTCGAGGGAAAATTCCAACTCCGTGCCCGAAAAAGTTTCGGGGCTATATTGGAATAGCACTTTTGTGCCCGCCATCTCCTGTGCCAACTGGCGTACGAGAGAGGTAGCCGAGGTAGTGAGTTTGACAATTTGCTTGGGTTTCATGCCGAAGACGTTTTCGCGGAAGGCGGGGGCAATAGCGTTGCAGACGTGGACAATGGCCCTGCGCGCGCCCCTGAGGGAGGCCATGCTGCGCTCAATAAGCGCCGTGCGCGCATGGCTGAGCACTTCAATGCTGACATCCTCCGGAATATGTCCGCCCTCAATGAGGCAGCGCACAAAGTCAAAGTCCACCTGCGAGGCGGAGGGAAAGCCGACTTCTATTTCCTTAAAGCCAATGTTGCACAGAAGGTGGAACAAACGCAGTTTTCTCTGCACATCCATGGGCTCAAACAGGGCCTGGTTTCCATCGCGCAAGTCCGTGCTCATCCATATGGGAGGGCGAGAGAGGGCAACGTCAGGCCATTGTCGCTGGTGGAGGCGAATGGGCTGAAAAGCACAATATTTGCTGGCGGGGTTTGCAAGCATAGCCGTATTCCTTTTTAGGCAGCAAAGCCCTGCTTGAGGCAGCAGAGCTTTGTCTTCCGGAAAACCCGGAAAACATATTTAATTTATTTGAATAGCCGCGGCGAATTGTTTCAATTTTTGAGTTATTTTGGCTATAATTGGCAAACAATTGCGTTATTGAATGGATTTATGAAATAATCTGCCATTCTCGTCGAGGAATCATGCATGGAGCTGGACATTTATGACTGTCAAATACTCAAGCTTTTGCAGTGCGAGGGGCGGATCAGCAACCAGGCGTTGGCCGAGCGGGTGAGCCTTTCTCCCTCGGCCTGTTTGCGTCGGGTGCGTGCGTTGGAAGAAGCGAAGATGATTGTGGGCTATTGCGCCTTGCTGGATGCGCGTCGCCTTGGGTTTTCTCTGACGGCGCTGGTTTCTATTTCCATGGATCAGCACACGCCGGAGCGTTTTGCGCATTTTGAGGCCAAAATTTCCAAAATTGACGAAGTACTCGAGTGTTTGCTGCTGACGGGGCAGTCTGCGGACTATCAACTGAAAATTGTCGTAAAGGACATGGATGCCTATCAGGAATTGCTTTTGCAGAAAATTACCCGCATTGCCGGGGTGTCCGGGGTGCACACGAGTTTTGTGTTGCGTCGAGTTATGGACAAGACGGCGTTGCCGTTAAGGGAAGTTTTCAGCTCTCGCTGTTTTCCCTCTCACAAAGCCAAATGACATATGCCGCCTTGGACGCGCAAGTGCTGCTGAAACTTTGGGAAGTATTTATGGAAACCAGGGTTATTTGCCTACACTTTTAGGGACTTTAAAGACAATGAGTTGATTTTCTTTGTCATATCTCATGTCCACAGAGATGCCATAATTTTGAGCCAAAAACTTATTCACATTTATATATTTAACATAGTCAACAGGGCTTTCGCCGCCTGGAACTTTTGTCCGCTTCATCACCCTCTGGAATAAATCTCCCTCTTGGCTGTTAGAGTTATATATCCATACCACCTCTTTGGAGAGGTTATAAAACGTGTCTTCTATGTGAGATGAATTGATCGACCCATAAACTGTTTTAGAAGAAAACCAGGAACTCCCCTCTGTGCCAGGAACGCCTCCCTGTATTTTTCCTTTAAAATATGGATTGTCTGATTTGGAAATAGACCAGGGCTCATTTCCCAAATATAACCCCACATGCTCTGCCAGTTTGCTGGCATTATATTCCATTAAAAATTCACCTTTTCTGTTGATAGCACCCACGCTGCCCAAAAAAGTTGTTTCGAAGAGCTCACCATTATCCAATTCGACTGCTATTGTGTAGAATTGAGATTGCGGCATAAAAAAATCTGTATTGAAAAACACCATAACGCCCGCCCCGAGAACGAGCGTAAGAAAGGTGGAAAGCAGCAGAATTCGCAAGTTTTTTCTTCTTGTTTTTTTTAAATCCTCCAAAGCATGCTCCATCGCAAGTCTTCTCATTTCTTTTTTGTTGTCATCCCCTTCCTCAGCAGGTTTGCCATATTTTTTCTCATAATATTCAAAGTCATAATTCTTGCTGGACTTCATCTCTTTTATGGCTTCTTTTGCCTTGAGGAGACTGCAATCTATTTGTGTTATGAATTCTTTTATGGCTTCCAATTTCTTTCCGGAATGAATATGGTTTTTTATTATATTCATTGCAGCTTGTTTGTTTTGATTTCTCATATAAAGTTATTTTTTTTCTGGGTTGTCGTCCGTTGTTGTCTGTCGTTGCGCCTTAGCCGTGTCGGCCGGCCTTGCAGTCTCCTTGGGAAGCCCGAACAAACCACTAAGACCGTTTTTGTTTTGACATGAAACCGGTTTAAATTCAACTTGCATAGTTTTGCTCATAAAAATGCCCAAGTCGAGTTATGGACAAGACGGCGTTGCCGTTAAGAGGAGTTTTTAACTCTCGCTGTTTTCCCTAGCTTTGGCTTTTTCACCTTGTCTGTTATGTCCTCATAAACATATAGGCGCACGCGGCCGACTTTGACGACCTTTCTGGGGTTTCCGAAAATTTCACGGATTTCGCTATCATTTAAGTCATGCTCTCCCCATTCACCGCCGCCCTCCTCTCTCCAAGCAACCGCCCCACCATCTATCCAGCTGATGAGAAAGTCAAACTTCCCAGGGCGATAGAATGTATTTTTATCCACCAACCATAACATCGGGTTGTTCGTTCTAGGGTGCAACGAGGCAATCCTTTGCTCATTCATAACAAAATTTATAGACAAAGAATTGCCAAACCATGCATATCCATTGTTCAGCTTTTCGCTGCGGATCACTTTCGCTATCTCTTGTCTTTCTTTGAGTTTTGGATCCACCCCATATCGTCCATGGATGGTTTGGTGTATCATAGAAAGCGCAAAAGTGACAATAAATATCATGCCAAGTTTCTTTCCCTCTGGCCATCTCCTGTTCAATCCATAGCCCAATATGACCAGGCTGTTGATGAATAAACTTGTTAAATACCTTGAGCTTATGAGAAGTTGAGAGAAGAGATGAATCCCCAGGATAGAAATGGAGCCCAGAAGCAAAAACACCATAAATCTATTTTCTTCGCTGGATTTTTCTTTATATATTTTAAGGGAATATTTGGCTTGCACATAGAGAGCAAGGAGCATGGCAATAAAAAACCATAGGCTGGGAATGGCTTTTTCCAGTTTCATCCCCCAAAAATCAGCCGAAAACAGAGCGGAAAAGGAGAGATATATTTTGGAGAAGTTGTCCCCCAACTCGCCAAAATGCGTTAGCGTCCTGGCCGATTCAAGAATGGGCGAAGCTCCCGGAACCTCAAGCCCTATATTCTTCAACAACATATGGCGAATAAGATAGGCAACCATGCCCACAACAACCCATTTCGCCATGGGGTCTATTTTTTTTGTTTTTATATAATATAAAAGGTTTTCAAGTGTTATGGGAATAAGAAAATAAACAATATTATAGTTGTTTGTCCAACTGGCAAGCAGTGCAATAATGCCATATTTCACCCATGTCGAACGGTTTTTTCCATAATATAGACATGCCGCCAACAGTGCACACAGCACGGGTGCAAAATGGACATAAGCCTCAGCCAACAAGGTCGGAGGCATGGAAACAACAAGGGTAACAAGAGTTAATATAATAAATATATTTGGTTTTTTTTCTGACAACACCTGGATGGCGAGAAACAGAACATAGCCCCAAAAAAGGGTCAGGCTCAGGATGGACAATGTGTGTACAAGCTCATAATGATGGAAAAATAAAGACCAAAACCCTTCTATAATGGCATAAGGGAAATAGTGAGACATTGTGCTGCCCATAAAATTTTTAAGCAGTATATTCCCTTCTGCAATGCCACGGCCCATGATTGCATACCATGCATTGTCACTGTTGACATAGGCTTGTTTTGTCGCGACAAACAAGGAAATGCCAAGCAGCAATATGCCTGCCCCGGCAATCCATTTTGATGCTTTTTCCCAGGAGATGCTCATCTCTTTCCTTTGTTTGTCTATCAACTGAAACCACACTCATGGTTCAATCAGGCCATGAGGTGCAGAGGTTTAAAAATGGAGAGGGTTGAAAATAAAGCGTTTTGGCGTGAAAGTCCACGCCTTGCAGATGAAACCGCATATTGCTTGACAGCCTGGGCGCCAAATGGCAGCTTGCGCCTGCGTCCGGGCGCATAGCTCAGCGGTAGAGCACTGCCTTCACACGGCAGGGGTCCCAGGTTCGAATCCTGGTGCGCCCATAACAGCCAGTTTTTCAGAAACTCCACAAGGCCTCAAACACCTGAAGGCGCGCTTGGCTGGCCAAGCCAAGAGGGCTGCTGTCCGGGCTGAAGTTGAAAACAGCTTTGAGCGGACACCCCGCGTTAGCTCTTCCCCACAAACGGTTGTATCAACCCGGCCAGGGATTGGATGTTCCTCGTCTGAATGAACAGCGTTCCCCTGCCATTGAATTCATTGACCAGGCCCTCGCCGGTGGTGAAGCCGAAGATTCCGGAGGCTACTTTTATCTCGTAGTTGAGGGTGGTTGTCCAGGCGACGACGTGGGTGTTGTCCACTGTCAGCGGGGCGGAGCCGTCCATTTGTATTTCCAGAATGTCGCCGTAGCTGTTGATCAGCATGCTGCCTGTGCCCGTGGTCTCCATAATAAAGAAACCGCCGGTGCCGCCAAACAGGGCTTTTCCGGCGGACTGTCGCTTCATTTCATAGGACACGCCCGCGTCGCAAGCCAGGAATGCGCCGTCGTTGATGCGCCATTGCTGTTGGCCCAGCTGCAGTTCCCTTATCGCCCCTGGAGCGGAAGGAGCCAGGGCTATCTTCGCACCGTCACTTAAAGCTTTGGCGCGGGTGATGAACATACTTTCCTTGCTGACCATGGAACGTGCCGCCGCCCTGACGAAGCCACCCAGTCCTCCACCGCCTTTGCCGCTGTTCATCTTGCCTTCCAGGGAAATTCCGCCACTGTGGTATACCATGCAGCCGCGCTCAATTTGGATCTCCTCACCGTTTGCCAAGGTAACTTCCACCAGCGGAAAAGCATTGCTTTGAGTTAATGTGTAGTTCATGTTTCTGCTCCTTATCACCAAATGAGGCCCATGATGTTCACATGAAGCCATTATGTTAGCATGAAGCCATTATGTTCACATGAAGCCATTATGTTAACATGAAGATAGTGTCTGGGTTTTCCAACACCTCAGCTTGCGGAAATGCCATTTCCCCCATAGTGTCCGCGCATGCTTCGGGGAATGCATTCTGCTGTGTATACGCCCATTTTATTCCTCCTCAACACCGCCATTTGGGGCTCCACCTGGCTGGCCATTAAGGGTCAGCTTGGCCTCGTCTCGCCGGTCGCTTCCGTAACATACCGCTTCGCCATTGCTGCGCCCATGCTGCTGTTATGGTGCTTAGGGCGGGGTGTGTCCTTGCGTTTTCCGTGGCGGGTGCACATGGTTTTGGTGGGCCAGGGCATTTGCTTTTTCAGCCTCAACTATTTATGTGCCTATGTCTCGGAGCAATATGTTTCCTCGGGGCTGGTGGCCATTCTCTATTCGTTGTTGGCGGTGCTCAATATTTTGGGTGCCCGCATCTTGTTTGGCGCGCCATTGAGTGCGCGTGCGGTATTGGCTGCGGTGCTGGGCATTGTCGGCGTGGCGATGCTCTTTTTTCCTGAGCTGAGCAAACACCCACAAGTGCTTCACGGCCTAGGGATCGGGGTGCTTGGCGTCCTCTTCGCGTGTGCTGGAAACATGGCGGCCATACGCAGCCAGAGGGAGAAAGTGCAAATAATCCCCGGGACGGCGTGGGCTTTGGCCTATGGCGCGGCAATGTCGGCACTCGTAGGGGCCATAGCGGGTGTGGAGTGGGCATTTGACGTGCGCCCGGTTTATGTCTTCTCGCTGCTCTATTTGTCGCTATTTGGAACCATTGTGGCCTGCCTATGTTATTTGACGTTGCTCAAACGCGAAGGCGCCGCGCTGGCCTCCTATGTCAACATTGTCACCCCCGTGGTGGCTTTGCTGCTCTCCACGCTGTTTGAAGGCCATGCGTGGACATGGGTTGCCGCCGCCGGTGCCGCACTGGCGCTCTTTGGGAATTTTTTGACGATGAAGCGGCCCGCAAGGGCGAAGGCCTGAGGGGGGCTTGTGGGGAAGCGCGGAATAGCAGCTCAATAGCCAGCCTCTTTCTGGTGTCGGAAGGCGAGCACATAAACCAGATCGACAGCTGGCTCATAACGGTATAGGGCGACATAGCCAGAGTCCCCGAAACCTATCAGCAATTCGCGCAACTCTGGCATTTCGGGGAATGGGCGGCCTATGCCTGGGGTTGTTTCGAGCAAAAGGAATTGCCGCTCAATTGCCTGGCTTGCCCGCACGGCAGCTTGGGGGTTTTTGTCTCGCAAGAAACG
Organism: Cystobacterineae bacterium; assembly: GCA_009782175.1. Taxonomy (GTDB): domain Bacteria; phylum Myxococcota; class Myxococcia; order Myxococcales; family Myxococcaceae; genus WRKR01. The sequence continues at coordinate 109,068 of WRKR01000001.1, forward strand.
ACGGCACTGCTCCAAGCCTTCCCCTGCCTTTTCCGTCACAACTACTCGTGGCACGCAGGCATCTCCGTTTCAGCCTCCGTGCCCCAGGTTTTCAGCCAGGAGCGGACTTCATCCCCAGTCAGGTGGCGGCCGGTTTCCTGGTAGGCCACCCAAGAAGCCAGGGCCTCTTGCCTGAAGCGTTCCCGGGCTTCTTCACGCTCGACATATTGTGCAATGGCTTCGCGCATAATCCAGTGAGCAGAGCGCCGCCGCGAAGTTGCAAGCAGCCGGACACGCTCTTTCAGCGCATCATCAATTTTAAGCGACGTTGCCATGTTTGCTCCGTGTATATTACTAAGTATCACCTATAGCTATAAATAAACCCGCTGTCCACATTTTTCGGCTTCAAAAAACAGCTAAACCCTCAAGGCGCAACCTCTATTTTCCCCCTCAAATAGCGCACTGCTTTTCCGGCAATTTTGACGCGCTCTCCCAAATTTTCGCAAAACAACTCACCGCCGCGTTTGGACAACTGCCGTGCCGTCAGCCTGGGCTTGCCGAGTTTTTCGCTCCAGAAAGGAATGAGGGAGCAGTGGGCGCGGCCGGTGACGGCGTCTTCGTCAATGCCGACGTTGGGCGCGAAAAAGCGCGAAACAAAGTCCACCTCCCTCCCTTTGGCTGTGGCAATAACCCCAAAGCAGTCCGTGTCCACCTTTGCTTCGGCTTTCACCTCCTTCAGCGCAGCAAAATCCGGCCTGAGGTTTTTGAGCGCTTCTTCGCTCTCTAAAAGCAGCAAAAAGTCCACAGCCCTATAGGTGGCAAGCGGCTTTAGCCCCAAAGCTTTTTCAAAGCTTGAATAGCTTGGACAAGCCGCGACAGGGCGCGCTGGAAGCTCCAAACAAAGCAAGCCGTCCTCCTTCGTCACCGAAAGCATGCCACTTAGGGTTTTAAATTGTATTTCACTGGCACCCTTTTCGGCTTCTTCAAACAACACAAACGCGCTTGCCAAAGTTGCGTGGCCGCAAAGCTCCACCTCCATCAGCGGTGAAAACCAGCGCAGCGCATAGTGGCCCTCCTGCTTCACCAAAAACGCCGTCTCAGGTAGGTTGTTTTCAGCTGCAATGTTGTGCAAAAGCGCATTGGGCAGCCACGCTTCAAGCAGGCAAACTCCGGCTGGGTTGCCGCTGAACAGTTTGTCCGCAAATACGTCGATGATCTGGTATTGCATTGCTTTCCCCTCCTATATTCTCTGAAACAACGAGAGAATGACAGAGTATAGCCCAAAAATGAAAAGTGGTTGCATAGAGGAGAAGCACCATGCCGCGTGAAATAGCTTTCCCCCACCCTGGCGAAATTTTGTTGGAAGAGTTTTTGAAGCCGCTTGGCATCAGCCAATATCGCTTGGCAAAAGAAATTTGTGTGCCTCAGCGGCGAATTAGCGAAATTGTCGCAGGCAAGCGGGCTGTCAGCGTGGATACGGGTTTGCGCCTGTTGGATTGGCCTTCAGGCTGACTATGAGACTGCCCGCATGCGCGAGTTGCTTGCCGAAACACTGGCGCGCATCCAACGCCATGCAGTGCCTCAAAGCTAAACCCGTTTAGTCTGCCTCGGCCGAGGCAAACAAGGCCCTCCCCCTAAAAATCCGCAGTATCAGGGTGGGGGCCGAGGCGTCCCTGGGGGTTGTTGAGAGCCTCCAACAAGGAAATGTCCTCATGCTCCATTTTAAAATCAAAAATGTGGAAATTTTCGCGGATATGCTCCGGGCGAATGGACTTGGGAATGGCCACCAAACCAGAGTCCACATGCCAGCGCAACACAACTTGCGCTGCCGTTTTCTGGTGTTTTCGCGCAAGCTGCAACACGCGCTCGTCGCTCAGCAAGGTGCCACCCTGGCCGACTGGAGCCCAGGACTCCGTAACAATCTCATGCTGAGAGTGAAATGTACGCAGGGAATGCTGCTGGAAATAGGGGTGTAGCTCAATTTGGTTGACCGACGGAACCACGCCAGTTTCATCCAACAAATGTTTGAGGTGCGGAATCTGAAAATTGGACACGCCGATGGATCGCACGCGCCCTTCGTTTTTCAGCGTCGCCAGCGCGCGCCAACTTTCGAGGTAGCGGACCCGGTGTGCCATCGGCCAATGAATGAGGTATAAGTCCACATAGTCCAACTGCAACCGCTGCAAGCTTTTGTCGCAAGCACGCATCGCCTCGTCATAGCCCTGGTGGCTGTTCCACAACTTGGTCGTCACAAAAATTTCTTCGCGCGGCACACCCGAAGCCCGTATGCCTTCGCCTACACCCACTTCGTTGCCATAAATAGAAGCCGTGTCAAGCAGGCGATAGCCTGCCTCAAGCGCGGTGGAAACGGCGGCGGCAGCCTTTTCTTCCGAAATCTGCCAGGTGCCAAATCCAAGTTGCGGAATGTGCAAACCATCATTCAAAAGAAGCGTAGGTTGGCTCATAGCGTTCTCTATAGCTTGAAAGCGGGTTTTTCATGGGTGAATGCGGATTTTATGCAAAAGCAGCTGAACCTTTATGTATCAACTTCACACCCATGAGATCAGATATTTCAGCTCGTCGCCATGTGGAAAGTCTTCCAATAAAAGCGCAATGCCTATATCCATGGAACCAGGCCATAAAACGGCCCATTTAAGCCACTTAAGCGCTGGAAAGCTGCAAAACCTATCAACACCAAGAGACACTCTGGTATAAGCTGAGGGAAAAAATGCCTTGCCACGCTTAAAAATGTTATAAACCACTGAAACTTGTGTTGAGGCAACACCCAAGGAAACGGTGAAGGAGAAATGGGCGGTGTGGCGGTGTCCATTTCGCATGGCTTTTTATCAAAAAACCATGAATATTGGCAGCTAAAAGCGTGAAGGCCATGCAAAATGAACACTTTCCGAATATTTTCGAGAAAGTGGCGGGGCCGGGTCGGCGGCAGGCAATAGACGCACAACATTTTTGAGGGAAAGTTCGTGAAAGCACAAAAGCTTGGCCCAGTTGTTGCCTTCGTCCTGTGGGCGTCCGCCTGCCATATGGGTGGCCTATGCACCATAGGCCATGAGGCGGGGGCGTGTCCTCCTTATGCTTCTTGTTTTGCCGGCCAAAACCCCAAAGTGGGTGACAGGGGCATATGCGTCTATAATGAGCCTGTTATCAGCAGCTTCAGCCCCCTTGAGGCAGCGCATGGCGCCACGCTTGTCATTTATGGAGAGAAATTCAACGCCCTCAACAAGGTCAGTCTCAATGGGGTTGATGCTGAAATTCTCTCCGCAACGGACACTGAAATAGCCGTTAGAGTCCCCAAAAACATGCACTGCAGCGGCCTTATAGAAATAACCGCAGGGGATAAAACTGTCCTCTCCACCACCCCCTTCACCTATGTGCCTACGGCATTTGTCAGCACCTTTGCCGGCAGCGGGAAACAAGACTTTGCCAACGGCCAGGGGAGTGAAGCAGCCTTTTCCTGGCCTGTAGGCCTTGCAATAGGTGCGGAGGGGAAACTCTTTGTGGCAGATCACAACAACTATGGAATACGCGAAATAAGCCCGGAAGGCCATGTGGAGCTTTTTGTCGGCCTCAATACGGCAGACACGCCTTTGGATATTGCGGTAGATCTGCAAAACAACCTCTATGTGGTGAATTCCAGCAGACACCTCATTCAAAAAATAACGCCCACAGGAGAAGTCAGCACCTTTGCCGGCGGCACCCAAGGCTTTGCCGACGGACAAGGAAGCAGTGCACGCTTTAACTTTAATAACTCCGGGGGCATCACCATAGATGCGGCGGGCAACCTCTTTGTTGCGGATACCGATAACCACCGTATACGCCAAATAACACCTGAAGGAGAAGTCAGCACCTTTGCCGGCAGCGGCATCGCAGGCTCCATCGACGGTGAGGCAGCCCTTGCAGAGTTTGATAGCCCTGGGGGCATTGCCATCGACCTGACAGGCAACCTCTGGGTTGCGGATGCCGGCAACCACCGTATACGCAAAATAACACCTGAAGGAGAAGTCAGCACGCTTGCCGGCAGCACCCAAGGCTTTGCCAACGGACGAGGTAGCAATGCGCGCTTTTCTAGCCCTTGGGGCATTGCCATCGACATGGCAGGCAACCTCTTTGTTGCGGATGCCGATAACCACCGTATACGCAAAATAACGCCAGAGGGAGTTGTGAGCACCTTTGCCGGCAGCGGCATCAGTGGTTTGCTCGACGGTGGCCCAACCCTTGCTCGCTTTGATCTCCCCGCCGGCCTCACCATGGACATGGAAGGAAACCTCTATGTGGCGGACTCCTTCAACCATTGCATTCGAAAAATTATTTTAGAATAAACAGCCCAACAGCACCATTCCCATTGCGGCCCATTCCCGTATGAGTATAGTGCGCTCCCGGCTTCAACCCCCCAGCCTGGTTTGGAGCTGCAGCTGCCACGGTTAAACCCGTGGCCGTTTTTGCTTTGCCCCTAAAGGAAATTTGCCCCTAAAGGAAACCACTCATGGCTTTTGCCTCTCTTCCCACACTCCGCTGTTGCCCTCGCTTTGTGGGGGCTACCCTCGCTTTGCTGTTGGCCACCACCTCCCTGCAAGCCCAAGCCTTCAAAGTAGATATTGATGAGGATAGCCACCTCACACTCGGCATTCTTCTGCAACCACAACTTCAGCTGGGCAACCAGGGGCCGGATTGGGGCACGGCGCAATTTTTCTCGCGCAGGACACGCCTCATTTTCGGCGGACAACATAAAAAATTGGGCTTTCTGTTTGTTGCAGAGCAAATAAACTGGGGCAAAGGCGGCAACTGGAAGCCGGACTTCTTCGTTCAAGATGCTGTCGCCTTTATTGAGTTTGACCCAAACCTGCGCCTCGACGCGGGCCTCTTCATTTTCCCTTTGGTGCGCTATTTTGCTCAGTCCGCCGGCGCCATGCATACCTTGGACTATTTCATCCCCGCTATCCCCTTCGCCGAAAACTCCCACAAAGCATACCGGGATATGGGCCTCCAATTCCGCGGCTTCTTCCTCAATGAGGCCATACACTTTCGCGCCTCCATTTCCAATGGCGTTGTCGCCGATGCCACCACCGGCACCAACCGCACCTCCATCCCCCGCGTCGCCACCATGCTGCGCTATAACTTTCTGGGCAGCGAAAAAAACTATGCCATAAGCGCCATTTATTTTTCCAAAACCCCCATGCTGAGCCTGGGCGTGGGGGCAGAATATCAACCCAATGCCTATGTATATTCCACAACACATAACCCACGCCAAAAAGCGGACTCGCTCAGCTTGGGAGCGGATGTTTTTTTGGAATATCCCTTTGGGGAAAAACATGCCCTTCTCGCACAGGCCAACTTTTTCCACTATGCACGCGGGCCCCAAAACCCGGACTCGGGCACCGGCGCCGTTATTGAGGTGGGTTGGCTTATAGGCAAAATAGAGCCCCTCATCAGCTGGGGCTTCTTCAACTCCCTCGCCCCAGGCCACGTCAGGGATAATTGGTCCCTCCGCCCAGGCTTCAACTGGTGGATTGATAAACACCGCCTCAACCTCAAACTGGAAGCCGGTTGGACCGGCCACCGCCTGCGCTTTAATACCAGAAAAGACTTCGTCTTCACCGCACAACTCCAAATGGCCCTCTAAAGCTTATGCTCTTGAGTCGCTAAGCTGGCGAAAACTATGCCCCAAAGCAAGGCTGTGGTTGAAGCGGATACGTCTGTTAACTTCCTCGCTTGCGTTTGACTCACATGGGCGGGGTTATGTATGAGAAACCATCATTTTCATGGAACACAGCTGCTGGACTAGAGTAGTTGTTCCACTGTGGAAAGTCCTCTGTGGAAAATCCACTGTGGAAAATCCACTGTGGAAAGTCCACACTGAATGGAAGGAGCAAGCCATGTCTCAACCCGTCTCCGAAACAAAAATTTCAATGTCTGACCCTACGGCCCTTGGGGTTTTTGGTTTGGCCCTCGTTTGCTTGGTGGCTTCTAGCCAGAAACTAGGGCTTACGGGAGGCGAAGGCGCAGGCAAAGTTACTTTTCTTTTGCCTTGGACTGTTTTTCTGGGCTCCCTGGCACAAATTTGGGCCTCCTCCATTGACTTTAAAAAGGGCAACTATTTTGGCGCCGTCGCTCTGGGTACCTATGGCCTCTTCTGGATGGCCATGGCCTTCAATTGGGCCATCTCCCTGGAGTGGTTGGGTCCCATCCAACTCGGAACAGATCCAAGGCAAGTCGGCGTGGCCTTCATCGGCTATTTGGTTTTTTCCATCTTCATTATGATAGCTGCCATGGAAGCCAACAAATGCTTCTTCGCTATTTTAGCGCTTATTAATGTCTTGTTCTTCTCCCTCGCCATGGCCAGCTTTGGCGTCAACCCAACACTTTTCAGCAATATTGCCGCCTGGACAGAGCTTTTCATCTCCCTCCTCGGCTTCTATGCCTGCGGCGCCAACTTCCTCAACAACTTTTTCGGACGCACCGTGCTCAGCCTTGGCAAACCCATGGGGTGGATCCGAAAAGGTGCCTAAAGCCTAAAGGAAGTGCACCAGCTTGGAAAACTCTCTCCGCCATATGGGCATGTCCAGGTGCTTGGGGCTTTTATAGCCCAAGGCAATAACCATAATGACGCTTTGGGTTGTGGAGTCCAACCCCAAAACCTCCCCGGCTTGAAGCAAAGCTTCCGGGCCCCACCCGCCTTCCATGGGACAACTGGAAATTCCGCGAGCGCTGGCTGAAAGCATGAGGTTCTCACAAGAGAGCGCGGCACTTTTGGTTGCCCACACGCGCAACTCTTCTCGAGGCAACTCAAAGGCCGAAGAGAGCATAGCCATTTTTTTGACAAAGGCCTCTTTCTGCACCTCATTAAACTCAGGGCGCTGACGCGACCATGCCAGGTGTTCTTGTGAGGCCTCAGGCCAGTCCCCCCAACAAGCCACGTTGACACATAAAACAGGCGCCGTGCTGGCTGCTGATTGGTTGTTGAGGCACTTGAGCAACTTCTCTCGCACGAGGGGCGTCTGCACCACATACCAGCGGTAGGGTTGCATATTCATGCTGGAAGGCGCCCAAATGGCGTCTTCTAACACCGCCTTCAACAATGGCTCCGGAATGGGTTTGTCTTCAAAAAACCGGATGGAGCGCCGGTTGCGAATGGCCTCCAGGGTTTGAATGTCAACATTTTCAGACATGCTTTCTCCCTTCAATGCTTCAGTTGTGCTCGTGGATAGGAGCCAAGCACCTTGAAAAGAATGCTGGCTTTCTTCATCTCCTCAAAGGCCTCCACCACCACAGGCTCATCCATGTGGCCCTCTATGTCCAGGAAGAAAACATAATTCCACAAGCCACGCTTCGAAGGCCGGGACTCAATTTTCGTCATGCTTATGCCATGCCTTGCCAAAGGCCCAAGCAAGTGCACCAATGCACCAGGCTCGTCAAGGCACGAGGACAAAATGCTGGTTTTGTCTTCCCCCGTGGGCTTTCGCTGCTGGCTCCCCAGCACCAAAAAACGCGTCGTGTTGCTGGGCTCATCCTCCAGGTGAGAGGCCAAAATGGGCAGGCCATAAATGTGCGCAGCGTTTTTCCCCGCAATGGCTGCCGCCTTCTCTTCTTTCACGGCAATGCGCACAGCCTCGGCATTGCTTGAAGCCGCAATGCATTCCACTTGCGGCAAATGCCTCTCCAGCCAACGGCGGCACTGCGCCAGGGACTGCGGGTGAGCATAGACGCGCGCAACGCTTTCAAGCTTCTCCTCTTTGCAAAGCAGGTGGTGGTGAATGCGAAGCAAAGTTTCCCCGCAAATGCACAAAGGGCTGCTTAAAAACATGTCCAGCGTGTGGCTTACCATTCCTTCTGTTGAGTTTTCTACGGGGACAACCCCAAAGTCTACCCCGCCGCACTCCGTCTTTCTGAATACCTCGCCAATGGAAACCTCGGGAATCGCCTCTGCCGAGGAGCCAAAATATTGTAGCGCCGCCGTATGCGTATAACTCCCCTCCGGCCCAAAATAGGCCACCCTCACGGGCTTCTCCAATGCCAAACAGGCGGACATTAATTCCAAATACCAGCGGCGCAAAAAAGCCCCGGGCAATGGGCCACCGTTTTGGGCCTCTACCTTCTGCAATACTTCGGCCTCCCTCTTAGGGCTCCAAAAAGAATGCTGCCCCGCGCTTTTCTTCACCTCGCCTATGGCCTGCGCATGGCGCGCACGTCGGCTAATGAGACGCAAAACCTCTTCGTCAATCTCATCAATGGCACCGCGCAAACGGGCCAATTCCTCCTCGTCGGTGGCCATCATTCCTCCTGTTCGCGCCAAGCCTGCTGCAAAATGTGTATTAATGCATTCTCGTCTTGCTTCATCGGCGTCAGTTTAAACAAAAAGCCCATAACGTCGAATGCATTTTTGGCCAAAACCGGAAAGGCCTCGGGGCGAATGCCATAGTCGGAAAGCTTCAACCCCTCAAGGCCTACTTCAAAAATGAGCTTTTTAAGCCCCACCAAAAATGCTTCTGCCTGGGCCTTCTGCCCCATGGCCCTGGCCAATTCAGCCATGCGCTCAGGCACGGCAGGAAGCAAGGAAGAAAAATAGGCGGAAGAAAGCATCGTCAACCCAGCACCATGCGGAAGCTCCGGGTGGAATGCACTCAAGGCATGCTCCAAAGAGTGGTGGGAAATGCACGAAGAGAGCGACTCGCAAATGCCCGCCTCGGTGGCAGCCCATGCCATTTGGGTGCGCGCCTCCACGTCCTGGGGCTTCTCCACCGCCCTGGGCAGCCACTTCGCAATGCGCGCCACAACATCCAACGCCAAAGCGTCACAGCCAGGTTGATGGCAGGTTGCCAAATAGGCCTCCACCGCATGGAAAAAAGCATCCATGCCCGTCATCGCCGTCATGGCCACAGGCACAGACAGCATTAACTTTGGGTCCACAATGGCAAGCTGTGGAAAAGTAGAGTCACAACCCCAGCCCAATTTCTCGTGAGACTCAAGCCGCGTAATAACCGTCCATGGATCCGTCTCGCTGCCTGTGCCTGAAGTGGTGGGGATGGCGACAATGGGCTTGGCAGGGTGCTTGGGCACTTTGTTTTTTTCCACCGTGTTTTTTCCCGTCGCCGTCGGCATATAGTCCCAATAGGCGCCCTCGTTGCTCAGCATAAGCGCAATGGACTTGGAAGCATCCAGGGAGGAGCCGCCCCCAAGCCCAAGCACAAACTCGCAGCCCTCCTCGCGGGCAAGCATGGCGCCCTCGTCCACCTGCGTCGAGGTGGGGTTGGGGTGGATTTTGTCAAACACCACGGCCTTGCACGCATTCTCCTCAAGCAAAGCCAGCACCCTCTCCAAATGGCCAAAGCGCCGCGCGGAGCCCCCAGCGCCCGTCACAAGCAAGGCCTTTTTGCCCGGCAAAGGCAAGCGCGAAAGCAAGTCCAAAGCGTCCACACCAAAATGCAAACAGGTTGGCATATACCAGCGAAATGGGCGCATGCGTCCTCCTTGCTCAAAAAAGCCGCCTGGGTTTCAGGCGGCTTTTGTCTGCAACTATTTCTTCTGTATGTCTTTGGCCCAGGCCATCATTTTTCTAAGCTTGGCCCCCGTCTCCTCAATGGGGTGCGCCTTCGCCTTCTCCCGCATCCTCAAAAATTGGGCGCCGCCGGACTCCGTCTCCGCAATCCACTCCCTGGCAAATTGCCCACTTTGTATTTCCTCAAGCACCCTCTTCATCTCCGCGCGTACCGCTTCATTAATAATGCGGGGGCCGCGCGTATAGTCGCCATATTCGGCGGTGTCGGAAATGGAATAGCGCATCCAGCTGAGGCCGCCTTCATAGAGCATATCGACAATCAGCTTTAACTCATGCAGGCACTCAAAATAGGCGCTTTCAGGTTGGTAGCCCGCCTCCACCAAGGTCTCAAACCCCGCCTGCACCAAGGCTGTTGCGCCACCGCATAACACCGCCTGCTCCCCAAATAAGTCCGTCTCCGTCTCCTCTTTGAAAGTCGTCTCCAGCACGCCGGCACGCATGCAACCAATGCCGCAGGCATAGGAAAGCCCCAGGGCATGTGCCTTTCCCGTCGCGTCCTGGTGCACAGCAATGAGGCCAGGGGTGCCTTGCCCATTTTCAAACAGGCGGCGGACTTGGTGGCCGGGGGACTTGGGCGCAATAAGCAATACGTCCACATCCTTGGGGGGGACAATGCGCCCATAGTGAATGCTAAAGCCATGCGCAAAAAACAAAGCCTTGCCCTTTGTCATGTGCGGCGCAATTTCTGCCTCATAGAGTTGCTTTTGCCCCTGGTCAGGCGTCAAAAGCATAATGCAGTCCGCCTCGCGCGCCGCTTCAGAAACGCTAAGCACGCGAAGCCCCGCAGCCTCCGCTTTGGCCACGGACGCACTCTCCTTGCGAAGGCCAACGCAAACGTCCACACCGGAATCCTTCAAGTTGAGCGCGTGGGCATGGCCTTGGCTTCCATAACCCATAATCGCCACTTTGCGTCCCTTAATCAGCTCAAGGCTGGTGTCTGTGCTATAAAAAACCTTTGCCATTTTTTCTCCTATTCTTCTGCTGAAATAATGGTTTGAGAGCCGCTTTCGAGTGCAATGCGCCCCGTCCGGCAAAGCTCCTGAATGCGAAACTTTTTAAGCTGAATTTCCAAAGCGTCCAACCTCTCGTTGGAGCCTGTTGCCTCAATCATCATCGAGCCCATGGAAACATCCACAATCCGCGCGTTATAAACCTCAAGCAACGCACTCAACTCCATGTGGCTTGCTTCGGGTGTCGCAATTTTGACAAGCATCAGCTCCCGCTCCACCAGCTTCCTGGGCTGAAGCTCAACAGCCTTCACCACAGGCAATAGCTTTTGCACTTGCCGAAGCATTTGCTCTATGGGCTTGCTGAGCTGCACCACCACCGTCACTCTGGAGTATTCCGGACGCTCCGTGGGGCCAACAGCGAGGCTCTCAATGTTCCACCCGCGCCTTGAAAATAAACCCGCTATGCGGAACAACACGCCCGGCTTGTTGGCGACGAGCAAGCCAATGGTATGCGTGCTTGAGTTTGAGGTTGTCATGGTTTGCCTCCCAACATCTCATCCAGGGCAGCCCCCGGGGCCACCATAGGGTAACAGGATTCTTCTTCCTTTGTCCGCACATCCACAATGCAGGGGCCTGCTTTATGGGCCAGCGCCTTCTTGAGTGTAGGCTCCAAGTCTTCAACCGTGGAGCAACGCAAACCGAGACACCCATAGGCCTCGGCAAGCTTCACAAAATCCGGACAGTCTCCAAGCAGCACTTCACTCTTCCTGTTTTCATAGAAAAGCTCCTGCCATTGGCGTACCATCCCCAAATAGAGGTTGTTGAGAATGAAAATTTTAATGGGGAGGTTCAGCTTGGAGGCCACCGCCAACTCCTGCAAAGTCATCTGAAAGCTGCCATCGCCGTCAATCCCCACCACTGTCTTGTCGGGTGCACCCAGCTGAGCCCCAATGGCCGCAGGCAAACAATAGCCCATGGTGCCCAAACCACCGGAGCTGATAAATTGCCGCGGGTAGTCGGCCTTATAATATTGAGCGGCAAACATCTGGTGCTCCCCCACGCCTGTCACCACAATGGCTTTGCCTTTGGTGAGTTTATAGAGCAAATCCACCACCGTTTGCGGCAACAAAGGCTCCTTGGGGTGCTGCACATAGCTGACAGGGTGCTGCTTGCGCCACTCATCCACTTGCGCTCTCCAAGCAGAAATATCGTGGCGACCTTTGGCATAGAGGGCCTCCAATTGCTCGGTGAGTTTGGGCAGCACCTCCTTCACATCCCCAAGCAGGCCAACATCCACCTTCACGTTTTTGGAAATTTCCGCCAAGTCAATGTCCATGTGCAAAATTTTGGCATCCGGCGCAAAAGAGTTGAGGCGCCCTGTCACACGGTCATCAAAACGCGCGCCAATCCCAAACATCAAGTCCGAGCCTTGCACAGCAAAATTGGCATAGCGGGAGCCGTGCATGCCAAACATCCCCAAATTCAGCGGATGCGTTTCGGGAATGGCACCCTTGCCATGTATGGTTGTCACCACCGGCGCGTTGACAAGCTCGGCAAAACGCAACACCTCGGCATAGGCGTTGGAAACATGAATGCCGCCGCCTAAATATAAAACGGGGTTTTTTGCCTTTGAAATCAGCTTGGCGGCCTCCACAATTTTGGGCCCCAAGTCCGCAGCCTGGTTTTTGAAGTTTTTGAATTCTTCGTCTTCTTCTATGCCGTCATAGTCAAACTCAATTTCCGCTGCCTGGACGTCCTTGGGTATGTCCACCAGCACAGGCCCGGGGCGCCCCGTCCTTGCAATGTGGAAGGCAAGCTTCATCACACGCACCAACTCATTGGGGTCTGTCACCAGCCAGTTGTGTTTCGTCACAGGCATGGTAATGCCCGTAATATCCACTTCCTGGAAGGCGTCTGTGCCCAAAAGCGAGCGCGCAACATTCCCCGTCAGCGCAACCAAGGGCACTGAGTCCAAATAGGCATCCGCAAGCCCCGTCACAAGGTTGGTGGCCCCCGGCCCGGAAGTGCCTATGCACACCCCCACCTCCCCTGTTACGCGGGCATAGCCTTCTGCCATATGGGCGCCACCTTGCTCGTGGCGGACCAAAATATGCTGAAATTTCTTCGAGCTATAAATTGCATCATAGAGTGGAAGCACAGCTCCGCCGGGTACGCCAAACACATAACGTGCACCCTCAAGCTCAAGGCAACGCACAATTGCCTGCGCACCCGTCATCTTTTTCTTCGCCATAATATACCTAAGGAAAACATATGCCTAAGGAAAACAAAAACCGCCTCAATGCCCTGCCCTCCTCGCCGCCTTTAAAAAATACTTCTCTGCAATGTTTCAATGCAATGCTTCAATGCAATGCTTCACTTCAACCTTAAGAGGAGGTGGGGTTGAGCAGCAGTGCTTCTACACTATGCCCTACTTCTGAAGTGGACAAGGGGGATGCTGGGGCCAAGTCCACCGTCAATGCGCCCTTCTGAATGCTTTGAGCAATGGCCTCCTCCAATGCCAAAGCCTCCTTCTCCAGCCCCAAAGAGTGGCGCAACAACATGGCCGCACTGGACAAAGTGCCATAGGGGTTTGCAATCCCCCGCCCCGCAATGTCCGGAGCAGAGCCGTGTATGGGCTCATAGAGGCCCAGCCTCCCTTCTCCCAGAGAAGCCGACGGCAACAAGCCGATGGAGCCCGACAACATGGAAGCTTCGTCCGTGAGAATGTCGCCAAACATGTTTTCTGTCACAATAACGTCAAACTCTGAGGGGCGGCGAATCAGGTACATGGCGCAGGCGTCCACCAGGAGGTGCTCCAATTCAATCTGCGGAAATTCTCGTTTCACCACGCGCTCGGTAACCTCTCTCCATAAACGCGAAGTTTCCAGCACATTGGCCTTGTCAACCGAGGTCAGCTTTTTGCGGCGAGACATGGCAAGCAAAGCTGCCCTGCGCACAACACGCTCAACCTCCGCCTCACTATAGGTGCACGCATCCATGGCCCACGTGCCTTCACGGCGCTTCTCACCAAAATAAATGCCGCCCGTAAGCTCGCGCACCACCAGCAAGTCCACGCCTTGCACCACTTCAGGGCGAAACACCGAGTGGCTCTGCAGTGAGGGAAAAATGCGTACAGGGCGCAGGTTGGCAAACAGCCCCAACTCCTTGCGAAGGCCAAGCAGCCCTTGCTCCGGGCGTACTTTGGAAGAAGGCCCCCACTTGGGCCCACCAACAGCCCCCAAAAGCACAGCGTGGCTTTGCTTGCACAGGGCCACCGTCTCCTGCGGCAAAGCCTTGCCCGTCTTGTCAATGGCTATTCCGCCAATGTCCGCTTGCTCAAAAATAAAGTTGTGCCCAAACCTGGAAGCCACCGCATGCAAAGCACGGACAGCTTCAACGGTTATTTCTGGGCCAATGCCATCCCCTGGAAGTAGTGCAATAATGGCTTTCATGCTCGTCTGGCCTCAAAAGCTGAAATGTGCGGCTCACAACCCAAAAGAAAACCCAACTCGTCCACGCCGTTCATCAGGCAGTGGCGAGAAAACCTGTCAATCTCAAAAGAGACGCGTTTGCCCGAAGGAAATATCAACACCTGTTCGTCTAAGCGAATTTCAAGGTTGGCACCTGGCGCGCCAAGCAATTCAGCGTGGATTTCCGGGCTCACCACAATGGGGAGCAAGCCGTTTTTGAGCGCATTATTCCGGAAAATGTCGGCAATGGAAGTGCTGACAATGGCCTTAAAGCCAAAATCCACCAAAGCCCATGGCGCATGCTCCCGAGAGGAGCCGCAACCAAAATTGTCGCCCGCCACGAGTATATGCGCATCAGCTGCCGCAGCCTGGTTTAAAATAAATTCCGGGTTGGGTTTTCCATCGGGCAAATAGCGCCAGTCGCAAAATACATTTTTCCCCAACCCCACTTTGTCTGTCACTTTCAAAAAGCGCGCAGGAATAATTTGGTCCGTGTCAATATTGCGCTGAGGCAACACCACTGTTCGACTTTGAATATGGTTCATTTCAACAACCTCGGGTCCACGAGTTTGCCACTTATAGCAGCGGCGGCTGCCGTGAGTGGGCTTGCCAAAAATGTGCGTCCACCCTTGCCTTGTCTGCCTTCAAAATTGCGGTTGCTGGTGCTGACGGCATATTGCCCGGGGCTCAACTGATCTCCATTCATCGCAATGCACATGGAGCAACCCGGCTCTCGCCATTGGGCTCCGGCAGCTTTGAAAATAAAGTCCAAACCCTCTGCCTCCGCTTGCTTCTTCACCGCTTCTGAGCCCGGCACCACCAAGGCGCGAACAGAGTCCGCCACTTTCCTCCCTTTGAAAACCTGAGCCGCTTCCCTCAAGTCCGAAATGCGTGAGTTGGTGCAGCTGCCAATAAACACGACGTCTATTTTCTGGCCGGCAATGGGCTTGCCTGCCTTAAGTCCCATATAGTCGAGGGCTTTGGCCAGGGTTTCACGATCAGCCCCAACAAGCTTCTCCGGAGAAGGAATGTTTTCTGAAATGGCGATGCTCTGCGAAGGGTTTGTTCCAAATGTCAACATCGGCGCAAGCGCGCTCACATCCACGTGCACTTCAGCGTCAAAACGCGCGCCCTCCTCTGTGGCCAAGCGCTTCCATTTTTCAATGGCTTCGTCCCAGGCCTTCCCCGAAGGTGAATGCGGGCGGCCTTTGAGGTAGGCAAAGGTTGTCTCGTCAGGCGAAATGAGCCCGGCGCGCGCACCCGCCTCAATGGACATGTTGCACACCGTCATGCGGCCCTCCATGCTTAAGTCTCTAATGGCTTGCCCCGTATATTCCAAAACAAAACCTGTTCCGCCCCCAAAACCCAGTTTTTGGATGATGGCCAAAATAATGTCTTTCGCACCCACGCCTGCAGACAATTTTCCGTCCACATTCACGCGCATGGTTTTGGGCCTTCGCTGCAAGAGGCATTGGGTCGCCAACACATGGCCTACTTCGCTGGTGCCAATGCCAAAAGCCAAGGCACCAAAAGCCCCATGCGTCGCCGTGTGGCTGTCGCCGCACACCACCACGCAGCCAGGTTGCGTCAAACCCAACTCGGGGCCAATGACATGCACAATGCCCTGCGTCGGGCTTCCCTGTCCGTGGAAAGCAATGCCATGCTCCCTGCAGTTGGCTTCCAGCTTCTCTACCTGCGCCTTCGCCATCTCATCGGCAAAAACACGGCTTCCATCCACATTGGGTGGCGTCGTTGGAATGGAATGGTCCACCGTGGCTGTCGTCAAATTCGGACGCCGTACCTTGAGGCCACGCGACTTCAGCACACCAAAGGCCTGCGGAGAAGTTACCTCGTGAATGAGGTGCAAGTCCACATAGAGTATAGCCGGCGTGTCGGTGGACTCCGGCATTACTAAATGGCTCTTCCATATTTTCTCAAAAAGCGTTTCTGGAGTTTCTGACATGGTTGCGTCCAATCTGTTCTGGCTTCGTCGTTTCTGATCTGCGCCTCAGGGGCTCTTGCTGTCCACTTTTTTCTCGCTGGCCTCTTCCAGCAATGCAGCAATGCGGTTGATGGCGTCGAGGAAAGCCACTGTGCTGGCCTCTATAACATCGACGCTCGCAGAGCGTGCTACATAAGTTTGTGCC
Source organism: Cystobacterineae bacterium (assembly GCA_009782175.1). GTDB lineage: Bacteria > Myxococcota > Myxococcia > Myxococcales > Myxococcaceae > WRKR01. Next base: position 125,185 of record WRKR01000001.1, read on the forward strand.
CCATGAATAATTTCAACCGTCACATAGCCCAGGGCGTCTTCGCCTACGCTGACGGCGGACACCTGGTAGTCCTTCAGGTGAACGGCAATGCCGGTCGCTTTCTCAATCGCCCTATAAACCGCCTCCACGGAGCCATCCCCTGTTGCAGAAGCCGATTTAGAGAAGCCATTGCGGTGTTTGAGCGTCACACCCGCAGTGGGCGAGTCCTGGGTGCCTGAAACCAAATGATAGGACTCAAGCGCCCACACCGGCGTCATCACCGCAGCAATGCGGCCACTCACCAGCGCTTCCAAGTCCGCATCAAAAACTTCCTTCTTTTTGTCTGCCAACAACTTGAAGTCTGCAAACACCGCATCCAATTGCTCGTCCGAAAGCGAAAAACCCAAGTCCAACAAACGCTGGCGCAAAGAGTGTCTTCCGCTGTGCTTGCCAAGCACAAGATGGGTTTTGCTGATCCCCACATCCTCCGGCCGCATGACTTCATAAGTGCCGCGGTGACGCAGCATGCCATGCTGGTGGATGCCCGACTCGTGGGCAAAAGCATTCTGCCCCACAATGGCCTTGTTCCGCGCAATCGCCAAACCCGTTATGGCTGAAACCAAGCGGCTTGTTGGATAGAGGCGCTCTGTTTTAATGTTTGTCTCAAGCCCCCAAAAGTCTTTGCGCGTGCACAATGCCATCACCACCTCTTCCAAGGCAGCATTACCCGCACGCTCACCAATGCCGTTGATGGTGCACTCTATTTGGCGCGCCCCAGCCCGAAGCCCCATCAAAGAGTTCGCAACGGCCATTCCCAGATCGTTGTGACAGTGGACACTCAAAACCACCTTGTCTATGCCGCGCACATGCTTTCGCAGACTCTTGAAGCAATTTGAATATTCTTCGGGCGTTATATAGCCAACTGTGTCCGGAATGTTGATGGTGGTTGCGCCTGCTTCAATGGCCCTCTCCACCACCTCGCACAAATAGTCCTCCTCAGTCCGCGAGCCGTCTTCCGTTGAAAATTGAATGTCGTCAAACAACTCGCGCGCTTTCTGAATGGCCTCAATGGAGCGGCGAAGCACTTCCTCTTTGTCCATTTGCAATTTGAATTCGCGATGCAAAGGGCTGGTGGCTAAAAACAAATGCAAACGTTTTTTGGGGGCATCCTTCAACGCCTCATAGCTTGTGGTGATGTCATTAAAATGACACCTGCAAAGCCCGCAAATGCTGATGCCCTCCACTTTGCGCGCAATGGTTTGTGCCGCGTCAAAATCCCCCGGAGAAGAGACGGGGAAGCCAACCTCAAGGACATCAACCCCCAAGTCTCTCAGCGCATGTGCCAATTGGAGCTTCTGCTCCTTATTCATGCTTGCGCCCGGAGATTGCTCCCCGTCACGCAACGTCGTATCCAAAACCACAATGCGATTGTTGGGAGGCGGATTCATAAAATACCTGACATGTGGAGCAAAAAAATGCACCGCAAGCGCTCCAAAAATTTGCGGCACAACCACAAAACCCCTCACCGCCCTATGTGAAAAGAATTTTGCATTAAGCCCAAAAACCACAAGCAAGTCAACTTTAGTGAGGACTCGCTCGTCTCCCTTGAAAATCTGCTTTTATCCAGTTTAGAAAACCCACATGTCTTCAAACACCACCCTTAAAACATCCATTCAAACGGACAATGCCCCTAAAGCCATAGGCCCTTATAGCCAGGCCTCTCAAGCAGGCCCCTGGCTTTTCATTTCAGGGCAAATACCTTTGTTGCCCTCGGGAGAAGCTTGCCCCGGTGGTATTCGAGAGCAAACCCTACAAGTCTTCAAAAACTTGCAAGCCATCCTTGAGGCTGCCGGTGGTACACTGGACAATATCATGCAAACCACTTGCTACCTCTGTGCACTGGGTGACTTTCAAGCATTCAATGAAGTCTATGCGCTACACTTCAAAGCCCCCTTCCCTGCTCGTGCCACCGTGGAAGTCAAAGCCCTGCCCAAAAATGCACGCGTGGAAATATCCGCCTTGGCCTATTTGGGTTAGAGTCTGCTCCCCACTATCTAGGCTTTGCTCTGCTGCTCTTTGAGCAGCATAAATTCAATCGCATCCACCAATGCCTGGTAGCTGGCATCCACAATGTTGGTGGCAAGCCCCACTGTGCCCCAGGTCTGCGCTTTTTTATTTCGGCTGCAAATAAGCACACGCGTCAAGGCTTGGGTGCCATCCTTGGAGCTCAAAATCCGCACCTTATAGTCCACCAGCTGCAGCTCACTGAGCACTGGGAAAAAGCGCAGCAAGGCCTTTCGCAATGCATTGTCCAAAGCATTGACGGGGCCATTTCCTGTGGCCGCCGTGTGCTCTATTTCTCCCTCTACTGCCAGCATTACTGTTGCCTCGGAAAATGGCTTTTCGCTTTGCGCACGCTTCGCATCCAACACGCTATAGCTTAAGAGCTCAAAAAAACCAGGCATCTGCCCCATGGATTTGCGCATGAGAATTTCAAAGGAGGCTTCCGCGCCTTCATATTGGAAACCCTGGCTCTCAAGCACTTTGAGGCGTTCCAGAACATGCAAAGTATGCTCGTCTTTGGCATCCAGGTTGAGGCCAAATTCACTTGCTTTATAAACGAGGTTGCTTCTTCCGGATAAATCCGAAACCAAAACACGTTGCCTGTTGCCCACAAGCTCCGGGGAAATATGCTCGTAGGTTGCCGAATCTTTCAACACGGCAGACACGTGGATGCCGCCTTTATGCGCAAAAGCAGAGCGGCCCACATAAGGTTGGCGGTTGTTGTGTGGAATATTGCCAAGCTCCGCAACAAAGCCGGAGAGGTCGCGAAGCTGCTTTAATTTTTCTGCGTCCACGCAAGAGAAGCCAAGCTTCAGTTGCAAGTTGGGAATGATGGAGCAGAGGTTTGCGTTTCCGCAGCGCTCACCATAGCCGTTCACCGTGCCCTGCACATGGCTTGCCCCAGCCAAAACCGCCATCAGCGTATTCGCCACCGCCGTCTCTGAGTCATTGTGGCAATGTATGCCCAGCTGAATATCCCCCACAGCGGAGCTAACCTCTTTCACCATGCGCTCTATTTCGTTGGGCAACCTCCCGCCGTTGGTTTCACACAACACCAAACAATGGGCACCGGCGGACTTTGCCGCCTCCAGCGTTTTCAGGGCGTGGCCTGGGTTGGCAACATAGCCATCAAAAAAATGTTCCGCATCATAGAAGACACAGTCCACACGCGTTTTCAAATAGCGAATGGTGTCAAAAATAAGCTCAATATTTTCTTCAAGAGAAATGCCAAGGCCCTTGGTCACATGCAAGTCCCAGCTTTTTCCCACCACCGTCAAATTGGGGACATGGGCCTTCAACAAAGCTTGAATGCTCTCATCCGTTTCACAAGTTGCACGTGCACGCCGTGTGCTGCCAAATGCAGAAACCCGCTCCAGGGGAAGCCCACTCCTGGACAAAAGCTCGAAAAACTCAATGTCCCGCGGATTGCTTCCAGGCCACCCGCCTTCTATGCAATCCATTCCGAAGTCGACAAGCTTTTGCACAATGAGCAGCTTGTCATTGGCGGTAAAATTAATTTCTTCGCCTTGTGTCCCATCCCTCAGGGTGGTGTCATATAGAAAAATTTTTTTTGCTAAGGTACCCATTGAACAGAAAACCAAAACCGATTGAAGGCGTTTTGGCAAGGTTTTTGTGCACGCAGTTTTTGTGTTCAGCTTTTGTGTTCAGCTTTTGCGCGCGGGGGCTTTGCATGCTTGGGTTTTGTATGCCGGGGTTTTGTGTGCTTGGGCTCAGCGTCCACAAAGGGTTTATGTGGGCCTACAAAAAAATTTCTTCCTTGAGTTTTTGCGCAAAGGGGTATTGCTTAAAGCCATGTATTTCGCCATCCACGTGCTTGACAAAGCCAACCAACTTGATCGACGCATTTCCATAAGGGAAATGCACCGTCAGCGGTTGCGCCACCTTGAGCAAGAAAACCGTCTGTTGCTTGCCGGGCCGTTGTGCCAGGAAAATGGTGACCCTATTGGAAGCTTGGTGGTTGCAGAGTTTGAAAACCTCGAGGCTGCCCAAGCATGGGTGGCGGCAGATCCATATGTGCTGGAGGGTGTCTATGGGCAGCCTGACATTCGTTCGTTCAGCCAGGCGTTTCCCCGCAAAACTTAAGCTGCTTGGGTGTTTTTTGCATGAGCCCCCAGGGGTGCTTGGGCTTAGGTGCGCTGGTATCCAAGCCAAATGAGAAGGCCTATGGCTTCACCGAGGTTTTGCGGGGTGAGTTGAAAAAGGACCAGGCTTTCTTCGGCAAGCTTCACCGCTTGGGCCCTGCTGTCGCTGTTTTTATTTTTCTGGGACTCCAAATCCAAACCCGTAATAACCCCTCCTACAACGCCCATCAACTCAAAGCTTGTTTGCTTGCGTTGGCTCGGCACTTTATCAAGCTGCGCATAACCTTCAAAAACCTCATCCAAACCGGCAATCAATGCTGCATAATTTTTTTCATCCAATTGTCGGCCATTCAAAACCCTCTCGCAACTCATCAACCAAAATGCAAAACCCACACTCAACTCATTGCTGCGGTTTTTTTGTTTGGCGTCTTCTTTCAAAACTTTCAAAACCCTTTTGAGCAACTCTTCAGCCTGCTTTGCATCTGCTCCATCGGCAACAAATTTTGTTTTAAGCACACCTATGGCCTGAAGGCTTGCCTTTGCAGAAAAAAACCGGCGCTTGGCCACCAAAGTTTTTTCATATTTTGCCTTCTCCGCCAAACGCACCGCGCGCGCAGGAATGCTCTCAATGCGCTGGCGCTCTGCAACACGGCTTTTAAGTTGTGTAGGAAAATTTATTTCTGGGGAAAACAAACGTGCCTCGTTTATCCACGCCTCTTGCCCCCAGGCTTGAGGTATGGAAAAAAACACAACCCAGCACATATAACTTAAAACTCCAGACTTCAGTTTGCAGCACATGGTTTTCTCTCCACTCTAGAAATGCCCAACCCTCTCTCTTCAAAAACAAGCGCTTCTTTTGTCTTCGTCTATTTGTCTTCGTTTGTTGTTTGTTTCTGTTTGAGCTCTGCTTTGTGTTTTTTTGCTTTGTGTTTTTTGGCTTTGTGTCTTGTGCGTTTTTTCATGGGAGGCTTGCCCGTATCACCCCAACCCTATCAGGCAATGCTTCAGCTCAGCAGCAATATAAAATTCCCAGTTTAAGTTGCCCTCTTTTTTCAGGGTGCCTCTGAAAAAAGCTTTATTGGTATTCCTTCAAAAATTTTTTAAGCTGCTTGTCAAAAATATTGTTAAAACATTCTTAAAATATTTGACTCTCCAGACCGGTTTCAATTTGGCATGAGGTCGAGGCGGGCGAGGATTTCGCGATGGGAGTGCACTTAAGTGCATGACCTGAGCGAAACCGGAGCCCAACGAAGAGATCATGTCAAAGTGAAAGCGGTCTAGCCAACAACAATCGTCTCTGGTGAAGCCATGGCCCGAATTCTGCTCGTTGAAGATGAGACCAGCATTGCTGATACGTTGGTTTTTGCTTTAACCCGGGAGGGACACCACATTCAACATTGTGAAACGGGCCAGAAAGCGCTGTCGGCTGCGCTTCAAACACATTTTGAGCTCGCCATTTTGGATGTGGGGTTGCCGGATATGAGTGGCTTTGAGTTGTTTTCAAGGCTTCGACAAACCACCAGCTCAATACCCATCCTCTTTTTGACGGCTCGCGATCATGAGGTGGACAAAGTGGCCGGTCTGGAAATGGGGGCGGATGACTATGTGGTTAAACCTTTCTCCCCGCGGGAGGTGGCTGCGCGTGTTCGAGCTGTTTTGCGCAGAACAAATGAGCCGCACCCACCCCAAACGCCTTCGTCTGCTCTTTCTTCAGTCAAAACCGTGGGGCCTTTTCTTTTGGACAAAGCAGGCATGCGCGTTCGGTTTTGCAACCAGGCTCTGTTGCTGACGCGCATTGAGTTTTTGCTCCTTCGCAGTTTGCTGGAAAAACCAGGCCACATTTTGACTCGCCAACAACTGTTGGACCATGTCTGGCCTAATAACTTGGAGCTTTCTGATCGGATCGTTGATACGCACATCAAAACTTTGCGCGCAAAATTGCGCTCCGTTGATGCCCAAAAAGACTTCATTCAAACCCATCGAGGCCTGGGCTATTCTTTTGAGTTCTGACTTGTGCAAAAGTCCTGATTTATGCAGATCAGCCTTCGGGTTTTTTTAGCCTTTTTTTTCATTGTTGGGTTGGCAGCTTTCTTCATCCAGCGAGTCTTCATCAAAGAAGTCAAGCCGGCTGTCCGACAAGTCATGGAAGAAAACCTTGTCGACACAGCAAACCTCCTGGCAGAGCTTGCTGCCCAAGACATGCGCGAAAAAACCATGGCTTCAGGAAGTTTCGCCCAAAGTGTGAAAAATTTCTCTCATCGAAAAGTGGATGCGTTGATTTGGGGCTTTCACAAAACAACACTGAATTATCGAATTCGCATTGCGGACGACAAAGGCATTGTCGTGTTCGATTCAGAAAACAAAGAGCTTGGGAAAGACTATTCCCGATGGAACGATGTACGTCGGACCTTGCAAGGCGTTTATGGCGCGCGATCCACAAGAGACAGCCCGGAAGACCCCACCAGCTCTGTCATGCACGTCGCAGCGCCGATCCTCAACGACAACAAAATTATCGGCGTGTTGACAGTCGCAAGCCCTAACCGCACTTTGACCCCCATTGTTGAGCAGGCTGAAAGCCGCATATTCAATTATGGGTTGCTGCTGTTGGCTTTGTCTTCGGCCATCGGGTTAATTGTAACCATTGGGCTCTCCCGCTCTCTCAATTCTCTTCGCCGTTTTGCTACGGCAGCTATAGCGGGAGAAAAAGCAACGCCTCCCAGCAAGGGAGCAAAAGAAGTTGTTCAACTCGGACAAGTGCTCAAACATATGCGAGAACAACTGGAAGGAAAGCAATATGTGGAAAATTATGTGCACCAGTTGGCACATGAAATAAAAAGCCCCCTTTCAGCCATTGGTGCCTGCGCAGAGCTTTTAGAAGAAGAGCTTTCAGAGACAGACAAAAAACACTTTCTCTCCACCATTGTTTCTCAGTCAAAGCGACTTTCAACGCTTGTCGAAAAAATGCTGAAACTTGCTGCGTTGGAACATCGACAGCACTTGGACAATGCACAGCTTGTTAAGCCGCTTTCTTTGGCAAACAGCGTCGTCCAAAACCTTGCTTCCAGTTGCGTGGCACGTCACATCCAAATTCAATTGCATGCTGAGCCCAACTTGCCTCTCATCAAAGCAGAGCCTTTGTTGATTGAGCAAGCCATCTTCAATCTCGCAGAAAATGCAGTCCAATTCTCTCCTCAAAATGGACTTGTCTCTATCCGTCTGCGCGTCCATGCCAACCATTTTGAAATGAGCATAGAAGATCAGGGAGAAGGCATCCCTGAATTTGCCAAGCCTCGTCTCTTTGAGCGTTTCTTCTCTTTGCCCAGGCCTCAAGGCGAAACCAAAAGCACGGGGCTTGGACTTTGTTTCGTCAGAGAAGTTGTTTTGTTGCACAAAGGCAGCCTGGAGTTGGCCAACCGCCCCCAAGGAGGGTGTGTTGCCAAGTTGACGCTCCCCCTTGCCCATTGAAGTGGCGCTGCCTCCCCTCTTCACCAAAGCTACACATAACTTCACACAAAGCACACCCAAGGCTCATGTTCTGCCCACACAAGAGCGCTAGCTTGGGAAATTATGAAACGTTCCCTTATTCTTCGAGTCTTTCTCATTGGCAGCCTCACTTTATTGCTTTTTGTACCGCTGTTTTTCATCCAAGGCCTTATTGAAAGCCGTGTCAGCTATAGGCACGAGGCCATCCAATCTGTCGTGCAAAGCTTTGCTGACACACAATTTGTCGCCGGCCCCGCCATCGTCATCCCCTATGCCGTCTCTTGGCAAGAGCAAGAAGAGCTTCGCCATGGTGGCTATAAAACCGTCGAGCGCAATGACAAACGCTTTCTTCTCTTTTTTCCGACGATGCTCGATATTCAAAGCGAGCTTCCCACACGCACGCGGAACCGCGGAATTTTTAATGTAGAAACCTATAACTTCAACGGCTTGCTCAGCGGCCATTTTGACTTTGTCATGCCATCCATTTCCCTGAAAAAAGGAGAAAGTTTGGTGGCCACATTTCCGCCTGAGTTGGTGCTGAAAGTGCGCGACATGCGGGGGTTGGTTGGAAGGCCGGCTTTAACCCTCAATGAGAAAACGCTTGCGTGGGAAAAAAATACTGAAGCCTCCAGAGCATTCTCTCCTGCACTTTTTAGTACACTTCCCGCATTGGAGCCTGGCCAAGCTCTGAAAGCAGAATTCAAAATCAACTTGTCACTCAATGGAACCAATTCCATCAGCGTTGCCCCCATTGCGGATGACAACAATGTTTATATGAGCTCGTCATGGCCGCACCCTGACTTTCGCGGGGGGTTCTTGCCCACAAAACGCAACGTCACCCACAATGGGTTTAATGCCACTTGGAGAGTGTCTTCACTCTCCAGCAATGCACAGTCCAATTTCAACTCAAACAACAACTGGGAGTGGGAAGAGCAAGGCTTGGTGGTGAGGTTAATCAACCCTGTGGATCCTTATACACTGGCAACACGTGCCACAAAATATGGTTTTTTGTTCGTCGCCTTAAGCTTTGCGGCCTTCTTCTTCCTTGAAGGCATCAAACAGTTGCGCGTGCACCCCATGCAATATTTGTTGGTGGGCACATCCATGGCGCTGTTCTTCTTGTTGCTCCTGAGCCTGTCAGAGCACATGCCCTTCGGCATTTCTTATGCCATCGCCGCAGGAGCTTCTTTGGGGCTTTTGGCCTTCTACCTTTGTTTTGTCCTCAAAAGCATACGCCTGGGTGTGGGGTTTGCCGCTTTGCTCAGCATCCTTTTCTCATGCCTCTATGGGTTGCTTCTCAGTGAAGACTATGCCCTCTTGCTGGGCTCTTCTCTCTTGTTTATATGCCTTGCTGTGGCCATGGTACTCTCACGCAAGCTTGACTGGTATGCATTGAGCAAACCCTTCTTCTCCGCTGAGCCTCTGAAAACACCACCTTGGCCCCCTGTTGTCTTCCCTGCGCCTTCGGGAATAGCAGAGCCCCCTGAAACTTCAGACAAACTTTAGTTTATTGGATATTTTAAGGGCTCAACGCAGGCTTTTCTCCAGATCGGCTCCCTGTTGGTTTCAGCGTGGAGAGACACAGATGAAACCGGTCTGGAGAACAGAAATTTCAAAGGTTGTTTTTGGGCGTCCTCTTTTGTTTTTCAGGGGGCTCAAAAGAGGCCTTGTTGGGGTTTCTTGTTGGGGTTTAGACGGAGTTCTGCTTTGCATCCGCGTTGTTTGCAATCCGCTGCAAAGTGGCTTCTTCTTTGGCAAGGGTTTTGAGAGCAAGCTCTTCCTTGCAGAGGGCTTTGACGGCTTTTTTGGTCAAAGTTTTATAGCCATCCGCCAGCAGGCGGACTGCTCCTGTCACAGGGTCCATCACCACACCGTGGATGGGTACGTCTTTGGGCATAAGGGGGTGGGTGCGGATGAGTTCCACGGTGTTGCGTACGCTGTCATCCACATTGTCAAAACCACGCAGCCAACTGTCCAGATCTATGCCTGCCATGCGCAAGGTATTGAGCACTCGCGTGGGAATGCCGCGGTTGTGTGCTTCTTGGAGAATGTGCATTGAGTCTATGGTCCCCATGCCACAGTCACTATGGGCAATGACGCATATTTCGCGGACGCGCAAAGCATATACGGCCACCACCAAGCTTCGCATCACTGAACCCCACGGGTGCGAAACCAACGCCCCCGCATTCTTAATCATCTTCACATCGCCATTTTTCAACCCCAAAGCATGCGGCAATAACTCCAAAAGCCGCGCATCCATGCATGCCAAAATCGCCAGCTTTTTTTCGGGAAATTTGCCTGTGCGAAACCGCTCATAAGTTCCGCTCTCAACAAAGGCCTTGTTGTGCTCGAGCATTTCACTCAAAAGAGACATAGGTTGCACCTGTTTCGTTTAAGTTTCTTGGAGAACAAAAACCACGGGCAACTCAGCGTAGCAACAAATGCCCTCCGCGTTATATACTTTTTATTATTTCTTTCCTTGTTGCCCCCATGCCGCTTTTAAGCTCCCTTTTGAGGGCTCTTTTAAAGGCACATGAGCGTTGTGTCGGGGGCGCCTCAGGGTTGTGTCTGCGGAGGCAGCCAACAACAGGCCTTGCCAGCCGCATTGGGCAAAAACCACTTGCCGCCTGCGGTTTTCTTTCGCTCGTGCAGCTCACAACCCAAAGAGTTTCCCAAAATCCTCATCCGTACAACGGGGGCGCACGGCAATTTTTGCTCACCTTCAAGCAGCCATGGACGAGAAAGCTCCGCAGCACCACCCGGTTTTTCAAAATATTCTATTTCAGGTGAGGCACTGCAAATATAGGCCAAGAGTGTCAACAAAGGCAGCACCTCCTCTGAAAAATCCATCTTTAAAAAAGCTTCCCAATTCCACTGCACCCCCGCCTTCGCATAGAGGTGAAGCCTCTCTGCAAGTGCCCTTTGCGCGGCTTCTTTCACCGTCCAGTTTCCCAAAAAGAGTGCCAATGGCAACATGCCTTGCTCACTGTCCAACAACAGCCGCAGCTCTCGCCGCTCCTCGGAGAGCTCCCAATTCAGGTGCGCCCAAAAACCATGGAGCTTAAAGCCTTGCCAATACATCCCCCGTGTCTCCACATAAAGGCTCCACTCAGGCAACCTCAAAAACAACTCCGAAGGCATGCTCTCCAAATGGGGAGTCGCCAACAGCGCATGTTGCAAGGCAGCGCCAAAACGCCAAAGCCCCTTCGTATAATTCCACGTGCCCAATGCGGCCAACCAATAGACGTCTTTAAGCTTCTCTGGGGGAAGCTTGCGACAGCCTGAGGCGTTGCATACGGCGGCATACCACCCGGGCATGGGCAGCAAGCACCAGTTGGGCCACAGGGGCAGATCTTTCCCGCGTCTGGCCAGCATGCGTTCTACGGCTAAGGAGAATTGGGGATAAAGGCGTCCAACCTCCTCCAAATAAAGCTCTGCCCTCGTCTTCTCCAGAATGGTTTGAGCACCCAGCATGGTATAAGCTCCCATTGTTGTCTTCAAAGCCTTCATCCTCAATAACTATGCTTGGCTTTTGCTTGTGCACGGGAGTTTTCCTGAAAAACCTTCTCGCCTCAAAACAACCCCCCACTACACTCACCCCGTGGGTGGGGCAGCAGCGGGGCATGCGGAGGCTTGAGCGGCTTTAGAGGTTCCTTGAGGGTGCCTTAGGGGTTCCATTTAATGTTGCAGCCAACGCTGGGTTTTTGCTCTGTGGGGACAGGCTTTCCGGCAAGGAGCAAATCCAACACCTGCCTTAAGTCTTCGCCTGAGGGAGGAATGTCATTTTCCGGGCGGGCACCGTCAAGCCTGCCGCGATAAATGCAATGGAGCTTAAAATTAAAAACAGAAAAATCCGGCGTACATGCTGCGACATAGGCCTTGGCCACTTTTTGGGTGGTGTCAACAAGGTAGGGGAAGGGAAAATTTTTCTCCAAAGCCAATGCTTTCATTTTGTCAGGAGCATCCTCAGGGTAGGCCTTAAAATTGTTGCTGTTAATGACGACAAAGCCCACCCCTTTGGGGAGGTAGTCTCTGGCCAGGGACAAGAGCGCATCCCACACATGTTTGACAAAAGGGCAATGGTTGCAGGCAAACACCACCACTGTGGCTTTTGGGCCTCGCAATTCTGCCAGCGAGAGGTGCTTTTCACTGACAACATCCCACAAAGAAAAATCGGGGGCCTCATAGCCCAGGGGAATGGAAATGGTGGATGTTCTGGCCATGGCCCTCTCCAGGTTCAACGGGGGGTTAGAGCTGTTTTTTCCCCGTTTTGAGGCTCTAACATGAAAGGGGAAATTTTTCATGATACAGTTTCTTGCTTCGCATGCATTTGGGGATTATGCAGCTTCCAGCGCAGGTGCTTATGCAGCCCATGCCTGCCCGTATCGGCATATTGCCTTTACGCCACATTAACACAGCATCAGCGGGGGCGCCTAAGGGAGGTGGCTGCAATGTTAACCCTGGTTTCCCCGCCTGCCTCGTTTTGGAGCATTAAAATGCAAAGCCAAAGTTTGCTTTATGGTGAAACAACTGGAGACGCATTTAGCGAAGGTGGAGCAGGAAAAGCTCTATTGCGCATTCACATCGCTTTTGGGGCACATGTGGACTCCATTCAATTTGAGTGGCTCGAAAATGGAAAAATCCTCCGCTCCCTGAGGCGTGGTGGAGAAGGTGGAGATTGTCGCCACAGTTTCGCCTTGGCACCGGGTGAAAAAATTATTCGCGTCGAAGGAAAAAGCGGCCATTGCGTGGATCAGCTCACCTTCACCACCAGCAAAGGCAACCAATATGGCCCCTTTGGTGGCCAGGGCGGAAACAGCTTTGTGTTGGATGTGCCTGGAGGGATCAACGGCTTTTTTGGCCATGCCAGCCATTTGTTGGATGCCATTGGGTTTTATTATGAAGAATGCATTGCTGAGGAGCCCAAAGCTGCTGCTGTAGCTGCGGCACGCTCGCGCAGCAAAGCATCTGCCTCCTAAACCCCAAACCACAACCCATCAGTCGGCAACCTCAATCTCAATTTCAGCGCTGCTGGTGTTTTCTGTTTCGAAAACCGCACGAATGCGGTGCCTTCCCATGGACATGGGCCAGCGCCATTCGTGCGGATAGGCTGTTTTATATACGGGCAGATCATTCACAAGCCAGATGAGGTTTTCGTCTGGAGGAAACACAGTGGCTGAAAACTTAAGGCTCGCAAACTCTCCTGGGGTGTTTGGATCAAACACATAGCGAGAGCCTGGCTTGGGCTCGCGAATGGCAATGCGGCGGTGGATTTTTCCCTGGGGGCAAAGCGGGGACTCATCCAAAGGTGCAATGAGGAGTTGGTTTTCTCTGGCCCATTCCGCATAGGCCTCGGGCAATGCCAACATGGGCATTGTTTCCACAAACTGTTTTGGACAATCCGGTCCTGCCAAAAATCCATTGCGCAGATCAACAGCCACCTGACGGTGAAAAGGGCATTCGTCCACAGGCTCTGTCCCCACAATAAAAAATTCTGTTTTGGTGTGCGGACAACGTTGTGTGGGCCGAAACCCAGAGAAGGCACAAATTTCCTTTCGCACCGCTTGCAAAGGCGGAAGGTTGGCATTGCTTTTGTCGGCATTGTTTTTTAGGCCAGGCTCTTGCCGTGAGAGTTTGTGCATGAGTTTGTTTGCAATGGGCGCGGAGGCCTCCCCCCCGGAGAGGCGGTTCATTCGGCGTAAGTCATGGTTTCCTATCCAAACAACAACAATATATTTGCCATCAAAAGCGACGGTCCACGCATCCCTAAAGCCCTGGCTTGTCCCCGTTTTAATGGCGACTCCCTCTCCTATATCCCAAGGCCCCCCGGCGAAAAATACAGGACGTCGAGCATCTGCATCGGCCAACATATGTGCCGTCAACATGGCAGCCTCTTCTCCAAACAAACGCATTGGAGGGCGGTGTGCTGCTTCTTTAAAAAACGTGAGGTGCTGCATCTGCCCACGGTTGGCAAGTGCCGTATAAAGCTTGGCCAACTCCAACGGAGAAATGGCCAGGCTCCCTGTAACCAATGAAAGGCCATAGGAGTTTGGATGAAATTTTAAGTTTTTAACACCGGCTTGCTCAAACAAGCTCACCATGTGCTCTACACCAACGCCTTGCAGCAACTGAATAAGCGGCAAATTGCGAGAGTTTGCCAAGGCATTGCGCAACAACATGGGCCCCATATAGCGGTATCCCATGTTCTCTGGGAGAAACACAGAGCCATCTGACTGAGCAAAAACAGCCGGAATGTCCGAAAGCTCCGAGGCCGCCGTATAGAGGCGCGTCTCCAAAGCCGCTGCAACAATGAAAGGTTTGAGTGTGGAGCCCGGAGAGCGTTGGATTGCAGCATAGTCAATGGCTCCATGGTGCTCTGTGTCAAAATAGTTGTCGGAGCCTACATAGGCCAACACCTCTCCATTTGTCGAGTCTATAACAACAACGGCACCATTGCCCGCATCTCTCCAACGCAGCTGACGAAGCTGTTTTGAAAGCAATTGCTGCGCATCCATCTGAATGTTCAAATCCAAAGTGCTGCGGAAAATGCCCGCAAATGGAGTTGTCAAATCCGCGCGCGAAGACAAAGTCAACAAAGCATGTAGTGTCTCATTGTTGCGTTGAGGCCTAGGCGCCAACGCAAGCTCTGAATGCAAAGCCACATGCAGATCTTCCTCTGAAATAAGCCCAGCTCCATGGAGGCCTTTCAAAATGCGGTTGGCTCTTTCAAAAGCCAAAATTCGACCTGATTCTGTCCACGGAGACATGCGCCCTGGACGTTGAGGCAAAGCTGCCAAATATGCCGCCTGCAACCAGGACAAATCCTCCAACGGTTTGTTGAAATAGAGGAATGAAGCGCGGGCTGCACCACGGCATTGGTTGCCATAGGGAGCCACGCGAAAATATTGTCGAAGCAAAAGCTCATGCCCATGGCGACGTACAAGGCGCATGGCAGCAAGGGACTCACGCAGTTTGGCAAACCATGTGCGCGCTCGAGGTTTCTGCATGCGCGCCACTTGCATCGGCAAAGTGGAGGCACCTGAAATGACTCGTCGGTTTCTCAAGTTTTGCCAAAATGCACGTGCAACGGAGGGCCAATAAATTCCACTGTGTTTATAGAAGTGGCGATCTTCCGCATAGAGTGTGGCAACCACCAGCTTGTGTGGAAGCTCATCCGGCATGGGCCAAAACCCCAACTCCTCTTCTGGGGTGGGAAACTCCCCCAGGAAATTTCCATGCCTGTCTTGGAACAACTTTGAGGGCACCGGGTTAAGCAACTCGTCCCCTGTAGAAAACCAAACCACCGCGCTCGCCAATATGCAAAACAAAGAGGCGCCCAAAAGCCATTTGGCATAAGGCCGAAGCCCAGCCCTCTTTGCGGCAGAAACAACTGGGCTCAACGTTATTTCTCCTGCTCTCCCAAAACACGTATACGCATGCCCAGGCCCCGGCCCCTTATCTCATCCTGATAAAGCATTTCAGCATAAGGCGGTGGATGGATGAAATTTCCCTGGGAGGCTGCACGCAGGCGGAAGTGGAAATTGTGGGAGCCTTTGGGCAGCAAGGTGAAATAATAACGGACTTCAGAGTCTCTTCTCTCCACATAAGAGGCTGGGGTGCTGTCGGTTTGAGAGGTTATGGCTTCGCTCGAAGTGTTTTGCAACGCAGGGTTGAGCAACTCAAGGCCGGCAGCAAAGGGCACAACAAAAACCACATAATGCCTCTCTTCGCTGGTTGACAAGTTGGCATGCACCTCAACAACATCTCCCATTTTAAGCTCGCGTGTTGTTCCACGCAAATCCTCATAATGTGCAGGTGGGCTTTGTATGTGCGTCATGTTTCTTGAGACAACAAAACCACTTTGCTTGGAATCTATTTTGTCGCCCGTCTCAGCAGGAATAAATTTCATCTGCTGTCGCAAAAGAAGTGCTGCTCCCTCCAGCTGCGCATATTTCTTTTCTGTGGAGGTTGTGTCGGAAATAACGACTTTGTTTTTTCCATCCAATACCCACTTCCCTATGCCCTCAATTTCCAGCTGGCTGCTGGCTTGCAAGTTTTGAGGTTGGCTTAAAAATAAAGCCAGCGCATTGAGTGCACGTCGGTTGGCATAAGTGTCACCAAACCCTCGCACCATGTTGGACTTTGAGAGCAAAGCCTCTCTCAACAACAGGTGTTTGGGGTTTTCTGAGTCCAGTGTCAACAAAGCCTCCCATACGACAGCCAAGCTTGCTGTGGCCGAGCCCAGATAGGCCCCCCAGGTTTGGCGATCGTTCTGGAGGCGATCAAACACCTCTTTCCCTTTGACCAGCTTAAATATGGCACTTTGCCAAAGTTCCTTTTTCAGCTCCTCAAGCTGGCTGGAATAAAGCTCCTTTCGCTTGTGCATTGCTATGGCCAAATCGGCAATGCTTGCAACATCCATGGATTTGCGTTGGTGGAATAACTCAACAAGGTAATTGTCATCCAAAGAATCCGCCACGGCCAATGCACGCAGTGATGATGTTTGTTGGTTATAGCGATAAGCACTCCACAAGCCAGCATAGTTGCTTCGCAAAGAAGCTTTCAGGGCTTGCAAAGCTTTTTTATAAACATCCCCATCCAAAGAGAAACCTGATTTTTGAGCTGCAACCATGAATTCAACAGCAGATGCAGTCAACCCGATGTCTCCTTCGCTTCCAGGCCACCAAGCAACCAAACCATTCTCTGCTTGCTGTTGTTGAATGGAAAGCAAAAGCGCTTCTGCAGAATCATCCACATTTTGGGCTGGAGATTTAAAGCCTAGCAATTGAGTTAAAGCTTTCAAGGACAACAACGGCAACATTCGAGCAATGCGTTGCTCCAAAGAAGCATGCTGATAGCTCAGCAAATAATTGAAACTTGCAGCGGCCTCCAAAATTCCGGGTTGGTTGGTTGCAACAAAATTTTGGGTTGCGCTCCCCTCACGTGGGGCTTCTGGGAAAGTGGCCAACTCTGTTTTTCCTGGGGCAAGCGAGAATGAGCTTGCGGCACTTTCCGGGGGGCGATCTGCCAAAATGGGCAAGTCGACAAGAAACACATCCCCCACTTTGTCCTTTGTGCGCATGACGCCTGAACGAATGGTCAGTTTTGAAACATTGGATGGCAAAGTGCTTGGAATTTCCAATGACAAAGCAACGGTTGCCGGTTTGTTTTTTTCCAATTCAAATTTTTTGTTGAGTTTAGCAGGAGAAGCCAAGCCACTCACAAGTATATCTGCCTCAACAGCTCCTCCGTCTTCAATGGTGCGGACCAAAGCCCCTGGCCAAAAGACGTCACCTGAACGAATAAAACGTGGCAACTGCGGTTGAACCAGCAATGGCAAACGTTGTTTCAGGGTTGAACGTTTCCAGCCAAAACGGTTGGCACCCGAAACGGCAATGGCTCGAACACTGAAATTGGTGAGGTCGTCCGAAAGTTGAATGGGGACAACCAACTTTCCTGAAGCGGGCACCAGCAAAGTCTCCGCATAATAGGGGACAACTTTGAATATTTTTCGAACCAAAGCTGCCCCAAACGAGCCTCCCCCAATGCCGGAAATCCCCATCTCATCCTCCCCTCCGCCACCAGGCTCTTCTTCAAGCTCTGCAACCATCCCCAATACCTTGTTGCGCGTGTCGCGGATGGAGCTTGTCGGCCTGTTTTGCAACACCATCGCCGGCAATGGATTGAGGGAGCCTTCCTTGGCCAAAGAAAGCACAGCCTCATCCACCAACCACAGTGTCACCTCCCCAGAGAGGGGGCGGTTTTTTTCATCTGTCAGTTTGATGACAAATTCTTGCTTTGTCCCGGGCCTTACAACTTCGGGGTGTTCAACCTGAACGTTGAGGGTGTTGGATTCAGGGCGAACAACCAACTCAAGGGAGCCTGCAACCGTCATGGGTTTATAGCGAGAGTCATCTGTCTTCCCCTGTCCAATTCTGCCTCTCATCAACACCACGTGGACAGGAAGGTTGGGTGTATTTTTGGGGCTTAGCGGAATTTCAACGGTGGCTTTGGAGCCTGCAACCTCCTTCCAGAAATATTGGTTGCCTTCTGGGTGCTCAACCACCACCAGGGCTTTCCCTTCAACAAAAGGGCTTTGCACCAAAATGCGAGCTCTTTCATTTGGAGCATAGGAGGGCTTGTCTGTTTTCAGCTCAAAAACACCATCACGTGATTTTTGCCAGGCAACGGGGCTCTCTCCTCCCGCATATAAGTCAGCCGTTAAAGTTTGTACGCGCCCCATTTTATCCCGCGCCACCAGCTCAACAACATAGACACCTGCTTTGTCTATAGCGAAGTCAACTCCAACAGGCTCTGCCTTCGTCACAATATTTTTCTCTGCAACAAGTGTATCGGTTTGTTGAGAATGGTAGCGAGGTTTTCCGGTGGCGAAACTCGTCTCTCGAAGGTGGGAATGCCAAGCGCGGTGATATAGGCGAACGCTCAACTCTTGCCCTGCAAGCAACTTGTCATCAAAACCCATGGCGACAATTTGAGGACTCAAGTGGCTTGCCTTTTCCAGAAAGCGAGGAAGTTTCATTCCCAGGACGAATGAGGGCAACACCCGCACTTCGGCATAGTTGGCAACACTCTGCCCATCAGGCCCACTCACCACAGCCTCTATGGTGAGGCTGCGTGCAGAGCCGTCCATGTCAAGTTGTGGATTGAGCACCAGGCTTGCACTGCCTGCCTCATCCAAGGACTCTGAGCGCGTCGTCTTCTCTTGAGGCTGCACCGAGGGGGTCCGCCCAAATTGCATAGACGAAGCAAACAAGAAGCCCGGCATATTTTGGGGCACCCAATAATAGGGGCGTTGGGTGACAAACCATGAAATGGGGTTGTTGCTTAAGTTGCCGCCCGCATAATAGCGTGCAAGCGCCGTTACCTTGAAGGGCTTGTCGTTGGGCTGCTTGTTTTCAGAAAGCAACTGCACTTCAAATGTTGGAAGGCGATAGGGCTCCACTTGAATGTCCCTGGAAGACAAGAGGGTGCCTCTGTCCATCAACCACACTGAATAGTGCCCTGAAGGGATGTCTTTTTTGTCAAAGGTGGCAGACAAACCGCCCAAGGCGCTTTGTGTAACAGGCAACTCCCAGCTGTTGTCTTCCCCTTTGAGCAGCAGTTTAAATTTTTTCGAAGCGGAGGGGAGTTTAAAGTTCCCCATTTCTCTCTCTCTCACCCAGGCTTTTATTTGAATTAAATCCCCAGGGCGATAGATGGGGGAATCCGTGACGACAAAGCCCATGGTTTTGCTGGTTTCAGGAACGCGAAAGGCGTTGGACATCCAATAAAGCCATGTAGAGCCTGAATGCCAATGGTTGTTGGCAAAGGAGGGCAAAGGCTCTGCGGGGTTTAACACCAAAATGTCTTCCCCATGTTTTATATGGACGCGAAGAATGCTTTCCCATGTGGGCTCAGGCAAAAACACCACCTTCCCTTGAGCGTCTGTTTTTTTAGACTGCCAAACAACCTCTTCTTTTTTGTTGTTTTGGTTTGGGGTTTTCCCTTCTAAAACCACGGTTGCCCCAACAACCGGCGCCGCATTGTCCAGTCTGCGGACAAACAAAACTGTTTCCCCCGCTTCTTCGACGGAAGAAACCGAGAGGTTTGTTATTTGCGCACGCACAAAAGCGCGTTCTGTATTCCCTGCTGCGGCGCGCCTTAAACCGATGAGATAAGTGCCGGGTTGTTTTTTTCCCAAAGCCGCATCCAAAAGCGTGCCTATATCTAAACCAAAAGTTGTCGTATTGCGTTGAGCTAAGGGCAAGTCAACCCATGTGGACACCAAAGGAGAGCCCAGCATGCGAATGTGTTGGACCATATCTCTTCGGGATGGCTCATTGAGCAACGAGGGGGGCTCGGGCTCTTCCCCCGGGAAAGGTGGTGCTTCATTGTCGTTGAGATAGAGGGGGTTGTTCGGAAATGGCCAAAGCCCTTCATGCAGTGGGTTTATCCGAAAAATCCGCACATCAGCCACCGTGTCTCCAAAGCCACGCAAGGGCAAAACGCGCGGGCCATGTGTTTCCAGCATGACATTGGAGTGGTTAAAGCGCAGGAAAGACTCTTTCCATCCCAAATGGAAATGGACTTCTTGGTTGCCCAGTTGGTGCAGCACCCGCCCTGAATCATCTCTGATGGGCGCTGGTGCTATCGTCATTCTATAGAGTGTGTCCGGAAGAAACTTTCCAACAAGCTGAACGCGCTTGCCATAGGTTTCAAAACGCAAATCCGCCACAGCGGGTTGCAGGCGGACCAATTTTCGAAATGTTGTTAAGTCCAGGTTTTCTATGGGCGCAGAAAACACCAAGACAGGCAAATCCCCGCGGTTTCCACAACCCAAGGCCGCTTCTTTCGCAACATTTGCTCCGCCTGAAGCCATAAAAGAAGCTGAGCCGCATTGCACGGACTGAAGTACAAATGATTGCCTTGTCGACAAGCGTGCACGCCAGAAATGGGTTTTTTCGTTAGCTGCCGACAGACTGACTTCGACAAGCAAAACTTTGCCTTCGGGAATTTCTTCTTCAAAACTCACAACCCAATCCGTGGGTTGGCCAAAGGAGGCGCGAGGCATGGCCTCCAGGCGATAGCGAGAAATAGCAACGCCTGGCAAATCCGCCACCCCAGGCAACTCTTTGAGCTCGAAACGCAACATGCGTCTCAATGCAGCCTCATCAAATGTTTGAGGGAATGTCAGCGTCAAATTTCGGAATGGGCGCAACTCTGTGCTTCCATCACTTGGGGAAATGCGGAGGGGGGGCGAAACCATCGTCTTGAGGGTGTATTTTTTCCCCGCAGCAGAAAATTGAAACTCTGTCAATTCTGGCCAAGGCTCTGCCGGCCTAAACTGTAAAGTGCTCTCATCCAACCAGACATAGGCCCCTGGCCATGCAGGGGTTATTTGGAGTTTTTTGGCTCCATCATCGGCAGGCCCTTTTTTCCCGTTCTGGCTGCTTGAAAAATAGACGGTAACCGGATCATACCCCCGCAAAAACTGCTCTGGCAAAAGCTTGGCGGAGGCGGGTTTTTGCCCATCATCCGCAGGCTGATATTGAGCATATAAATCCACACTCCACAGCAAAGTCCACAGGCATGCACTTCTGGCCAAGAGTGAAATCCACACCGAAAAGACAGTTTTTGAAGACAGGGTACGTGAGGACAAAACATGTTTTAAAATATTCAATTGGATTCTCCCGCACGTGAAAACAAATCTCTCAAATATTCTTCAGGTACTTCATCAGGGGCAGCCTCCATGCCAAAAACAACAGGACGGAAGCGGGCAGGTTGGTTTTCCCACAGGTTGCTAATGGCCAACCAATATTTGCCCTTGGTCAGCTGCTTGTATTGCTGACAACCCTCTCCCAAAAGTTGGTGCTTCTCATCAAACAACTTGCACTCAAATGCCTCTGTAGCAGCTTGCACTCCAAGCCCCCAGTGGCCATCCGCCGCCATGGAAAACCCAAACAGTTTTGAAGCCCCGGGAAGCAGCCATTCTTCTTCGCCAACCTTCTCTTTTAGCGTGGACTCCTTCTCTTGAGTCCACACAGCAAAGCCTTGAAGCTGCTGGTTGGCAAATGGGCGGACTTCCAATTGATAGCGCCCTGCTTTTAGCCACCGCAACATGCGACAACCTTGGCCCATGCCATCCGTTGCCAGCAAAGTTTCGCCTTGCAGAAGAGCGCAGACACCAGCACTCGCAGCTACATAAATGGTCGCATCCTCATGCAGAAGCAAGGGACGCGACATGCCCTGTGTCGGCAAGTTTTCCCTCATGTTGGGGAGCACCTCCGTCTGGCTTGTCAAAGGCATGGGCTTTCCAAAAGCTGTACGCTTAGAGGTTGAGCGCTCTGCGTTGCTCTCAAAAGCAACCACTCTCAACGGTTTGTCCGCATGCCTTAGGTTTAATTCTCCTTGGACATGGGGAGGAATGTGGCCCTGGCATTCTGTTTGGCGATCGCCATTGTCAAGCATAAGCACACAACTTAAAGCACCTATAGCTTTCCAGTTGCGCGGTTGTGGCGAGGCTTTAAGTTGCAAGGCTGTTTTCTTTTCAAAACCTGGCAAGGCTTCAAACAGCCCTTCCAAAACAAGTGGCTTGGGCATTTCATCTGTTTGCCCAACAAACAACTCTGCTTTCGCCGCCAAGGAAATTAAAAGCAGGCGGTTGGATTTGCCTTTAAGCGAGCAAGCTTGGAAGCGGCTTTCATTTCGACAAACGTCAACCACCAGGCCTTCTTCATTCAGCAATATGGCCCAGCTGTGGGGGGAAAGCACCATGTCGATGGCGTTTATTTTTTCAGAAGGCAAAGCAAACAAACCAACACCCGAAGGGAAACGCGTCTGGGTTTTTCCAAAAGACAAAGGCTCTGCTTTGGACGGCATTTCCACAAACCCCCACTGCGCCCTCACAGGCATGGAAGGCACCAAAGGCGACCACAGCTTTGCCAGCACCTCCGTCCCCAGGCCTGCGGCATAGCATTTCCCCTTCTTTCTTTTGCTCAGCCCTTTTGCTCCCTCCAACTCACACATGGGAGGCAACTCTTGGTTTTGCGCTTGGCTCCACAAAAGAAACATAGAGGTGTTTTTTGAGAGGAGGCGGCGCAGTTTTGGAGTTGAGCCCAACTCCAAAGTTTTGCTTGCAAAAGCCTCTTTCTGTATTTCCTCTTCCATTTTCAACGAAATGCCTCGGTTGTTTTCATGCGCAAAAACCCATTTCCCTTCCTGCAAAGCGACAACAGGGCCACAGCTGCGCAAAACACCTGCCTTATTTTCTTCCAGGCAAAAGGCGCCATTTGCAGTGGCATAGCTGCCAGAGCGCTTCACGTGAAGCCCAACGGCATTTTTTTTGTCCTGAGCCTTTTTTCCCCAGGCAATGTCCAAAGGTATAAACTTGGCTGTTAACTTTGCAGAAGGCATTTGGCTCCACAATTGCAGTTGGAATTCCTCTTTTTGGGGCCTTAGCAAAAACCTGCACTCACGCGTTTGTTGTTGCTTGGCAAGGTGCTCTCCCTGCGCGTTGCTCAATGCGCAGGAAAACAGCGTGTCCCCAGAAACTTCCACTCGCCAAACAAGCTCTCTTTCCGTTTTTGGAAAAACCAACTCCGCTGCATTTTGCTCTAAAAAAACCACCTGCTCATTCTCAAATGAAGGCTTTTGGGAGACAGGCAACACATGCAAGCTTAACTCTGTGGCTCCTGTTGCGCGGTTTGGGTTTTCAATGTGCAACACATATTGGCCCTTGCCCAGTTTTTGTGTAAAGGAGCAATTCCAATCAGGCAAGTCAGGGTGGCTCTCTAAAACCAGTTTGCCTTGCTCATCCACAAGCTGACAGCGGCTGCGCACAGGGCTGTCTGCACGCACAGACAACAGTCCCGCCTCAGCAAGCCCAATGGGAATTTTGGCCGGCAATGGAACTGTTTTCTTCATTCCCGGCAATAAAACAGAGCTTCCAAGCCACAAGCTCCAATCCACAGCCACATCAGCCAAACTGTGCTCCGCCACCAACAAATAACGGCCCGGCTTCAAGGGAAGCACAATGCCTGGTGGCTCCTTAGGCTCTCTCGGTTGAGGGGCTGAGGGAGTTTGTCTGGCTGACGCATATGAAGTTTCTGACTCGTCTGACTCTTCAGCGTTTTCATATTCATCTTCATCAACATAGGACGGCTCTGTTTCTTCTTCATCCTCAGAAAACCCGTCGGTTGCCAGCGGGTTGGGTTTTATTAACTCGACAAATTGCGGCTCCTTCCCCTCCTCTTCCAGAAAGAGACGTGCCTGCATTTTGTTGCTTAGGAAAAAACTCACATGGCTATGGCCTTGCAGGGAAAACCTGAATTGGTTTTTTCCACTCTCGCCAAGTTTGACGGAATACTTTGAAAAAAATTCAACCGGGTGGACAGCTTCTCCTGACAAAACGGTTGTTGAAAGCACTTTGGAAAGCCGAGTCCTTCGGCTGCTGTTTATTTCCAATGGAAATTGTGTCCAGGAATATTGCCCTGGCTCCAGTTTAAGCGTCCGTCGGCACTCCAATGAAGCGTCCTGTGGCCACCCCTTCGCATCCTCCAGGCGACAAGAGAGTTTGGCCTCCCCTTCTGCAAAACTCTCCAATATATATTCCCCGGCAACGGGTATATGTATTTTTTGGCGGAGCAAATGCCCTGCGCTGACAGGAGAAAAAACGTCCTTGGATACATGTGCCTCAGCCGCCTCTATGGAGGGGTATTCCGAAAGCAACAAAGCCGCGCGCCCTCTGCTTTTCCCCTGGGCCGTAATTTTGGCCAAATAGCTGCCTTTCTCCAGGTAGCCATAAAGCAGGCAGTTTCTGCCCCGCCCTTGCGCAACAACCGCATTGGCTTTCCCTGAAAACGGTGTCCACAACTCACATTGGGTAGACAACAAACCCGTTGTTTCCAAGCGGTAGAGGCCTGGCTTGCCCACTTTCACCAGCATGGCATGGGACTGTTGCCTCTCAAATGAAAAATATTTCGGCGTTTGGGCTTTTAACTCAACCAACTCGGGAATGGCAGGCTGCATGCGCTGGGCTTGCACGGGAGCCTTCTTGCCCATGCGCGGTTGAAGCACAAATGAAAGCGGTTTGTCTCCAGGGTTTTCAACGCTCAAATCTCCTACACTTTCCACGGGCAACAGACACTCGCCCTCACTCACCGAAACAGGCTCTCCATTCCAAGTGCAGCCAAAGGCTTGTTTGGAGGGTGCATAGAGCGCCAGCCCATGCCGGTTTTTCAGCAGGAGTTTAATGCTCTCTTTTCCACTCAACACAAAACGTATGGGCCTTGGGGTGTCTATGGGCAGCTTTAGCCAGGAAAACAGACGAAAAATGTGCGAGCTTTTGTTTGCAGAGAGGCCATAGCGGCCTTTTTCCAAAGAGTTAGTGGGGAAAATACAGCTGACTTTGGGGAGTTTTGAAGGCGTTTCCGGGCGGCTTGTTTCACCTTCTATGCTTAAGGACTCAATGCCCGGGTGTCCGCCATTCAGCTGTACAGCATAGAGGCCCGAGGGCAAAGAAAGCTCCTCACCACAAACGAAGGGTTTCCCCTGCGCATTGGGTTGTGCTGTCTGACGTCCATCCTCTCCCAGTGCATAAACACTGCAATGGGTTTCGCGCTCGCCACCCACAGCAACACGCACTTTGCTCTCCTTGCCTTCTGGGGCCAACCACTCAAACCAAAGCGTCGCAGCGCTCCCATTATAATTAAAACGCTGCTGAAACTTCTCCTTAGGGCCAAGCTCTAAACCTGAAAAAGCCACTCGCTTGGGTTTGCTTGAGCCTCCCTCATCCATTTGCTCAAGCACACAACCCAAGGAGAGCCCATCCTCATCCGGAGGAAAGTCCTCTATGAAAAAAGCATAGCTGCCTCTCTCTAAAGAAAAATATTGCCTCTTTTCTGTGCTCCTCTCAAGCACCCTGTCCTCCTCGCCTCTCTCTTTCCACTCTGTATTGGGCAACCACTCCATTGTCCCCGTGGCGCCTGGTTGTCCACGCAACACCAGCATATAGGCCATCTGCTGCCATGGGTGGAAGGTGCAGGCTTTGTCCGAAGCATTCCCATCCAAAGTGCAACTCTCCTGCTCGTCAAGCCGTCGAATCAGTTTGCTCTCCAGCTGCGACCCATAAGAGTGCATGCGCACTTTGGCGTCTTTTTGAGCATCTATGCGCAGCAAAGCGGTTTGTATGCCTTCAGCAAAACCTAAACTCAAAACACCTGAAGCGGGTATTTCCCACCTTAAAAAACCCTCTTTAGAGAGGGAAAAATATTCATGGTATACGCTGAGCGTCTCATCCACTTTGGCCTCGGTGCTCTCAGCAGCCAGGCCCCAAAGCTGCAAGGCATAAACGCCTGGCTCCAGGTTTTCTGCCCAAAACAACTCCCGCATGCCCGAGGGGTGTTTTGTGTTCAACGAGGGGGTTTGCCCCATCCACCACTGGCCATTCCTGCGCAAAGCCGCCTTCCAAAGCGTTTTTCCAACAACACGTATGCTGGGTGCCTTCGCCTCTTTCACCTCAAACCAAAACGTCGCCTGCTGCAAAGGGCGAAGCTGCACCGAGGCGCTGGAGCCCGGCGGCAAAAACACAGGCTCCACATTTATTTCCTCAAAAGGCTTTGCCGACAGGCGCACCTTCCCCTGGCCATTGGGCAGAGACTCTAAAAGCAAACGGTAGTCGCCCTCCTCCAAAACCACATTCAGCTGACAGTTGCTTTTCCCCACTTGGCCAGAGCGCTCCATGGGTCCATGCACACGCCCAACCAAAACACAAGAGGTGCCACTGGCACTCTCCGCTGAAAGCTGCCAGGCGGAAGAGGTTTTGAGTTTGAAAAAAACTTCTTGCTTGCCTCGTGCAGGCACCTCCTCGGTGGACCAGGAAAGTGTTGCAAGTGCTGTGGATAAAAAACTCGCTAGCATACAGCCCATAAAAAAAGCCCTGGGTGCACAAAACACACCCTCAAAAATGGTTAAATGGTGAGGCACCCACAACGTGCCACTCCCAGAAGCCTATTCTCACGCATAACCCAAACATGCACCCAATAACTGCTGAGAAGCACACAAACACATGTGAGCATGCTGAGGACCATGAGGCAGACAAAGGGGAGTGGCTTCCCTATTGCTCTCATTCTTCTCTTTTTTGTTTTTTTGCTTTGTTGTTTTGCTTTGTTTTTTGCGGGTATTCCAAGCATTTTTAAAGCCATAAGCAACTTAAGGTTTTGGCTAAAGCAACCCTCTAAGCTATAGGCTTTCAAATGCGCTTGCCTTTGTGCCTTGCCATATTCGTTCTTCTTATTTCAGGCAGCTATTATGCCCTCATTGCCTTTGCGCCGCAGGCTCTACGGGCGGAATGGGGGGGCTTTCCCCTCTCCATTCTCTGTGGCCTTGGCGTGTTTGTGGCAGGAGCTGCCCTTGGCCTCCTCTATGCTTTTATGCCTTCGGCCAAAACACCTCCCACGCCCAAGGAGGTGGGGCCAACACCCAACACGCAAGACAGGCAGGGCATGCAGGACAACCCAGGCAAAAATTTGAAAGGTGCCCCACGGCCTCTTTCAGGGCCACAGGAGAGGAGGCAGGGCTTTGAGGGGCATGCTCCGAGGAGCTCCGTGGGGGCAACTGGGGCACGGGGAGAGGCCTCTGGGGAAAGCGTGGAAATGGCCTTCAAGTTGGGTGGGGTGTGAAGCTCCTTTTTCCTTTGTTGTTTATCGCCTTAAGCCTTGCTTTGAGTTTCAGGGCTGCGCGCCGCACCCGCAATGTACATGAGTTTTTTACGGCGGGGGGGCGTGTTGGCACCTGGCAAAACGGCCTGGCTTTGACGGGGGATTATTTGTCGGCTGCGGCCTTCCTTGGTGCTGCGGGCATGGTAGCCACGCAGGGTTATGACTCTATTGTTTATGCTATAGGCACTTTGCTTGGATGGCCGCTGTTGATGTTGTTGTTTTCAGAAAAGCTGCGTGCGTTGGGGCGTTATACGGTAGCGGACGTGGTGGCCAGCCGTTTTGGGGGCAAAGGGGTACGCCTCATGACGGCAACCAACGCTCTTGTGGTGACGGTGCTTTATTTGGTGGTGCAAATGGTAGGGGCGGGAAAAATAATGGAGCTTTTGTTTGGCCTCCCCTATGGCCTTTGCATTCTACTCGTCGGGGGGTTGATGTTGGTTTATGTCATGCTGGGGGGGATGACGGCCACCACTTGGGTGCAGGTGTTGAAGGCGGTGCTCATGTTTGTATGCTCCATCGTGTTGTCTGTTTTGGTGCTTTTGCGTTTTGGTGGTGTGGGGGCGCTTTTTCAAGCAGCTGCAGGGGCTTCTGCGCGCGGCTTTGAGGTGTTTATGCCAAGCCCTGCGCTCTCAAACCCCTGGGAGGTACTCTCTTTGGGGCTGGGGTTGACGTTGGGGCTTTTGGGTTTGCCGCATGTGCTTATGCGTTTTTTCACTGTGCCTGACACGCGAACGGCCAAGCGCTCTGCGGGGCTGGCCAGTGCGCTCATTGCCCTTTTTTTCTCCCTCAACATTCTCATTGGCTATGGGGCTTTGGCGCTTGTTTCCAACAACCCTGCATATGTTGATGCCTCTGGAGGAATGCGAGGCGGCAACAACATGGCCGCTGTGCACCTGGCCCACAACCTGGGTGGCTCCTCTCTGGAGGGTTTTGTAGCCGCCATAGCCCTCGCCACCATTTTGGCCGTAGTAGCGGGGCTTGCCATGTCAGGCGCCGGCACGCTTGCGCATGACGTATATGCGCAGGTGCTGCACAGGAAAACAGCGCTGCCTTGGGCTTCAAGCGAGGCCCGCAAGTTGTGGATATCGCGTCTAGCTGCTTTGGTTTTGGGGCTTTTGGGGATGGCCTTATCCACGTTGGTGCAAGAGCTCAACATTGCTTTCCTCATGGGGCTTGCCTTTGCTGTGGCGGCCTCCAGCCATTTTCCGGTGTTGTTTTTGAGTCTTTTTTGGAAGGGGTTTACTGCTGAGGGTGCTGTTGCTGCGGGCATAACGGGAAGCCTTGCAGCGCTCTCCTGCATCGTCATGGGGCCTACCCTATGGGTGGATATTTTGGGGAATGAGGCTGCCCTTTTTCCTTTGGCCAACCCTGCTTTGGTTTCTGTACCTCTGGCTTTGTTGGCGGGTTGGGTAGGGAGTTTTTTGTCTCCTAGGGTTTCTCCTCGGGTGTCTCTATAGGAGCAGGCATTTCCAAAGGAGAAGGCATCCCCAGAGGAAGAGGTATTTCCGAAGGAGAAGAGGCCTGTGGGTGAGGCTCTGTGCAGCGATAGGCAATGCCTATGGCCACAACGGTTTTTTCATGGGTGCGAGGCGTCATAAAAACCGAAAGCAGTTGCAAGTGGGTGGCATCTTGCTCAGCGGCCTTATCCAAGGCCATGTCTATGGCCTCTTGGGTTTGATCCTCGGTGGTTTTGGGGTGGAAGTGAGGATCATAACTATAGGCGGAGCTAACCACCGCGCCCAAATTCTGGCAGAGCGCATCCGGTTTTTCTGCCACGAGCTCCACATGGGGGAATTCCGGTTGAGTTTTGGGGTAGGCCAAGGGCTGGTTTGGAGGTTGGTGTTGAGGTTGGGCTTTAGGCAGGCACCCCAGCAGAGGCAAGGCCAGGCAGGCTCCCCACAGCCATGGTTGGGCAAGCTTCATGAAAGCTCCTTTTTGAAAAAGTGAACAGCCTTCACAGTTTCCATTTTTCAGAAATGCCTATTGTTTTTGCTCCGCAATAGGGAAGTCTATAGTCAAATTCTTTGGGCTTGCCGATCAGCTCTTGTATTTTGTCTATGTTTTCCAGCATCTCACAAAGGCTGGCTTTGCTTGGCGACTGATCGAGAATGCGGTCCATTTCCTCTTGGAATGAGCCTTTTCTTTGCATTATAGTCTCCTTAATCCGCGCTCTGTGTGGATGATGCTTCGGGCGCCAAGTTTGTTGCGATAGTCGATAGCCAGATCATAATATAACCGCACTTTTTCCTCAAGCGCCCTCTCCTCGCTAAAATCATCAATTTTGAGTTTTATTTTATCCCCTCGCAGCTCGGCAATGCCTATTCCCCGGCTGTGTGAGTGCCAGAGTTTGGGGTTGCACAGTGCATCTGCTATTTTCTGTGCCCTTTCTCTTCTGGCCTGAGCATTCACAGGGTTTTGGCCGGTTTCCGTTTTAGTCCAATCCTTAAATTTATATGTAGAGAGCCACTCTTCCAGAAGGGCTATGGATCGGCTTTTGGCCTGCTCCAGCAAAAACAGCCTGCCTGGATCAAACTTATTGAGCAAATAGGCGGTTTCCGCTTGAGCCTTCCCGGGTGGTTTCTCATCTATACGCTTAACGAGCTCTTCAAATTTTGAAATATAGCCCAGGCCGGGGACAAGAGCGCCTTGTGCATCTTCAATTTGTGGATCTATAGAGCCCAGAACGGAATAATAATCCATATATATTCTGTCCCCCGACAGTGCGAGCACTGTACCTGCAGAATAGGCAAAATCCGGAACCACAAAATAGACTTCGTCGAAGTGCTGCCGCAGCACCGTATGTATTCTATCCACAACATCAATGTGCCCACCTATGGTTTCAAGGCATATGGCCAGTGTTTTGCAGATTTTTTTGCTTTGTTTGAGTTTTTCCAATTCCACGCGGATGGCAGCATCCAGACCGGGGCGGATTTCGGATGCAACGAGCAATACTTCGGCTTTGAGGTGTGCCCCCAGGCGTTTGCTTCTGATGGCCAAAAGCTTTTCGACAAGTTGATCAACTGTCCTTATGGTGGTGTCTTTCATATGCCTTTTATGGTTATGAGGGTCGAGTTTGCGGCTTCAAGCAAGCTTTGTCCAGCCTTCTTGTTTGAAGCCATTTGAGGGCAAAGGTTTTATGAGGAAATGAGAAATAAGAGCGCCATAGGTGAGCCCAATGCCGGCCATCTCAACGGCCAAAGCGGCATTGCACGTTGTCGACACCCTGCGGACATTGCTGTGGACGCGGATGGCACCAAAATGTTTTGATACGAGCAACCGCTGGCGTTTTAAACTCTCTTGGCGCAACGCGGAAGAGGCTCGCTTCCCCCCTCCCCTCTTGTATTTATGCCGCCAGTTTCAATCCGCAGCGCCCGTGAGGGCGTGACCTGAAGCTATTGAGCACTAAGCGCATCAAGGCCTGGTTTCAATCCACGCGCCCGTGAGGGAGTGACGCAGGCTTTGTCCATGTTGCGCGCAAAAGCAACCATCTGCTTTATGCTTGGCGCTCAGCATAAAAGCCCAGATTTTGGCTATGCGGCGGCTGCAGGCCAAGCAAAAGCACCCCCCTGTTCATTTTTTCTTGATGAAATAATATTAAAACAATATTATTTTTATATGGATTTTGATTTTGATCCGCAGAAATCAGCACGCAATAAAATCAAACATGGCATTGATTTTAAAGAAGCTTTTGCGGTTTGGGACGATGAAAACCTCATCGTCTTGAGATCAAAGTACCTTGAGGAGGAGCGATTTTTGGCCATAGGTCGTGTTTACAATAAAAGTTGGGCCGTCGTGTTTACCCAGCGTGGAGACAAGATACGCATCATTTCAGCCCGTCGCTCCCGCGGCGAGGAGGTTGCATATTATGAAGAAAACAAAGCCAATCAGCGCTGAAGAGTTTGATCGCAAGTTTGACGAGGGCGAAAGTGTCATGGAATATTTTGACCAAAATAACCCTCTTCGCCCAAACAAAATGCAGCGCCTGACGCTTGATCTTCCCGGGTGGACCGTAACCGCCTTGGACAAAGAGGCTCTCCGCATCGGCATCACCCGTCAGTCGCTCATCAAAACACTCATTGATGCTGGGCTGCGCTCTGCCGGACACAGCAACGCTCCTTAGCCCACTTGCCTCCCGCTGCCTCTTCACCTCGCGGGCCCACTTTGAGGGGCGGGCTGCTGTGTTGAGCGTACAACGCCAACGAGGCCTCTGTGTCTTGCGGCGCACGCGTGGTATAGCCTTGCCACCTCGACATGGTTTTCAAGCAACGTACGAGGGCCTCAGGAACTGTTGCTTGCGGCCTCTGTACCACCAACGTTGGCCGCGTTCCAGAGGCGCAAGCCGTCGCCGTCAAAGCCGCAAGAGCCAATGCTTGGAGTGGCTTGCACATAGCGCACCGCCTCCCTGCTGATTGCTCTAAATTTTTGCTCTGCCGACTTTGGGGTCTCGACATAGCCCCTCTCCGCCTCTCTGGCTGCCGCAGATTGTCTTTTGGCCTCTCAAGTGCGCCAACCATGGC
Source organism: Cystobacterineae bacterium (assembly GCA_009782175.1). Taxonomy (GTDB): domain Bacteria; phylum Myxococcota; class Myxococcia; order Myxococcales; family Myxococcaceae; genus WRKR01. The sequence goes on from WRKR01000001.1 coordinate 156,547, forward strand.
TTGAGCTGCCTCTCTGTCTCTTTGTGCCAACATCGCCTCATAGCGCGCCATACAGGCGCCTATTCCGTACGCTCGCCCGTGAGGGCGTGACTCAGAAATAGGAAGGCATCAATGTCCATATCGCCGTTTCAATCCACGCGCCCGTGAGGGCGCGACCGAAAGAGGCGAGAAACGTCAGCACTATAGAGCCTGGTTTCAATCCACGCGCCCGTGAGGGCGCGACTAGGCCGCCAGCCTTAGCCCAGCGTCGCCGCAGGTTTCAATCCACGCGCCCGTGAGGGCGCGACACAACCTACGCCTATGTTACCCGCGACAAGCATGGTTTCAATCCACGCGCCCGTGAGGGCGCGACCTCGAGCGCGTCGGCAAAGATGACGAGTGGGAAATGTTTCAATCCACGCGCCCGTGAGGGCGCGACCAAAAACCCCAAAAAGCGATTTGCCCGAGCGATGTGTTTCAATCCACGCGCCCGTGAGGGCGCGACGGGAATTGGGATTATGTCTTCTATGGCATCCTTCAGTTTCAATCCACGCGCCCGTGAGGGCGCGACCGCCGGCAGGGCTGTTGTTTTAAAGCCCCATGCTGTTTCAATCCACGCGCCCGTGAGGGCGCGACTTTGGCGAGGAAATACATAACGGCTGTCGTTTAAGGTTTCAATCCACGCGCCCGTGAGGGCGCGACCGGCCCGCTATGCGGTCTCCCATATTCCTGCGCTGTTTCAATCCACGCGCCCGTGAGGGCGCGACAACGGAGAGGAGATTGGTTTGAAGCTTTTTGGAAGTTTCAATCCACGCGCCCGTGAGGGCGCGACCCAAACGTCTGGTGCGGGAGGTTATTACCTTTTCGTTTCAATCCACGCGCCCGTGAGGGCGCGACACGTATTCGTCTCCGTATACGTCTCCGTCTAGGTGTTTCAATCCACGCGCCCGTGAGGGCGCGACTACATTTTCTGTCGTCTAAATATGGGCATGTCATGTTTCAATCCACGCGCCCGTGAGGGCGCGACTGTCTGGAGTCCACAGCTCGGAATAGAAACAGAAGTTTCAATCCACGCGCCCGTGAGGGCGCGACTCCACGCAAAGCTGAGACGTTTTCCACTGCAATGTTTCAATCCACGCGCCCGTGAGGGCGCGACCGCAAGCCATGACGAGCGAAAACAATGCTGGATTGTTTCAATCCACGCGCCCGTGAGGGCGCGACTCAACGTCGCACCGCGTAAGCTTGATGCCTGCCTCCGTTTCAATCCACGCGCCCGTGAGGGCGCGACCACAGAAGCAACAATCCATGCACACACCAGCGAAGTTTCAATCCACGCGCCCGTGAGGGCGCGACAAAGCCGAAAGGAAAAATTGAGCGATTCAGTGATGGTTTCAATCCACGCGCCCGTGAGGGCGCGACGACACAGTCCTTGCTATTTTCAGAGCTACATCCAAGTTTCAATCCACGCGCCCGTGAGGGCGCGACCTTACATTCATATTGCAGAATATTTACATGTGAGGTTTCAATCCACGCGCCCGTGAGGGCGCGACAGCGGCGAGGGCGGTAGGCTATCGATAATAGAGAGTTTCAATCCACGCGCCCGTGAGGGCGCGACTGGGCCGCTGTGCAGGCACGCATCGACAAAGCGAGTTTCAATCCACGCGCCCGTGAGGGCGCGACAGCGGATCTCCTGGAGGCCAAAAAAGAAATTGAAGTTTCAATCCACGCGCCCGTGAGGGCGCGACCGCACGATGTATACAAATGGTGGATAGAAAGCGAGTGTTTCAATCCACGCGCCCGTGAGGGCGCGACATTCCATAAAAAGTTGTCGTTCTCGTAAACAACAGTTTCAATCCACGCGCCCGTGAGGGCGCGACCGGTACGGTTTAGTCATGCATTCGTCGCAAAGATGTTTCAATCCACGCGCCCGTGAGGGCGCGACCTCCCAGGTGTGCCATGTGTTTTTCGACATGTACAAGTTTCAATCCACGCGCCCGTGAGGGCGCGACCGTCCCATCCACAGCATTCCAGAGTTCTCTTTGCGTTTCAATCCACGCGCCCGTGAGGGCGCGACACCACTCGCGCAGCGTGCGAAGACTCCCACGAGCGTTTCAATCCACGCGCCCGTGAGGGCGCGACATGGGTGTATCCGGGAATGAGAGTCTCATCAACCGTTTCAATCCACGCGCCCGTGAGGGCGCGACGATTTTGCGAGAGAGAAAGCGGATGAATACACGAAGTTTCAATCCACGCGCCCGTGAGGGCGCGACAACGACTGGGAGACTTTTAAAGATGAGATGCGCCGTTTCAATCCACGCGCCCGTGAGGGCGCGACTGCGGTTTCGTTATTCATCGCTTGCTCCCAAGATGGTTTCAATCCACGCGCCCGTGAGGGCGCGACTTGGAAGGACGGTAAAAATCAGAAATATACAAAAGTTTCAATCCACGCGCCCGTGAGGGCGCGACTCTTGAGCGTGGGGATGACGGAGGACGACATTTGGTTTCAATCCACGCGCCCGTGAGGGCGCGACGCGAGGTGCTCGAGATGCCGAAGCCGCATTACGAGCTGTTTCAATCCACGCGCCCGTGAGGGCGCGACTGCAAGGACAGCAAAATTGCCGAGCTGACAAGCGAGTTTCAATCCACGCGCCCGTGAGGGCGCGACCAGCGCGCCATAAAAAGAGACCTCACTCTGGGAGTTTCAATCCACGCGCCCGTGAGGGCGCGACCATCCTCCGGCAAGGAGAATGAGCGGCAACAAAAGTTTCAATCCACGCGCCCGTGAGGGCGCGACTTTTCAAAAATTTCAACATCTTCTTCAGTAAAGGTGTTTCAATCCACGCGCCCGTGAGGGCGCGACTCAGGTCCTTGCGCTCTGCAACGCGCTCATGCGCCCGTTTCAATCCACGCGCCCGTGAGGGCGCGACTAAATATTATTTTGAACTAACACACCCAGGCAAACGTTTCAATCCACGCGCCCGTGAGGGCGCGACGCTCAATGCTGCTGACTGAAGAGGAGGCAAAAGAGTTTCAATCCACGCGCCCGTGAGGGCGCGACACGTCTTGGCGTGTCCATGCTGCGTCATTGGCCGTTTCAATCCACGCGCCCGTGAGGGCGCGACGTCCGGCTCTCGGCTCCAGACAAGCGCATCGTCCGTGTTTCAATCCACGCGCCCGTGAGGGCGCGACTCCGCAAAGGCTGATAGGTTTGTTCACCAACTCAGTTTCAATCCACGCGCCCGTGAGGGCGCGACCTCCCACCAACTTAATTTCATTAATTTCTTCGGGTGTTTCAATCCACGCGCCCGTGAGGGCGCGACCAAGCTATACATGGGACGAGGACAAGCACGGCCAGTTTCAATCCACGCGCCCGTGAGGGCGCGACGATGGGGATGATTGAAGGCCACGACTTCGACCCGTTTCAATCCACGCGCCCGTGAGGGCGCGACCTGAGCGTGCCACTGTCTTTCTGGGAGACAGGGGTTTCAATCCACGCGCCCGTGAGGGCGCGACCATACATTACAGCACAGCGGGAGGTGTCCGAAAGTTTCAATCCACGCGCCCGTGAGGGCGCGACCCTCGAATTTTGATGGCACGGAGGAGATATGATTGTTTCAATCCACGCGCCCGTGAGGGCGCGACATACAATCCGGAAGCAATAAATAATTGGTTTCAGAGTTTCAATCCACGCGCCCGTGAGGGCGCGACCGGGCAGAATGGGGCGCGGCCCGCGGCATCGGATGGTTTCAATCCACGCGCCCGTGAGGGCGCGACATGACGTCGTTCATGTTGCCTCTGCGCTCCGCGAAAGTTTCAATCCACGCGCCCGTGAGGGCGCGACGGGGTCCAGGTATTTTTCGGTGTACGCATACATTGGTTTCAATCCACGCGCCCGTGAGGGCGCGACAGACCACAAGCAGAGGCCAACCAATACCCTGCAGTTTCAATCCACGCGCCCGTGAGGGCGCGACCAAAAATGCTGCTGACTGAAGAGGAGGCAAAGGAGTTTCAATCCACGCGCCCGTGAGGGCGCGACCGCATGACATCACGATAATTGCCTCTACGCTCAGCGTTTCAATCCACGCGCCCGTGAGGGCGCGACATCCACGCCAAAAACATCGCTGTGTCGTGGATGACAAGTTTCAATCCACGCGCCCGTGAGGGCGCGACCTGCGGCCTAGCTGGGAGGCCTCATGAGTAATAAAGTTTCAATCCACGCGCCCGTGAGGGCGCGACCTCGGCTGCGACTGGGACACGACAACACAGAGCATGTTTCAATCCACGCGCCCGTGAGGGCGCGACCGGGAGCGCCAGGCTAACCCAACGCTCCCTAGATGTTTCAATCCACGCGCCCGTGAGGGCGCGACATGAGACACGCGAGCTAAGACATGTTTCATTATGGTTTCAATCCACGCGCCCGTGAGGGCGCGACGTCCGCAACAGAACCAGACTTCAGCTCAGCATAGTTTCAATCCACGCGCCCGTGAGGGCGCGACGATAGGACCGCCAGTGTCATTTGCTTGTGGCGACGGTTTCAATCCACGCGCCCGTGAGGGCGCGACTTTTCATCCTCGCGGAAGACGTCGCGCAGGAGGCGTTTCAATCCACGCGCCCGTGAGGGCGCGACACGAGTGCCACAACGCGGCCAGCAATACCTATAGGTTTCAATCCACGCGCCCGTGAGGGCGCGACATTTAAAGTGTCCCCGGAAGAAATGCATAAAAATGTTTCAATCCACGCGCCCGTGAGGGCGCGACACAACGCGACTTTCTCGTGGCGCGAATATGCGGCTGTTTCAATCCACGCGCCCGTGAGGGCGCGACCGTTATCTCATCAAGAGTTGGAGGCTGAGGGTTTAGTTTCAATCCACGCGCCCGTGAGGGCGCGACAACCCTTCTTTATCCGTCATCGAGTCAATGTGAATGTTTCAATCCACGCGCCCGTGAGGGCGCGACTCGGCAAACATATAAACGTATAGCGCTCCAATACCAGTTTCAATCCACGCGCCCGTGAGGGCGCGACCGCATCAGATGCGTGGCGGGACATACTGTGTTGGCGGTTTCAATCCACGCGCCCGTGAGGGCGCGACTGAAACGATTGTCCAAAGCGCCACCTGCATCGTGTTTCAATCCACGCGCCCGTGAGGGCGCGACCAACCTTGGACCAACTGGACCTGCGTATGAGATCCGTTTCAATCCACGCGCCCGTGAGGGCGCGACGCTCAACACCGTCAATAATCGAGTTCACCTTTGTTGTTTCAATCCACGCGCCCGTGAGGGCGCGACAGTGTGTCTTACATTACCTGCCGGAGTCCGTGCGTTTCAATCCACGCGCCCGTGAGGGCGCGACTTTTTCAAAATTGGCAAGTCAGATTCAAGAAAAACGTTTCAATCCACGCGCCCGTGAGGGCGCGACCAAAATACCCCTGAACGATTCATCCAGAGTATAGTTTCAATCCACGCGCCCGTGAGGGCGCGACTCTGCCACATCAAGAAGTTACATGCTACTATATAAAGTTTCAATCCACGCGCCCGTGAGGGCGCGACTAAGGCCTGATGGAATTTGGCAAGGAGACTGAGCATGTTTCAATCCACGCGCCCGTGAGGGCGCGACAAAACGAATGAAGTGGAATTGGTGAGCAACGAAAGGTTTCAATCCACGCGCCCGTGAGGGCGCGACCCAAGAGCTGCAACGCCTGCGAATGGCGCTTGACGTTTCAATCCACGCGCCCGTGAGGGCGCGACTCACGTGGATATGCAGCGTGTGCGGGGACTGGAGCGTTTCAATCCACGCGCCCGTGAGGGCGCGACCGAGGGAGCAGCAGCCAAAGCAGAAGTAAAACTGAAGTTTCAATCCACGCGCCCGTGAGGGCGCGACGAGGAGAACAAGGAGTCAATTGCAAAGATACCGGAGTTTCAATCCACGCGCCCGTGAGGGCGCGACGACGTGGAGCTCCGCCTCCTCCGTGGTGGCAGACAAGTTTCAATCCACGCGCCCGTGAGGGCGCGACTTGCTGGAGGTGCTCAATGTTGCTGACTGAGGAGGTTTCAATCCACGCGCCCGTGAGGGCGCGACTTTTGCGTCATGCGGTCTACGGCGGCCTCTCCCAGGTTTCAATCCACGCGCCCGTGAGGGCGCGACAATTTCGCCGAAATTTAATGGCATACAGAGCCGCGTTTCAATCCACGCGCCCGTGAGGGCGCGACAGCTTCCTCCGAGCAGTCGCACGAGCGGGAGGAGTTTCAATCCACGCGCCCGTGAGGGCGCGACTCTCAATGGGCTCGTACATAATCTTAGCCCCGTATGTTTCAATCCACGCGCCCGTGAGGGCGCGACTTGTATTGTGAACGATGGACAAACCATCATCTACGCGTTTCAATCCACGCGCCCGTGAGGGCGCGACAAAACCCGGGTTGTCGAAAACATTTCCTATAACTTCGTTTCAATCCACGCGCCCGTGAGGGCGCGACAAATTTCTTTCCCGGCGCACTTCCCAAACCGTGCAGTTTCAATCCACGCGCCCGTGAGGGCGCGACGCAGAGCAGGGTGCTTTCAAGGAGCTTGGTGTTGAGGTTTCAATCCACGCGCCCGTGAGGGCGCGACCGAGGCATATATTATGAGCGGCATTGGTGTTGTGTTTCAATCCACGCGCCCGTGAGGGCGCGACCTGCGCTTGCTGGCCATGAGTCGCATGTACCAGCAGTTTCAATCCACGCGCCCGTGAGGGCGCGACCTGCAAATAATACTTTTTCGGCATCGCCCAGCTCCTTGTTTCAATCCACGCGCCCGTGAGGGCGCGACAATTATGGACGCCATCTCTGACCCGCACGTCAGAGTTTCAATCCACGCGCCCGTGAGGGCGCGACCGGGCGCAATGGCCAGGCTTGCACATTTTCAAAGAGTTTCAATCCACGCGCCCGTGAGGGCGCGACGACGGGGAGACAGTGGAGGAAGCCATTGCGAACGGTTTCAATCCACGCGCCCGTGAGGGCGCGACAGCTTAAACATAACAATTATGGTAGAATAATAAATGTTTCAATCCACGCGCCCGTGAGGGCGCGACCTACAGTTTGCTTTGAAATGAGTCAAAGATGCCTGTTTCAATCCACGCGCCCGTGAGGGCGCGACATTATTTGGGAGACCATGACATACTCAGGCGTGTGTTTCAATCCACGCGCCCGTGAGGGCGCGACTTCTGGAGAGTCTTTTAGGAGTCGCAAAAAGTGTGTTTCAATCCACGCGCCCGTGAGGGCGCGACAAAATTCAAAGGCGCCTGATTTGTGGCAACTGTGTTTCAATCCACGCGCCCGTGAGGGCGCGACTCCGACAACCTAACATGTTGGTTCAAAAATCAAAACCCAATCATTTTTGCGAACGTACTCAACATGCATGTCGTCTATTCAGTTGTTTTTTTCTTGGTGGGTTGAAGTCGAAATATATTCTTCAGTTATGCCTGCGCGAACCTCCGGTGGTTTCATCGGGCACTATGGGTTCGCGCACAAATCCAATTAGAAAACCAGAGGGCCGCTGAGGTCTAACGCCGCTTTCGCGCCCACGTGTTCTATTCTTCGCTTCCAATTGCTTCCCAAAAAATAAAACCGCAGGCTGTCTCGTTCCGGGTCTATCTCATTCAACAGACGGGCTTTCAATTGTGTCCACTGCGCCGGCTCCACTTCAACCTCAAACACGGAATATTGCACACGTTGGCCATAGTCCTGGCAGGCACGTGCCACACGACGCAAGCGGCGAGCGCCATTGGCTTCGCTGGTGGCAACATCATAGCTAACCAATACCATCATGGGGGGTCTGCACTATTTCCATAAAAAAGGTGGGTATGCATCCATGTCTCCACGCAAGTGTCTGGCCAGCAATTGCGATTGCAAATAAGGCAGCAAGCCGATGGGCACTTTTTCATCGAGAAATGCGTGCTTCAACTCTTCTTGTTTGCGCTCCTGATAGGCCACCAAAACCGTTTTGCGCGCATCCTCACTCAGCAACACGGCACCATTGTCCAGACAACGAAAGCTGTGCTCATTCACTTGTTTGCGGTTAATCAGCGACAGCGCCAATCGGTCACCCAACAACGGGCGCAACTCTTCAGCCAAATCCAACGCAAGGCTTGGACGTCCCGGCCTGTCACGGTGCAAAAATCCGACTGCGGGGTCAAGCCCCACAGTTTCGAGCGCTGAGCGACAGTCGTGCGTCAACAATGTATAGAAAAGCGAAAGCAGTGCGTTGACAGCATCGCGCGGGGGGCGGCGGTTTCGACCGCTAAAACGCATCATCGGGTGCTCATGGCGAATGAAATGACTGAAGCTTTCAAAATAGCGCTGCGCGGCTTCGCCTTCGAGTCCGCGCAAACCGTCGAGGCGTGTCTTATGCGGTAGCTTGTCTATACTGCGCATGAGCAGCTTTTGAGTCTGTTGCAGCGTGGTGTGCACGGGTTCGTCAAATTCATAGTCGCGCAACGCACGCCCAACAACAGCGCGCTGGTTGTGGATTTTTCCTGCAAGCAGGTTGCGCGCAATGGCACAGCAACGTGTCTCGTCGTCACTTGCGCGATATTGTTCACGCCGCAACAACACGTTGCCCGAAACTGGACCTTCGACACGTGCGAGAAATTTCCCATTCGGCGTGAGGTAGCTGACGCAAATGCCTTGCTCAGCGCAATAACCCAGCAGCGGCGGAGAGACGAGCACGCGCCCGAAACAAACCACCCCTTCAAGCATGTGCACGGGAAGCCGCCTCTTAACTTCTTTGTCAACCTCCATAACCAAGTTGGCGCCGTCCTTGTGCAACCAAGCACCTTCTGTTGTGACATAGACTGTGTTGAGTTGGCGGCGCATAGCGAAATTCCCCCAGAGTTTTTGAGTTATGTTCCTGCCTTCATTGTCTCTTAAATCATCCGGCCATAGCCGCTGGATGTTTTCCCGCCGATGCCGCGTGTTTCCAGTGCATCTTTCAGAATTGTCCAAACAATGTCTATCCAGCCATCGGCGTCGGCAGAAGCGGCACTCAGGATAATTTCAAAGGTGCCGCTGACAGATAAAAATGGAACCGGAACGGGTGAATCAAAATCAGTAGGCGCACATCCACCCTTTTGACTGTAATAATCGGAGTGATGTGGGGTCATTACGTCTGCTTTTAACGACCCTGATAAGGATTCTGGTACGATCCAAGCGTCGTGAAAAATGATGTGACCGCCACTTTTTTCGTTGCCGAAAATGAAAAGATATTGGGCATCATTTAAGTACTCGGACTCTTCTTCAGACTCAAGCCATCGCTGATTATTAGAACACCATTTAAAAAATCGCTCTCTCGCATGATGAGCACACAGCCCTTTAAGTGCACTGCCAGGGATGATCGGCGTGCCGTAGGTGTGGTGTAATGTTAAGCCGGTTTCTAATACGCTGGCGTTGCCTAAGCCGATAATGAGACGATTGTCATCGGTTTTCACTGTTTTTCGATATTTATCATCATACAGTTTTTGACGGCGTTGAAAGGCGGCGTTATAGAAGTTGAGACTACGCGAGATGGCGTTAATAGCTACCGGCAGCAGCTCTTTCCTACTTCCTGGGCTATTCAGTTCGGGTAGATAGCGTTCAAGCCACAGCCCGGCATGCTCGCTTTTTTTGCATTCGCCAAGTGCTTCGCGTTGCGCGGAGATGGTTGTTTTTTCTTCCATAGCCTATTGCTCCCGCTCGACAGGAATCAGCGCCTCGGCATAGCGTTTAAGCCAACAGGCAGCATCTAGTGTTTGTTGACTCAACAGCATATAGTGCTGCAAAGGCACCGTTCGACTAAGGTCAGCTAGCTGCCCATCTGTGTGCAAAATACCTTCCAGGTGCTCTAGCAGAGGTTCGCTTTTATATTTTGCAAAGGCGATAGCCTGCGCCAGCCCGCATGTGTGAATCAAAGCCGGAAAACTAAGCGCAAAGCTGCGGTAATTGGATAAAGCCACAGGCAATTCCTTAGGGAGTTTTCCTTGGTTTCTATAGGGGGCAACGAACTCCTCTACCTGTTTGAAAGCCGCCTGCACCCATTGCTGTTGTCGCGTCTGCATGGCGAACCCCTTATTTATTCTCTTTAGGTTCAAAAACACAGCGAACCTGGCCGCGACCAATAGTAGCGTTGCCGCCTAGCTGCAAGACTTCATCTTTGTAATACTTCTTTCGATCGTCTGGTTTTATTTTTTTGCACTCTGATTCTGCTTTTTTGCGCTGCAACAACTCGTTATCCTGCCACACCACTCCCGCAAGAATGGTTTCGGCAGGAAGATATTCTTCTGTCCACAGTGCGCCGTCAGCAACTGTTTTTTGCTCTGGATTGATACGTATTCGGGTGTCGACTTGGGTAGCTGTTTTCGTCAAAAAGCTGAACACTTCGTCGTGCACAATGGCGAAGCGGTTCTTGAAGATTTCATGCCATTGTTTATCACCAGCCCAAAGAATTCCCGCCAGCAGTTTGGCGAGCTCACCAATTTTTTTCTTCTCCTGATCTCGACAAATTAAATCCAAATCTTCGAGAAAAACTTTTGTCTGGTTGCCTCCTTGTTTCTCGTTTACTCCCATGGCCAAGGTTTCGGCAGAAGCAACATAAATAACCTCCTTTTCTTTCTGAAAATCATCCAGTGGAAGCTCTTTCGGAAATCCTGAATAGTCACGTTTCAGACGTTGCAGAACCAGCGGCGAGGTGATCCAAGCAAAAGTGCCGCGCAAGCTGCGCACCGGAAAACAGATGAGATGCGCGTCTGTGAAAATCAGCGCGCCCGCGTTGGCTTGATCGGCTCCACCGCTACCAAATGCCGCTTTTAGCAGAGGGTTATCGGGACGTTTCTTCTCGTCGCCGGCACCGTGACGGGCGGCAATGACGCCCTTGATGCTCGACCCGGGTACAAACGGCCAACCAGTGACTTTTTCACGCATAATAGGATTGTCAATGTACTCTGCCCCTTCGCCTGCGCCTACATGCAGCGGTGACAGACAATGCAGCCAGTACATTTTATTTTGCATTTGCTTGTTCATGAAAATCTCCTTTATCTGCTCTTCACCAAATACCCCACAGAGCTAAGCCGAAGCCATCGGCGCCTAGGCCACAACCGGGTTCCAGAACCGAGCGACCACAAATTGGGCGCAACCATAGCGCTTCCAATTCTGTCGCTCTAGACGGGTCATCAAGTTCAAAGAAATACACGCTGCCGGCGGGAACCATTTTTCGAGTGGCTTTAGGTTGCGGGCCATTCTTGCCGTGTGACCAGCCGGATACTGACTGGTAACGGGGAATGGCGGCAGCCATCAACTTAACTTGAACCTCTGTTCCAGGCACAGAGCCGCAGTTATTGGGCGCCAGCCAGTCGGGGCGCCAACCGGCTTTGAAAATGGCTGGAGTAGCCAATACCATACGAATGAATTTTGGGCGTGCCTGGAGTGCTTTTTTTATGGATGGAGGGCATTGCCAGAGAGAGGTATTTTTATCGGTGGCAACTTGCACCAATCGCCGCTCTCCACCAAGCGGGATAAATTGCTCATGCAAGGCTTCTATGTGTGCGTTGAATTCGTTTTTTGGATCATTCAGGCAAAAAGCAAGCGCAAACGGTTCGGCTGTTTCTTTCTGCCGAAAATCTATTCCGCATGTGCTGAACAACAACCCTCTTTCGCTGGCAAGCGTTTGTGCGTTGAGTTTGACATGGGTACGTTCTTCAATAGGGAAAGCGGGAAGACATTGTCTAAAATCTGGATCATAACTATCATCAGGCAGACTCTTGCTCAGCCAGTGCGCCATTTTGTTCAATGGCCACCAAGCAGGGGGAGTGGATTTTATTTTTTCATTCAGATTGGGGTGTGAAAACAGTGGCATTAAGCCTTCAGGTAGATTGCAGCCCTCGCTCATGTTGGGTGTTTTGGGTGGGCGTAGCACATGCACTCGGCGGCGGGTGGTGTCGTTTGGCAGGCTAAATGACAAGCAGTCCTGCGGCGCAGGCAGGTAGAATTGTTTTTGAGCAACCTCCAGCGGCAGCGCTCCGGCGATGTCAAGCCGGTTCAATTCGGCAGAAGTCAGTGTGCTACTGCTTTGCCGATAGAGTGCAGTTCGAATTGCTCCAGCAGTGACGGATGGGGGTGGCCACGGATGTACAGTCATGCGTGTGAGGAGCGAGGAGTCAAAGGGACGTCCATCACGGAAAATCAGTGGATCGCGCGGGCGTAGAAGCAGTTGGATGGGTCGCGCTTCGAGCATGGATTTTCTCCTTCACCATGTGGTATTTTTGCTTTGCTTGGGCCGTTGTTCTAGATTGCAATCTTCGTTGTTGAACATGTCAACATAAGCTTGGTGTGGAAATAACATCGGATTGTTGATGCACATCAGGTATTGGTTGAGCTCAAAAACTAAAGTTAATAAGCCCATCAATTCGTGCTCGGCACCTTTGTTCTGATAAATATTCCAGCATTTTGTCGACTTGGAGGAATGGTTTTTCCATTTCTCCTCATTCCATTCAGGAATAATGGTTTTTAGCAAACCCAGCAGCCTTTCGTGTTTGCGATAAATATTTAGCGTACAGCTCTTCGAACGCTGTCTTGCGCAGATTAGGAGGTGACAGTTGTGCGAGCTGACAAAATACCGTAGCTTCTCTGGAGTGGTGTCAAAAAGGCCACAAACAATTCTGAGCGGGTGAACTCTTCCTCTGCTGGGTGTTTTATTATCAATAACCTGAGCTGGGGTGACTGTGCCTGCCCATCCTTGGGTTGATGGGTTTAAATCATCAAAAGACTCCAGCCAGGCATTCAGGCTCTTTGTTTCCCTTTTATTAAATGATCTGCTTTTGCATTGTACAACGGCCATAACGGCTTCAATTGGAATGTATTTGATGTTTCGGTTTCTGAAAATATAGGGCGTGTATTGTTCGTCAAAAATTACCAAGTCGGTTTCTTTAGATGTGTTTCCTGTTGAATCAATAATGAAAGCGCTCTGTTCAACTGTGAATTTTTTAGGGAGAATGCGTTCAAAAAAACTTTTCCAGACTTGTTCACGGTGTGAACCTAAAGTCGGCGCATGCTTTTCGATAGACATAAACAGCTCGTCAATCAACGCCTGCTGCATGTTCAAATAATTGCGCTTAATAGCCTGGATAGTTTCAGGCTGGACAACCTTTGGTTTTTGGAGTTCAAAACTGTCAGCCATATTTTATTCAGCTCCTGATAAGGCTTTTGCCAGTCGTGAAGCCAGAAGCAGCTCCTTGTTTAACTGGGACATGGATTCTTTGGTTGAGCAATTGTTGAACTGGTTCCGCAAATCCGCGTGCTCCACTTTTTTGGCTTTGAGCAAGCGCAGAGAATCTTCCAGCAAGGGTTCCTGAAAGTGCTCATAAATGGAAAGCAAGCGCTCTAACTCATAAGGCAAGGTATTAGGCAAGTCTTTGTTATTGAACGCATCTATCCAGCTTTGCAGGCGCTGAACTGGCGAGGTGTCCCAGGAGCTGTGCCAGGTGCAGCGGCTGCCACCACGTGGTTGGAAAATGATAGATAAGTTATTGCGCCCGTTGTCTTTAGCATTATCCAGTGCATCTTCTGCCAGTTTGCGCAAGTCGTACAGGCTTTCCATGAAATGTCCGACGCCAATGCCGACCGACAAAGTCGCCACCCCTTGGGGGGAAGGGTAGTCGCATAGCGCATTTTCAAATGCCGCATAGAGTGCTCGGGCACACAACATCGCCTTGTTCAACGGCACCAGCGCCAAAACATCGTCACCACCTGCATAAACACAGGCTCCGCAGTGCAGCTCTTTGATACACCGATAAGCTTCGCGGGAAAACTTCGTTAACTGGCGAGAAATGGCTTGATGCTTTTCCAGTGTGGCGTCATTTTTCAAAACTTCGCCCATGCGGTCACCGTCTGCGCTGATGACGGCTAAATAGGGGCTGGGTTTACCGAGTTTGCTATCGTCTATGCCTTCCAATAGCTTCGACAGCTCTTGATGGAAATTTTTTAGTTCCGTGCTAGCTTCTTCGCCTCCCTCTGTGAGAATACTGGGGTAACGGTCGAGATAAAGCAACGTGCCATCAAATGGGAAGTTTTGATAATGTGAGTATTTTTTATCAATTCGGCCAATCAGATGCTTTGGTATTTTTTCAGCGTTATTACATAATTTTTCAAGGAGAGGGTTGTTGGGAGTTTTGAGTGTTTCTAATTCCGTCAGTTTTCTTATCCATGGATCTGCAGCGACACGAGCAGCGGAGGGATAGCGCATTTTGCTTCCACAAACACGCTTCACTACGCCGGATATATCCAATGGCTCACAATAATGTGAGGGAGTAACTCTGATTCCAAGAGCATAACAGGCGGTTACTTTGCCCCTGTCTAGCGGGTCTTCTGGCAAAACACTTTCTCGTGCACCGTCGAGCAACGACTTTCGTACTCTGGCAGAAATTTGGCTTTGGAGAAAATTGCGGGTATTTTTTCGTGCGTTAAGTAGCTCTATCAAGCGCTTGTGCTGGTCGGCATATTTTTCATCGCTTTCCAGTGGCACCCAAGCGGCATACAACTCCAATATGTCATCGAGTTGCTGTAGCCAGATTTCCGGATCGATGAGATCGCTGCCATTTTTTTCATGTATTATCCTTAGTGCGCTCTTCGCTTCGCTGCGCCAGTGTTCACGGGCAGCTTCTTTAGCTTGCTCGACGAGCGTCTGTATTGTGTTTGTGTTTTCAATAAACGCTACAACTTGGTTAGCAATGCTGACGGTATTCTCCTTATCATCTTCTTTGAGGGTTTCTGTTGGGGGGAAGATGAGTGTGGCGCCTTCATTATTCAATTTTTCGGCAACAGCTTTGCTGACATCCGATAGCAATTTTGAGCCATACCACAAGTCCCGTGTGCGGCGCGCAGCGGCGATGAAGTCCTGGACGGGGCCAATGGCGATGGCGAGGAGGTAGTTAGGCATTTTTTACCTCTTGTTGCTTTAATATGATGTCTAGTTCGACGAAACTATTCTTGGTAAGATGGGCAATTAATCCTTTAATGGCATTTGAATGGCCAGACATAGGAACTAATTCGTTTTTAAGGAATCGTTGCCCGGAGATATGCTGCTTTTCAATGGTTTTCTCTTCTTTTTTTCCTCTGCTTGACTGAAAGGTTAATCGTGCATTCATAGTCAATGCGTGTTCGTATGGAAGGATAGCAATCATTGGATACCACTTGCCCTTGATTAAAATCGGTTTTGTTATGATAGGACTCGCCATGCGATCCAAGGGCGGCTTGTCTTTTTTAACAGCACTGATGTTGGGAAAAAGCTCGGCGTCGGCTGGATCAAGATAATGTTTGGCAGGAGCCTTTTTTCTTGGGCCATCGGAAAAATGAAAATTGATAGGCAGCCCCAAGACGGCTCTTGGAAATGCGTTTAAGAAGATATCACTGACAACTGGTTTGGAGTGACCTAAGTGGCCGGACAGAGCACAACCAGTAATAGCGCGGATCGCATCAGGTTCGGGCCACTTTGAACGACCGGGAACAAGTATTACATTGCCGCTTCGTAATTTTTTCTTACGCTTATTGCCACGAAAACTCTGTCTGTAGTCTCGATAGATTTCAAGTGCCTTATTCCAAGCAGTTAAGGGAGTCATCTCGGCAGTTAAGGGAGTCATCTCGTCGGAGTCGAATAAATAAATATCGATACTTGTCAGAAATGTGTTGTCTATATTATTTTCAGACGAAGGCTCGGTAGCGATCAAATGCAATGCGCCACAGCCACGACGTGTCCTGGCGCCGACTCCGCCAAAGCGAATCCACGTCAACACTGCATTTTCAATCTCCAGCTTTTCTCTATCCGTCAATAAGGAAGAAAAGATAAGTTCCAATTTAAACTTGTAACCCTCCCGCAGCAACTGGAGACAAGGCGTTTCACCTTGTGTGGCGGGGAAAAGAGCATACAGCTCTGGGCCAAATTTTTCAAATCCATAACCACTGCCAGCATTTTCTCTCCAGTAGTTTTTGTTTCCTTTCTTGTCAGGAGGATTTTGAATGACGTTGGTGTCCACTTTGCTTGGAGTTTTTGTATTGCCCCATAACCGGCTTTCTGCGTCAAACAATTTTTTAATGTCCGGGTAGTCTGCCCCATAAAGCAATCGCCACCAATACCGCAAATGCCCACGTATTTCCGTTGCCCGCACCGGCATTGTTTCGTCAACCTCACCCGTTTCCACCCCACCGCCAAACATGGGAGTCACAACCTCAATGACATAAGTTTTTTTATTTTGTTCTGCCTCTTCGCGACGTTTTTTAAGGAAACTCTCAATGGCTCGCAATTTAGGTTTTGTGGTTTCAGACATGTCATTTCCCCTCGAAGTGTTGACAAGCGCCGTCACTTGCTTTCCGTCGCTTCGTTGTTCAGCATTTTTTGCAGCCACGCATTCACGTTGCGCCCATGTGCCAAAAGTTTGGGTTGGCAGTCGTCGATGAGAGAGCATGCGTCGCAGCGTTTGGCTTCATATGTAGCCAGTGGCGTTTTTCTGCCTTCAACCAATGCACGCGTGTCGGCGATAACTTGGCAAGTCAAAACGCGCAGCACTTCGTCGAAGGCAACGACTTGCCGCCGCCGCGTTTTGCCATAATAGAGTGCGCCTTCAGGGCAAGGTTTCCCCAACATTCCTTCCAGGCACAATGCCTGCGCGCAAAGCTGCACTTCGTCGGCGCGGTGTGCTTTCGGTTTGCCGCGCTTATATTCAACCGGATATGGTTGCTCACCGTGTGCGGTGGCATGAAACTCGACGACATCGGCCACACCCGAAATGCCCAGCGCCTCGCTCTCCAGTGGCATTGCGGTGACAACTCGCACACCCTTGCGTTTTTCCACTGCCGGTTGGTTGGCCTTGTCATGCAGCAACCGACCCTCAGCAGTGAAACGGTTTTCGCTCCAAATGCGTTCAATGTGAATCAGCGCGCATTGGCGCGGACAATAGAGGTAGTGCTGGAGGGCGGAGAGGGGAACGGGGGCTTCACTCATATTTCAGTTCCTGCCAGGACTTCCAAAAACCTCGTACAACCCATGTCCTGTTCATATGTCGTCTGTGTTTTTATCCGAATGGTTTTTGCAACTCCACTCCCTCCGGCATGTTGGAGTCTATCGTCACTTTATAGTCTCCAAAACCATGTGCCGGTGTGCCGTCTTCACCACGCACACGCTCCACTTTTATTTTGTTAAACAGCTCATGCGCCGGTGCATTTCCGAGCGCGTCGGCGTGCTTGAATGCATATAAACCGCGCGCTGCCATTTCGCCGCGTGCTGCCGAGCGATCATGCTCAAACATGTTTGCAAGTGCTTTCCACAGCAATTGCAGATCGTCATCGGAAAAACCGGTGCGCTCGGCGAGCTTGGCGGAGATGAAACCATGCACGCGATAGAGTCCATAGGGGATAATGTGCTTTCGGCCCATGGTGCGGTTGTCGCCGCTTTGCTCTTCCGCCTCGCGCTCGGTTGTCACTGCCATGCGGGTGATGGAAATTTCAAGTGGAATAACTGGGTCCACTGAGCTTGCGAAGGCCAACTGCACAGGGCCACGCACCTGTCCGGCGTTGACGCCCGTAGTCATCACCGCACCGAAGGCGCGCACGTCAAAAAAATTTGTGCACATCCAGAAGGTGAGTTCACGCGACTTCGCTTCGTCCTTTGGCAGTTTTTTATATTTGTCTTTGGCGTCCGGTGGAATTCCCAGTGCCTCCCAGGCCAGTTTATGTTGGTTGTTGAGAATGGCTTTCTCCTGCATATAAATGGCGTGACCGGCGGCATTGTCTTTCGCAAGCATGACGAAGTTGCGAATTTTGCGCTTGAGGCAAACATCCGTCACCAGTCCTCGGTTGGTTTCCGGGTCGAGGCGTGGCAGGTTGCCAGCATCCGGGTCGCCGTTGGGGTTGCCGTTGGTGACGTCGAACAAATAGACAAATTCATAGCGGTGAGCGAGTGCAGTCATGGTGATTCTCCTGAGGCGTTTTCGGTGGCGGTGTCGGCGGTGGGTTTCTCTTTGTCTTTTTTGGAAAAGCGGGCCTGCAGCTGATGGTAGAAGCCAATGGCGAAGCGTCCCTGGCTTTCCATTGACAGGTTTTTCGGAAAGGAATTGCCCATCTCTTTTAGAATTTCGCCTATGTCAGCGTCCAACACATAGGCCAGCCCTGGCTTTTCTTTTCGAACTTTGGACAGATGGTTTTGCGCATTGCGCAAAAGCACCGGAAATATGGATGCGGGTGTGGCGGAGGCAGCACCATAATATCTATCTCGTATGGTGGCATTCACCTGGTCGCCCAACGCAGCCCGCTGTGCGCCTTCCAGCACAGCGAACAGGCGACCCAACCGGTAGGCCGAATTAGAATGAGAGGAATCAAAACTCACGGGTATCTCCTTGTCGGGTTGATGATTCAAACGTGCATTACGTGCCAACACGGCTTTGCATAACGCAACGCGCAGGCCAGAAATGTCGCCATCCGCTCCAAAACGCATGATGACATTGCTCAGCAGGCTTAGCGGATATCGACTGCCGCTTAGAATAGCGCGCATAACTTCACCGGCCAGCAGCGGTGAAATATCTTCTGCCTTGGCTTTGCCGTCGCGCGATGGTGCGGTGGCATATAGGAGTCGCCACAATGCCGGCTCACTTTTCCATGGCAGCGGCTCAAGCAGCAAGTCGCGATAGTGCTCGGCAATGCGTTGCACAAACACCGCCAGTGTGTCGGCCTGCCAAAAGCGGATGGAAAGCCTAGCGGCATTGGGCGCCAAACCCAGCACATAAAAACGCGTGGCGCCGTCGAGAGCAGGGTTCATTTCATGCAGCGCCCGGCCTTTGGAAACACCGTCCAGAATGCTGTGCAGCTTTTCTGTTTCTGAGAGATCATCCGGCGGTGGATCCATCAACAAGGCAAACAATTCCTCCGCTTGTTCTGCTTTTTTGGTGTCTTCGGCAATGGCCCAAAATACCACGCTGGCATCACCCATTTGCAGTCGCTGGCGGTTGTGTTCACCGCGGCGCAACAAATGGTTAAGCACCGTGGTATAAGCAAAGGCGGCAGCTTCTGACACGGGTGCATTGTCGCCTTGTTCCTTCCCATAGGAGGCAAAAGCGTCGAGGTTGAATGAGACAATGGAGGCGCCGGAACTCTGCGCGCCATTGACGCCCTTAATTGCCGGGTGCAACCGTGCTGGCGTCAAGCATTCGCCTGTCACCAAACACAGACTTTTTTTTGTTTCGCCTTCGTCCAAAAGTTTTGTCCGCAGCATTTTCGCTGCAGGCCGCTCATGCAAATATTGTCGTGAGCCGTCATCCACACGGAAAATGAAATTGGCATCCAACATTTCTTCTTTGAAACACGACAGCGAGAAAAAGTGTTCCGGCAACCAGTTGTCGAAAAATTTCAGCAGCGCTTTCAAACCCAGATCATCGCTGTCAGCAAGCCAAGTGCGGTGTGCGTTTTTGAATGCCTCGTGCTCTTGTGCTGTGCGCTCGCTGGTTTTGGCGCTGACGCCCAACACATAGCTGCTTTTGTCCCACAGAAAATTCGACTTAATTCCCACTGTGCGCTTGGTGGGCTGCGGCACGGTGTGCGGTGCCGGCAACGGCTTTTTTCCCGAAGTGTCGCGCACGTCCAGCACGTCTTTCACTTCGCCATTCGGTGAAATCAGCAGAGCATAGCTGATTTTCTCGTCGCTATAGCCGAAAGCGGGCACTTTGTCCTGCGCCGCCAGTCGATGATAATAATCATTGAGCGCGGAAAGGATCATCCCTTTATCTCCTCACTGGACAGTGGCGGCACCGCAATGACGCCGTCTTTCATGTGGGCGCGGAAGAACATCGGCGTCATCTCATGCTTGAAATCAATGTCGTGAAGCATCCAGCCCAAGTCCCTGGTGCGTTCGTTTTCGGGCAAGGTGCTTGGCGGCAATGTTGCATTCGGTTCAATGAGCTTAAATATCGCCGGAAACTCGCGCACGCCGAGGCAGGGCATGTGAAAGCACTTTCCTTTGCGCGCACGGCGATTGAAAATGTCCAGGTGTTTGCCTTCGTTGTCCTCTGCGCCGGCGCGCTCAGTCAACTCGAAATGTGCTTCTATTACATAGGCCACATCGCGCAATATGGTTGCCGCTCGCTGCTGGCGGTTCTCATCCACCAGAACAAACAACTTGTCGCTGATTTTTCCAGCACTCATTGCACCACTGACATTGCTGGAAGAAAGCTTTGCACCCACCTCATTGCGGCGGATGGATTCGAAGCGTATGGGTTTTAAAACGTGAATGCAGTCCACCACCCAGCGAATGGCCGGCTTCCAGTGAATGGCTTCCAGAATGCCGCGCGCGGCAGATGGAGTAATAACGTCATAGGAAACGCGCTCTACTTTCATTTCCGGGCGGGTGAAGCAGGCACGCTCGCCGGAGAGGTATAAACGAATGCCGTATGCCACAAAACCCCCATGCGCCCGCGGGGCGCGACTTATGCTTTTTGTGAATGCTGTTTCAATTCAAACATACCATGAAGACAACTCACCCAAGACAACACTGTAAATTCTTAAATCCGAACATCAGGAATCTACATAGGCTCCACGGACGACACAACGTTTTTAATGTGAGTGCAGCAGATGTTTTTTTTATTTCAGTTGCCATCACCACGTCGTCTTCTCTGCCTCCACAAACGTCGGATTCTCCCAGCGCAAGCCCATGTGTGCGTCATAGAGGCACTCATTTGCCAGCACCATGAATTGCTCGCCGAAACGCTTCTCCTCCTCCGCTTGCACCGCACCTGCATGGTGCAAGCCACGGAATATGGATTCGGGCACTTGCACCACATAGGGTTGGAGGGCGCGGGCGATGGCGCCGGGGTTTTCCACAAAACGCAACTTCTGCAGCAAGGCTTTGACGGGACTTTCTCCTTCTTCGTCCGCCTTAAATGGCACAACAATGGGGCGTTGCAGGTTGTCAATTATCCGAAATTGCCTGGCCACGGTTTCAAACGGCATGCCGTCAATGCCGCCATTTTTGAGCAAGCCGAGAATGTTGTGCGAGTCGAGCGCCTCCGCGCCTTTTTGCCAATATAACTCTCGGAAATAGGCGTGGATGGCATCCAATGAAAGCGGGTTGTCGGCGTGGTGCCTCAGCGTCAGACGCATGGCCTGGGCAAATTGTTTTAATTCCGGAGGAGGTGGCCATGCGTCGGCGCGGAAAATGTGCACGAGGCTGTTGTCGCGGGCGCGAAGGCCTTCGCGGTTGCAACGGCCTGCCGCTTGGGCAATAGAATCCAACCCGGCTTCGGCACGCAGCACATAGGGGAAGTCAACGTCCACACCGGCCTCAATGAGTGAGGTTGAAATGAGTCGGCACGGGAGGTTGTTTTCAGGACGAAGCTTCTCGCGGATGGATTTGAGGACTTGGCTTCGGTGGCGGGCGCACATGAAGGTGGAGAGGTGGCACGCACCGGGCTCCGCGCGAATGGCTTCAAACAACACGCGCGCATGTCGGCGGTTGTTGACAATGCACAGCACCTGTGGACTTTCCTTGAGGCGTTTTGCCAGCGCGTCGTCGTCTTGCTCGCCAACGTGGCATGCGCGCACACGCTCCAGTTGTTGGTATAAACGCTTGGGCTCAGGCGCCAACTCACGGACATTCGTCAGTCCGTTGCTAAAGCCTTCATTGGCGTTGAGTGCCGGCTGTGTTGCCGTGCACAACACAACGCTGCAACGGTAATTGCGCGCCAACTCGTCAATGGCTGCCACACAGGGGCGCAGCAATTTGAGCGGCAGTGTTTGGGCTTCGTCGAGAATAATGACGCTGCCGGCAATGTTGTGCAATTTTCGGCAACGGGAGGAGCGGTCGGCGAAGAGGCTTTCAAAAAATTGCACAGCAGTAGTGACGACGACGGGTTTGTCCCAGTTTTCCGCTGCACGGCGCAATTTGTCGCGACTGTGTTTTTCCTTTATGGTGTCATTGTCAAAGGCGCTGTGGTGCTCCAACACCGCCGCTTCGCCCAATTCACCAAAGGCCTTGCGAAACTCGGCGGCATTCTGCTCAATAATGGAGGTGAAGGGGATAACATAGACAATGCGCCGAAGTTGATATTTCAGCGCATGCTCCAAGGCGAATGCCAGCGAAGCCAATGTTTTCCCGCCGCCGGTGGGCACGGTGAGAGAGAACATTCCTTGGGGAAGTGCGGCCTGTTTGCACACGTGCTGGAGAATATGGTTGCGCAGTTGGTTGACTTCAGAGTCGGCTTTAAATGCAGCCAGCCTGGTGTTGAGTTTGGCCTGCAATGCCGTCAACGGCGGGCCGCTCTCGCGCAGTGAAGGGCGGCCTTCTATGCTGTCATAAAACGCCTCGGTGTCGAGAAAGTCAGCATCAACGACACAGGAATAAAGCATGCGGGTGAGAAAGGACAACTGGAACATGGCCAATTCGGCATGCGGCTTGAAGCCCTGAGGCAATGGGCATTGCCTGGGCAAGGAGGTTTCTGTTTGCCACGCGCTCAGCAGCTCTGGAATGCCTCTGCGCGCCAAGCGCTCTTTCAGCGAGGCGCGTGTTTGGCCCTCGCGCCCATTGGCAAGCCCGGCATGGTGCCCGGCGATGACATAGGCCAAAAGCGTGCCCCGTTTCTCTCCATAGTGTTGGATGGCTGTTTGCGCGCCTTGCACCGCATGCTCGGCGCGAATGTTTTCGCCGGCAATGCGGCGCTGGACTTCCTGCGTATATTTTCCAAAGTCATGCAACAGGCCTGCAATAAAAGCCAGTCCCTCGGCGCTAAAAATGCCGGCAAACTCAGCAGCCATTTGGGCAACATTGCCCAAATGCGCGGCCAGGAGTTGCCAGTCGGCGCAGTCTTCGCGGCCAGTGGAATGGGCATAAAAACGCCTGGGTGTTTCGGAGGGGATTTTGGAAAAGCCAACAACGGACATTATTGCCCTCTTGAGTTTTCTTGAGCTTCTCTTCGCCTTTAGACGCACCTTGAAAAAAAGCGCCATGTTTTCTGGGTTGGGCTATATTCTATATTCTATGTTGAATTGATCTGCTGCTACACACATAGCGAAGCTCATAGGGAAGTTGGCAAAAACCATGTACTATGCGTCCACGCCGTCCATGGCGTGGGCGTTTTGAAATGAGGGCAAAAAAACGTCATATAACAGGCCTGTTTATGCTACGGCGCAAAAGCGCCTCGGGTTCCGTTCGGCTAGGTCGCCTGCGGCTCCCACGCCTCACTCCACCACATTGGCGGCGGCGATCTTTCTACGCAAGCCCTTATACCCCGCCGCCAAGGTCGCAAACAGCCGAAATATTAGGCGACAGTTTTGCTTGGAATAAATCAGAACATCTGGCTTTATTAACATCATCTCATGCTAAAACCGGAAATAACACCTGTATTTTCTGATCTATTTGGCCTTGTTAGCCATCCATAAACTTGCATGCTGTGAGTTTTCTGACAAAGAAGTGAAGTGGAAAGCTTTTTAAAAAGGAGGGGGAGCCGTTTTAAAGTCAAAAGTTCAGCTGTTTTGCTTCATCCATTTTCCTGCAGAAAGGATGTTATTTTTTGTATATCTAAATGCTTAGGGGTGTCTTCCACAAATAGAGGCGATAATGTGCGGATTTGCCTATAGGTTTCCTGTGAGTTTTCTGACAATTGCTCATGTATTTTCAGAAAGTCGATGGCCTGCACAATGGCCATCAGCTCAATGGCTAGAACTTGGAAGGCATTTTCAATAACGGTGCGGGCAATATTGGCGGCGTTGGTTCCCATGCTGACAATGTCCTGGTTGTCGTTGTTGTTGGGAATGCTGTGTATATACATGGGGTTGGCCAAGGTTTGGCATTCGGCGGTGGTGGATGTTGCCGTAAACTGCACCGCCTGCATTCCATAGTTGAGGCCGGGTTTGCCCAAGTTGACAAAGGCGGGCAGGAGGTTGTTGATGCGATCGTGCATCAAATAATTGAGTTGCCGCTCGGCCAGCATGGCAAGCTTCGTCACAGCTATTTTCAGCTTGTCCATTTCAAAGGCCACATAGTCGCCGTGAAAATTTCCGCCGTGGTATATGTTCTCGCTTTGCGGATCCACCACGGGGTTGTCGCCTACGGCGTTGAGCTCCGTGCTGAGCACTTCTGCCGCATTTTGCAAGGTATCATATACCGGACCTAATATCTGCGGCACACAGCGTATGGAATAATAATCCTGCACCTTGTCACTGAAAACATTCTGGCAATTTCCATTATAGAAATGCTCACACCGCCTCCTTATTCTTCGGCTTCCTTGGGTTTGTCGCTGCATTTGTGTCGCAACGTGCAGCTGCCCTTTGTGAGGTTTGAGGCGGTTTAACTCCTCAGAAAAATGATCGTCAAAGGAGCCTACAATTTCACAAACCGCGGCTGATGCTCGGATGGCCCACCTCAACAGCCGCTGCCCTCTAAGCAGGTTGACCATTCCAATGCCCGTCATGGTTGAGGTGCCATTGACAAGCGCCAACCCTTCCCTCATGTATATGGAAATAGGCCGCAACCCCTCTTGCTCGAAAACCACACTGACAGGCATGGTTTTCCCACGGTATATGGCTTCGCCTTCGCCGATCAGACACAAGGCAAGGTGCGCCAGCTGCACCAAATCCCCACTGGCACCTACACCACCGTGCTCAAAAATGACGGGACAAATGTCGCGGTTAAACAGCTCAGCCAGCAACTCAATGGCTGAAGGGTGCACACCCGAATGTGCTCGCAGCAAGGAGGCCATTCGAGCAATCAGGGTGGCTTTGACATAAATGGGCGGCAATATTTTGCCCGTTCCGGCCGCATGGCTGCGTATAAGGTTATATTGCAATTGTTGTATTTCATTCTCCTTCACCCTATATTGTGCCATGGGCCCAAAACCGGTGTTGAGCCCATAAATAACTTTGTCTCGCGCAAAGCGTTGAAGGAAATGATAGCACTCCTCCACCTTTTTCATGGATGAGGCGTCGAGTACAAGCTGACACCCCGGATCCAACAAGCGCTCCACATCCGAAATGCTGAGGGCTCCTGCCCTTAACCTAACAATATTCATTGTGTTTTAGTGCCCAGTCCTCAAACGGCGACACATCTCCCCGCCAGTTCTCCAAGTTTCAATGCCATTTCTCCTGATCAACTGAAGGCCCCCCCTATCACCAGAGCTTTGGGTTCTCAATATTTATTGCTGTTCTAATTCTATGGTGCCCACCTGGTTGCGGCCGTTGTTTTTGGCATCATACAGTGATCTATCTGCACGGTGAAGAATTTCTTCAGGTTTTAGATCGGCAGCTTGAAGGGCAGCAATGCCAATGCTGGTTGAAAAAGAAAGCTCTTTCCCTCGGATGGGAACACGCAGCTGGTTAATTATTTTGCAAATCCGCTCGGCCAAATGTTTTGCCGCCTCAATGGGGGTTTGTGGCAACAAAACCACAAATTCTTCTCCGCCAAAACGTGCAAAAAAATCAACATTTCTCAAATTTTTTATGACAACATTGGCAAAGACAATCAAAATTTCATCCCCCGTCTGGTGGCCATAGGTGTCATTGATGGTTTTGAAATGATCTAAGTCAAACATCAACAGTGACAATGGATTGTTATAACGACGTGAACGCGCAAATTCATGATCCATCAACTCTATAAAACGTCGTCTATTTAAAACCCCAGTCAAAGGGTCGATCGTTGCCATACGCGACACTTCAATATTCAACGTGGCTTGTTCAGCCAATAAACGCATTTGCTGTTTTCCTGCTAATAAAATAGCCACACTCGCAACAACAGCCAAACCCAAAAGCACAGCAAAATTCTTCCAAAAGCTTTTCAATATGTCATGATAATCGACGGAAACCACCACACTCACGGGAAACTCTTCCAGGGGGGCATAGCTGATGAGCTTCGTTCTGCCGTCAAATGTGGAATCAAACATCCAAATGGTGGAATGTTTTTCATGTTGAGAGAAATATTCAATGTCTTGAGGATAGCTTTTGCCTAAAACACCTTCTTTAGAAGGTGAGCGTGTCAGCAAGGTGCCGTCATCTTTAAACAAAACAACGCTACCGCTGGGTTTGATGCGTTGTTGCTCATAGAGGCCATTTAATATGTCCAGTTTAATGGCCACCAACAACATCTCCACGCCATGTCGCGGCATGGAGAGTGGCAAAACAACGGGAATAACCCAATCCTCCGAAACCCGACCTTTGAGAGGCGCCGAAATATAAATGTTTGAGCCATGGTTTCCGGAAAGAGCTTTGAAATATTCCCTGTCGCGAACATTGCCTAATGCTATTTTATGGCTCAATGTTTTTGTATGGCTTAATGCTTCTTTCTTGTTGGGTTTTGGATAGTCAGAAGCCAAATTATAAATATTGCCTTGAGAATCAATGGCATAAAAATCTACAAATAAGCCGGTTTCCTTTCGAAATTTTCCTGAATAAGCAAAGCTGTTGAAAAATGCTTCGTTGATAACTGTGGATTCTGGGTTTTGCATCAGCCATCCGTCAATCGCCATCAAAAAAGTTTGGACGAGACGAAATTGGCTGCGTGTTTGGTCCTCTATTGCGGAATTCATCTGCTTGAGCATCTGGGAGGTATTTTCCACATGGTTGCGATACATGTTGATCCCCCACACCAGAACTATCCCCCAAAGAGATAATAAAAACAATGCAATAGAGAGCTTTGCGTGGCGCCAAACTTTAAGCCCGGCAGATTCGTTGTTTCCTTTCGCTGAATTGAGCATAGGCGTGGCCAATGGGGGATTTGAGTAAAAAAACGAAGCGAAGGCGTTAGATCTTTCAGACCCGAATAACTTTATAACTACTAAACTCCAAAAAACATAAAAACTGGCTTAAATAATAAGCTGCCCATGGGGTTTTCACTTGGGGAGGGGGCAAGCGGGGAAACGCCAATTTTGCGTTTTTCTGCAGGGCGCAGCGTTTGGGGGCTTATAAAGGGGCCTTCTTAGGAGGACCAGGGCACCATTTTCAGCGCATAAAGGTGGCCCAAGTTGGATAAAACATAGACATAATTTCCCCAAACAGCCGGGGTGGCAGAGATGCCTTGGCCTGGGTTCCAATAGCCCATGGGTTTGCCCGAAACAATGTCAAAAAAACCCAGATCGCCTGAGGTGGGCACCATCAACCAGCGCGCATAAATGGCGGGGAGCCTTCCGGAGTTGGCCTTGTCTCCGGCGGCGCTGCGGCGTGTGGCGGTGAAAGGCCGCGGCGTCAACACCGGCGTATTCCAAATGCGTACCCCATCCTCAGCAGAATGAGCGGAAATGCCAAAGCCCCCTGCCGTCAACAGCAAGTTGCCACGCAAAGCCACATAGGTGGCCGCATTCAAACGTTGGTTCCACACAAAGTCGCCCGTTTGCGTGCGGATGGCAAATAAACCGTCTTTATAGCTGGCAACATACATATGCGTGCCATCCGCGCTAAATGCAGCCCCTGAGTCCAGATCCAAAAACCGGGTCCCTCCCGTAGGGCTTGTGTTTTTCTCCCAAAGCACCTCTCCATCCGCCAAACGGAGTGCCACCAGGCTGCCATCCGCAAAGCCCTGGTAGACGGTGGAGCCCAAAACCGCGGGCAAAAAAGCACCGCGCACGGAAAAGCCCGAAGGTTGTTTTTTGCGGTGTTGCCACAGTTTTTGTCCTGTCTCCGCTTCCAATGCAAACAAAGCGTTGGATTGAGAAACCACCAACAACTTGCCATCGGCCAGCACAGGCTGCGTTAACCATTCTTCTCCCATATCTACGGCCCATTTCTCTTGGCCATTTTCCCTATGCAGTGCCCTCAATATACCGTCCCCTCCGGGGACAAATATCAACTCACCCTCCCCGCTTATTCCGGCAAAAGCCTTCCCCATGGGTTTGGAAGCCCACAAAATTTTCCCGCTCCCTGCAGAAATGGCCCGCACAACCCCATCCCGCGTATAGGTATAAACCTGGCCCTTCTCAGCATCTATCCATGGCGTCGCAAATTCCATGGGCTGGTATTCCAAAAAACCAGGGGCCACCAACTCAGTGGCCCACTCCACAGAAAACAAGTTTGCCGCGTCCGCTTCCCCAGGGGAAAATTGGCTAAGCGGTATACTGCGGCAAGCCAGCAATGCTGTCAGCAATAACCAATGCCCACCTTTAAACCTAGCTTGCTTCACTTTTGGCTTCGCTCTTTGTTTCAAGGTCTGCTTCATTTTTTGCTTCATTTTTTGCTTCATTGTTGGCTTCGTCATTTGCAGAGGGTTTCGTCGTCATCAGCTTGGATTCCAAAAGTGCTTTCGCACGTTGTTTGGCAAGCATAACCACTTCGCTTTTGGAGGCCTCCAAGGCGGATACTTTTTCAAACAAAGCCAAGGCCTCTGTTGTTTGCCCCTGCAAAAGCAACATGCGTGCCTGGTGGTATTCCCCTTTGCCTTTCAACTCTTCCTGTCCATGGCTTTGCTCAAGCTCTCCAAAGGCCTCAAAGGCCAATGCATATTGTTTGCTTTGCTCCAAAGCATAGCCTTTGGCTTCCAGGGCGGAGAGGCGCAAAGGGTTTCGGTTTCCCGGGGGGAGGTTGGCCAAAAACCGCTCTGCGGCGGCCAGGGCTTCTTCAGCTTGCCCCAATTGCAAATGCACATAGGCCAAAAGCAAATGGGCATTGCGGGCAGCAGGCGTTTTGCCTTGGCTTTGTGCTTCAAAGGCCTTCAGGGAGTTGAGCAACTCAGCGTTGAGCTCTGCAGGCGTTTTGGCGGCCTGCCCTTCGACAGGCACGAGGGGAGGTATAAAGGGCTCCAAGGCCATGGAAAAAGCCTCTGCCTCTTGGAGCTCAGCGCGTTGGCCTAAATAAACCCACAGGGCCACCCCTGCTCCTCCTATAACAAGCAGGAGGGCGCCTATAAACAAGCGGACTTGGTTGTGGACCAACCAGGGAATGGCTTCTTGTCCCGCTTTTTGGAAAGCATCCGGTGAGCGAAGTTCTTTCTGCTTCTTTTTATAAGTAGACATCGAGCGGCAATCTGTGCGCTAAGCCGCCCTCTGTCAACATGCTTCTTCGGCAAGGCCTTCCTTTTGCCCGCATAGGGCTTAAGGCCCATTTTGCTGAAGCTCATGCTGTGTTGCAATTCGTCTTTGTTCGGCGCTTATCGGCGCTTCAAGGCTTTCATGCGTGCCACTTGCTCCAAACGCCGGCGCCGACCGGAGCGCTCTCTAAACCACATTTTAAAAGGCACTTGCAACCCCAGCCTCTCCCTGAGGCTGTTGGAGAGGTAGCGGCGGTAGGAGTCAAGGAGCTTTTCCGGAAAGTTGCAGACAAATTGGAAAGAGAGCGGTGAAACCCCCACTTGGGAGCAATAATAAGCGCGAAAGGCCTTTCCCCCAACCAGAGGGGTGGAATGCGCTGCCATGGCAGCCTCCAGCCAACGGTTGAGTGCAGGCGTGGGGAAACGCTGTTTGCTTTGCAGGCCGACGTGTTGAGCAAGCTCTAAAAGCTTTTCTATTTTTTTCCCTTTTTTGGCGCTTAAAAAAACAATGGGGACCCAACTCAGCCAAGGCATGGAGGCTTTGAGTCTTTTGCGAAAAATCTCTTCATCAGAGGCTTGGGCATGCAAGTCCCATTTGTTCACCACAAAAACCATGGCCTTTCCACGTTGCTCTGCAAGCTCTGCCAATTTCATGTCCTGCTCTACGGCAAGCTCCTGCACATCCATAACAATGCAGCATATGTCGCAAGCCTCCATGGCTTTTAGGCTGCGCAAAATGGTTTGCTGCTCCAGCTGCTCCACAATGGTTGATTTTCGGCGTATACCGGCTGTGTCCGTCAATATATAGCGTTGGCCCTTATATTCAAAGCTCTCATCCAAAGCATCACGCGTCGTTCCGGGGAGGGGGCTTGTTAAAAAGCGTTCTGTTTTCAGCAAAGCGTTGGCCAAGGTGCTTTTGCCGACATTGGGCCTTCCCAAGAGTGCAATGCGGATGGCGCTTAAAACTTCAGAGGCCGGAGGAAATTGGGGGGGGGGCAACTGTTGCAAAATGGCCAGGCGCAGCGCTTCTATTCCCAGGTTATGTTCTGCTGAAACGGGGTGGGGCTCTTTCAAACCCAGTTGGAAAAACTCACTGGCAAGCCAATCCGCCGAGGAAGGAGTATCGGCTTTGTTCACCACCAACAACAGAGGTTTGGGTTGTTTGCGCAACACTTTGGCCAATTCCATGTCATCCACGCTAAGCCCCTGCTTCCCGTCGACGACAAACAGAATAAGCTCACACTCTTCTATGGCCACCTGTGCCTGCAAAAACACCTGCCTGGAGAGCGCGTCTTCTGTGCCTGAAGCTATAAAGCCGCCTGTGTCTATCAACGTCATGCGCCGGGTTTCCCACTCGCAATCCGCATAGTGGCGATCTCTTGTCACCCCCGAAAAATTTTGGACCAAGGCTTGGTGGTGGCCTAACAAGCGGTTGAATAAAGTAGACTTGCCCACATTCGGACGACCCACAATGGCCACCATGGCATGCCTAGTCCCCAACATGGTTAGTCCTCAGCATGGTTAGTCCCCGGAGGCATAGCCCATCCTCTTTAGGCCCTCGGCGCTGTCACTCCACCGTGGATCTACCTTCACACGGAGCCCCAAATATACGCGCGCATTCAACATGCGCTCCATTGCCAGACGAGCGGCTGTTCCAATTTTTTTGAGCATCTGCCCCTGCTTGCCAATGACAATGGCTTTTTGGCCTTCACGCTCTACATAAATGCTTGCCTCAATGCGGACCAGCCCCTGCAAACCTTCCCCTTGTGCATTTGAAACGAAACGGTTGCTTTCGTCAAAATGCTCAACCCGCACAGCTGTTGAATAAGGTATTTCTTGACGGCACAAACGCAAAGCCTGCTCTCTTATAAACTCTTCGGCCAACTGCAACTCGCTTTGGTCCGCAAAAGTATCCGCGGAAAACATGGCTTCACCTTCTGGGCATAGTGGAACCAAAGTCCCCCAAAAATCCTCTATCCCATCTCCGGTGAGTGCGGACACAGGAATTATTCCTGCAAAGGCATGCAACTTGGAGCACTCTTGGATCAACGGCAAAAGCGAAGGTTTTTCTATCAAGTCTATCTTGTTCATCAACAACAATGCCGGCTTTGAAATAACGCGCATTCGGGCCAGCGCCTGTTTGGTTTTTGCCAAAGAAGGGTTGGTGGCATCCACAATCCACACAACCACGTCGCATTCTTCAAGGCAGCGAAAAGCCGTTTTCAGCATATAGCGCGTCAACGCATCGCTGGGTTGGTGGATGCCCGGCGTATCCCAAAAAGCCACTTGGGCTTCATCGCGCGTCAACACGCCGAGAATGCGGTTTCGCGTCGTTTGTGCACGACGCGAAACAATCGAAATTTTCTCGCCTATAAGCCTGTTGAGAAGTGTGCTCTTGCCAACATTTGGCTGCCCAATCAATGCAGCAAATCCACTTCTCATCGTCACAAGCTACTCCACATTTAAAACTGAGGTTCTTGAACGGATAGCACAATGGAGTCAATGTAGACATCCGTTTTTGGTCGATCGTTATGGTCCTTGGGCAACACATTCGCAATTTTATCTACAACTTCATAACCACGAATAACTTCCCCAAAAATGGTGTGGCGGTTGTTGAGGTGTGGCGTCGGCACAACCGTAATAAAAAATTGTGAGCCATTCGTATGAGGGCCTGCATTGGCCATGGCCAAAAGCCCGGGCTTGTCAAACTTTCTCCCGCTTTGAAACTCATCCTCAAAGCAATAGCCGGGGCCACCTGTTCCTCGTCCCAGAGGATCTCCTCCTTGGATCATAAAGTTTGAAATAACGCGATGGAAAAGGGTCCCTGGATAAAGGGCTTTGCTTTCTTCTTGTCCCGTCGCTGGGTTTTTCCATTTCTTCTCACCGGTGGCAAGGCCTACAAAATTTTCTACCGTCTTGGGTGCATCCTTGCAAAACAAACGCAAAGCAACATTTCCCTCGGAGGTTTTCATCAGCGCATAGAGGTATTCATTCTCATAAACAGCATCGATCATTCCCATGGTTTTTTCTTTCTCACTTCGCAGGTGGATTGGGGGTTTGTGACAGCTTTATTTCAATAATGCGAATTTCTTCGTTGGGGCGATCCATTTTGTTGCGGGGTGCGTTGACAATTTTTTGCACCACATCCATTCCCTTCACCACTTCCCCAAAAATGGTGTGGCGGTTGTTGAGGTGCGGTGTCGGCACAACCGTAATAAAAAATTGCGAGCCATTCGTATTGGGGCCCGCATTGGCCATGGCCAAAAGCCCAGGCTTGTCAAACTTTCTCCCGCTTTGAAACTCATCCTCAAAGCGATAGCCGGGGCCACCTGTTCCTTGGCCCAGAGGATCTCCTCCTTGGATCATAAACCCGGGAATGACGCGATGGAAAACAGTCCCCGTATAAAGCGGCTTGTTTTCATCTTTCCCTGTCGCCGGGTTTGTCCATTCCTTCTCACCACTGGCCAGGCCTACAAAATTCTCCACCGTCTTGGGCGCATCCTTCGAAAAAAGCCTGAGTACAATGTTGCCCATGCTGGTTTTCATGTGCACATAAAGCTCTTCACCTTTGGTGGCTTTTTGAGTCCAACTCAGCTTGGCTTCACCGCCTGAGCTTTGTGCACTTCCAATAGCCGTTTTCTTTTTTGAATCTGCCAAAGGGTTTGCCCCTGCAACAAAAGACGTCGCCATGAGCCCCACAAAAAAACAACGAACAAAAAAACAACAAAGCTTCTGAATATTCTTCCTCATTGCCAACATGACATGCTCCTTCATATGTGTTTGAAAGCAATTCTTCTTCAGGTTGAATTGCAGCAATAACCTTCAAACATCTCTCTCATGAATTCTTCAACAAAAACAGAAAATCTGCCTTTGAGTGTGTTTTGCAGCTGTCCGGATTCTATGTCAGCCCTGCGTTTGGCCCATGTGCTTATAGAAGAAAAATTGGCCGCATGCGTGCAGGTGCTTGCCCATATGCACTCTGTCTATCGCTGGGAAAACAAAATTGAGCAAGCAGAAGAGTCCATGCTGATTGCCAAAACCGACACACTCCATTTTGAAGCACTCCGAAAGCGTGTTTGCGGCTTGCACCCTTATGCGACACCTGAGGTTATTGCGCACCCCATTGTATATGCCGATCCAAAATATCTGGAGTGGCTGTTTCTTCAGCTGGCTTAGGGCTCCACTTTCGTCAATATTTCCAAGGCCGCTTTGGCGGCTTTTTGCTCCGCTTCTTTTTTGTTGCGCCCTTGAGCAGAGGCAAGAGAACGTTTGCTTAAAAAAACTTCAACCCCAAAAATTTTGGCATGCGCGGGCCCCTCTTCTGAAATCAGCTGATAATAAGGTGTTTCGCGAAACCAAAGAAAAGCCTTTTCTTGCAGGGTGGATTTATAGTCAATGTCTGCTTTGCCTTCTATGGCAGTCCGACATTCTGGAGCAAAAAGTTTGTGGATAATGCTCACCGCCTCCTTCCACTCAACAGACAAATAGAGCGCTCCCAATATGGCCTCCAAGGCATCGGCTAAAACAGAATTTTTTTCACGACCACAGCTTTGCTCCTCTCCTTTCCCCAGCAAAAGAAAATCTCCCAGGCCTATGCGCCTGGCGACATTGGCCAATGTTTCTTCGCTCACAATAAACGCCCTATATTTTGAAAGCTCCCCTTCACTGGCATGAGGCAACATCTCCATGAGATGGTGGCTGATGGCAAGCTCCAGCACCGCATCCCCCAAAAACTCTAAACGCTCATTGTCTTCGCGCGTCTCATGTTGGTTTTCATGCACATAACTTCTGTGGGTCAATGCACATTTGGCAAGCTCAAAACTTGAAAACCGCACTTGCAATTGCTGCTCAAGGCTTGCAATGCACTCATTTAAGTCTATTTTTAAAAAGCCCACAGGCGCTCTCGTAAATCCAATTTTTCAACCCTTGTCCAAGAATTGTTAGCTGAAAATAGCGCCACAAGCCGCGTTACAAGCCGCGTTGTACATGCTGTGCTCTGCGTTAGCCCTTAAACAAGTGCCTGGAAATGACAATCCGCAAAATTTCGCTCGTTCCCTCGCCAATTTCGCACAGCTTTGCATCACGCAGTGCTCTTTCGACGACAAAAGCATTGGTATAACCATTGCCACCTAAAATTTGAATGGCATCCAGGCAAGAGCTCGTCGCCGCTTCAGAAGTATAGAGTTTCGCAATGGCCGCTTCTTGAGAAAAAGGCTTGCCTTGATCAGCAAGGCTTGCGGCCTTCCAAACAAGCCCCCACCCCGCATCCAAGCGGACTTTCATGTCAGCAATTTTAAAATGTGTGGCTTGAAATGTAGAAATGGGTTTCCCAAAGGCAATGCGTTGGCTGGAATATAAAATGGACTCCTCCAATGCACACCGGCCAAGCCCTGCAGCCAAAGCACCAATGACAATGCGCCCCCTGTCCAAAACCTTCATCGTCTGGATGAAGCCTTGGTTCAACTCACCTATCAGTGC
Organism: Cystobacterineae bacterium; assembly: GCA_009782175.1. Classification (GTDB taxonomy): domain Bacteria; phylum Myxococcota; class Myxococcia; order Myxococcales; family Myxococcaceae; genus WRKR01. Next base: position 190,978 of record WRKR01000001.1, read on the forward strand.
ATCCTCTCCCACCTTCACATCCTCCAAAATAAGCTCCGCTGTGTCCGAGGAGCGCATCCCCATTTTGCCGTGAATTCGCTTGGCAAAAAGCCCTTCTGTGTCTTTTTCTACCAAAAAAGCGCTGATCCCTTTTTGTCTTTTTTGTGGATCCGTCACCGCCTGGATGACGAATATGTCTGCTTGAGTCCCCTGCGTAATAAACATTTTGTTGCCATTGAGCACCCAACCCCCCTCCTTCTTTTCGGCCGTTGTCTTCATCGCCGCAGAGTCCGAGCCACTCCCCGCCTCCGTTAATGCCCAGGCCCCCAAAAACTCTGCCACAGCAAGCTTGGGCAAATATTTTTTCTTCTGCTCCGCATTGCCAAACAACCGAATGTGGTTGCTGCACAAACCATTGTGCGCAGCCACCGTCAACGCAAGAGAGCCATCCCAGCGAGCAATCTCTTCAACCGCTACGGCCAAGGCCCTCACGCCCAGGCCGGAGCCGTTGTATTCTTCCGCAATACAAACCCCCATCAGCCCCAAGTGCCCCAATTCTTCCAAAACAGCCCTGGGACAGTCTTCGTTGACATCCCAATCCCTCGCAAAAGGTTTGACGTTCTTCTCACAAAACTGACGTACGCTGTTTTTTAAGGTTCTGTAGTCTTCCGGTATCTCAAAATCCATAAGGCATTGTTTATATACCCGAGAAATAACTCATCGCACGCATTTTGAATGACGCTCTGCGCAACATTTTGCGTCAGAATTGAGAAAGTTCAAGAATCCTTGAACTTTCTCAAACAGGGAGCACGCCATGCTTTCGTTTGCGTGGCACCTCATAGGCTGCCACGTAGGCCTCAAAACGCTTCACCAGCTCTTGTCGGAGTGCGTTGCCGGAAACTATTTCGTCCACAATTGTTTTTGAGGCCAAACGGAAAATATTTACGTCCTGCCTATATTTTTCTCGCAGCTCTTCAACATATGGCGCGCGTTCTGTTTCGGGCTTTTCTTGGATTTTATTGAAGAAGACAGCATTCACCGCGGCTTCGGGCCCCATGACGGCAATCATCGCCTGGGGCAGGGCAAGCGTGCAATTCGGAGAAAAGCCCGGGCCGCTCATGGCATAAAGCCCTGCGCCATAGGCCTTGCGAACAACCACACATATTTTGGGTATACTCGCTTCAGAAACAGCGGAGATCATTTTTGCGCCCGCACGGATGATGCCGGCTTTCTCCACTTTGGTGCCGATCATAAAACCGGGAACGTCCGCCAAATAAAGCAAAGGAATGTTGAAAGCATCACAAAGCCAAATGAAGCGTGCCGCCTTGTCTGCTGAGTCCACAAACAATACGCCGCCTTTATATTTGGGTTGGTTGGCAACAATGCCGACACTTTGTCCGTTGATGCGTGCAAACCCCGTAATTATCTCTTGGGCAAATAATTTTTTTATTTCGAAAAAACTCTCTTCGTCGATGAGCTCCGCAATCAACGCATGCATGTCAAAAAGCTTGTTTTGATCGGCCGGAACAATTTCTTCAACGGACTTTCCGGAAAATTTCGGCGGTCGGCTTGCCTGCTTGGGCGGCAACTTTAAACAATTGTCAGGCAAGAAACTCAAATAGCGTTTGGCCGTTTCAATGGCCTCCTCTTCCGTCTTCACGAGAATGTCACCGCAGCCTGAAACAGAGCAGTGCATTCTGGCTCCTCCCATCTCCTCCAGTGTCACTTTTTCGCCTATCACCATCTCCGCCATGCGGGGGGAGCCTAAATACATGGAGGCATTTTTCTCTACCATAACCACAATATCGCAAAACGCCGGAATATAGGCGCCTCCCGCCGCAGAGGGGCCAAATAACAAACAAACTTGAGGCACCAAACCAGACAAATGCACTTCATTATAAAAAATGCGGCCCGCCCCGCGCCTCCCCGGAAACATGTCCACTTGGTCCGTAATGCGAGCACCCGCTGAGTCAACCAAATAAATAAGAGGGCATTTCAGAGAGGCGGCCGTCTCCTGGATGCGAAGAATTTTTTCAACCGTCAGCGCTCCCCAACTTCCCGCTTTCACCGTTGAGTCGTTGGCCATCAGCGCAACCGTGCGACCGTGGACTTTGGCCAAACCTGTCACCACGCCGTCTGAAGGCAAATGCTCATCCTCGCAATGGGCCAACTTTGCCTCTTCAATAAAGGAGTTTTCGTCAACCAACAAAGCGATGCGCTCTCGGGCAAACAGCTTGCCGACGGCTTTGTTTTTTTCATGGTATTTTTGTAAACCGCCCTCTTCCACCTTTGCCTGTCGCTCTTTTAGTTTTTTATCCAGACTCATGAAGGAAACGATCTAACAAAAACTTCGTCACCGCCCAACAAAACGTGGTGGCCTTTTTTCAGAAAAAGCCTTCAAACCTTCCAGGCGATCTTCCGTTTCAAGGGTTTGCTCATACATTTGAAGCTCCAGCCCCAACGCCTCCTCCAAGGGCAAATGCACCCCTTGGACAATGGCTTTCTTGGCAAAAGCAACAGCCAAAGGCGCATTTTCGGAAATATTCAAAGCCATGGCACGCGCATCCGCCAAAACGCCAACCCCTTCAATAAGGCCTATGCGCAAAGCTTCTTCAGCGCCAACTCTGCGGCCACAAAAAATAAGCTCCTTGGCCTTTCCTATACCCACCAACCTCGGCAAACGTTGCGTGCCACCGCCTCCTGGAATGATTCCTAAACGGACTTCTGTCAAAGCAAGTTGCACATGCCCAGCGGCTATGCGTATGTCACATGCCAAAGCCAACTCAGCGCCTCCTCCAAAAGCAACCCCATTCAAAAAAGCAATGAAAACAGCTTTGGAATGCTCAATGGACAAAAACAGCTCTCTTAAATTTTGCAGAAATTCCCTCACCTCTGCAACACTCATCCCTTGCCGCTCTTTTAAATCCGCGCCCGCACAAAAAGCTTTGTCGCCAGCCCCCGTTAAAACAACACACCTCACACAACTTTCTGCCTCGCTTATGCGGATAACATGTTGCTTGAGTTCCTCCACCAAGCCTCTGGAAAGAGCATTCCTCATGGGCTCCCGCTCTAGGGTCCATTGCTCAAAGGCACCTGCTGACTCTATTTTTAAGGCATCCATGCCTTCGTCTCCTTTGGTTTCCCATTTGAGATGGTCGCCATTTTTTTTCTTTGCATGGGTTCTTCTCAATTGGCTAAAAGCCATCTCATGCACACTTTCCCGCCTGCCCTGTTTGCTAAACGTTTTTTGAGTGCCTGTCTTTTGGGCGCCTGCCTTGCCACCTTTGTCTCGCCTTCTCCTGCACCTGCGCTCCCCAAAAAAGCACCTGAGGCCAAAGAAAATTTTGAGCTCTATGAGGGCATGGACGCCCTTCTTCCTTTAACCTATTTATATACGGACAGCAAGGGCCACTATTTGGTTTTGGTGTTGCGATTGAACTTGGAGATGGAGGCAAATGGGCTGAATGGATATTCTCCGCGCGACTTTTTCTGGGGAGATGGAAATGTTTTCTTCAGGCAATGGATTTCTATGAGCGACGTCAAATATAAGGAGCCCAACAAAATTCAGGAAGCGTCCGGCATATTTCCGGATACTTCACTCTATTATCAATTCCATTTTTGGGAGCCGCGCATAAAAGGTGTCACCAAAATTGAAAGGTCCGAGAAAGACGGGCTTCATGTGGTGTGCGGGCAAGGGGATGAAGCGCCGCTCAAACCTGTGCCGCACGAAGAGGCCAAGGCCATATTGGAGAAGGCCAAGTTTTATGAACAGCGGTTTATGCGCAAGCCGCACCTGCTCGCCCGGGACGATCAGGGCACTTATTATTATATCGACAAGTCCACCAGGAAAGACGAGAAGGACTTTCAAATTTTCATCGGCAAAGAAGGACAGTTGAAACGTGCCAAACTGAAAAACATTGTCCAGGACAGCGAGGGAGAAATTTTCTCAACGCCCAATGGAAGTCTGCGCATCATCATCGCCAAAAGCAAAGAAGTCCTCTGGGTGCGCGGGGAGAAGAAACAAGTCCTCACCAACGTCCCTATTCAAAACAACCAGTTTCTCATATTCAGCAACTTGGGCGTGTATGCCAGACAAAAACTCGGCACACCTTGTGACGAGCTTTAGCGAAGCGTCCGAGAGGGAAGTGTTGACACTCAACCTCAACGGCTTGCGCTCGGCGTTAAGGTTTGAGTGTGGTTTTTCGTTTTGCTCAGCTTATTCAATGCAACCTCCCTATTCGTCCAGCTGAAATGAAGTGAGTTCCGTACACCGCCAAGCATTGGAAACTCAACTCTCTCTGGAAAATACTCCTTTCACGGAAATTTTAGTTTGAATATGGCTTCCAAGTTCTTTAAACAAACCTATCAACTTCCGTGCCAAAAAATTTCAGAGGAGAAGTCTATGCAAAATGCAAAATTGACATTGGGAGAGCAAACGTTCGAGCTTCCCGTTCTCGAGGGAACAGAAAAAGAGCTGGCCGTCGACATATCTGCGCTGAGGACAAAAACAGGCCACATCACTTTTGATCCGGGTTATGGCAACACAGGCTCCTGCAAAAGTGAAATTACTTTCATTGATGGAGAGCGTGGAATTCTTCGCTACCGCGGATATGACATTGAAGACTTGGCCTCCCAAGCCACCTTCCCCGAAGTTTGCCACCTGCTGATTTATGACAAGTTGCCCAACCGTGAAGAGCGCGCCGTTTGGCGAAAACGACTGACGCAACACAGCTTCGTGCATGAAAGCATGCTGAACTTCTTCGAGCACTTTCCTCCCACCGCCCACCCCATGGACGTCTTGTCCGCGATGATCGCTGCGCTCCCCGCCTTCTATCCTGACGAAAATGACATCCACCTGGACATCATCCGCCTCCTGGCCAAAACCAAAGCCCTGGTGGCCATCGCCTATAAAAAGTCTCTGGGAGAGCCCATCGTCTATCCCAAGACTGACCATAGCTATACGGCGAACTTCCTGAGGATGATGTTTGCCAGCCCCGCTGAGCCTTATGTGTGCTCCAAAACACAGGAAGATGCCTTAACCCTCCTCCTCATCCTTCACGCTGACCATGAGCAAAACTGCTCCACCTCCACGGTGCGCATGGTGGGCTCCAGCCACGCCAGTGTCTATGCCTCTGTCAGCGCCGGAATTTCCGCACTCTCAGGCCCTTTGCATGGAGGCGCTAACCAGGAAGTGCTGGAAATGTTGGAAGCCATTCGCCAAGAGGGTGGCGCGACGAAGAAATACATCGCCAGGGCCAAAGACAAGAACGATCCTTTCAAGTTGATGGGCTTTGGTCACCGCGTATATAAAAATTTTGATCCGCGCGCCAAACTGCTCAAAAAGTCCTGCGATGCCGTTCTGGCCGAGTTGCACATAGACGATCCTCTGTTGGAAATAGCCAAAGAGTTGGAAGAAGCCGCTCTCAAAGACAGCTATTTCGTCGAGCGCAAACTCTTTCCCAACGTTGACTTCTATAGCGGCATTCTCTATAGGGCACTGGGCATCCCCACCAACATGTTTACGGTCATGTTTGCCATGGGACGCATGCCCGGTTGGATTGCACATTGGAAAGAAATGCGCGACAACCCCCAGGAGCGCATCCACCGTCCAAGACAACTCTATGTGGGAAACCCCCAGCGCCCCTTCCCTCCTATTGCTGAACGCAAATAGAAAACAACATGGCCCTAAAAAACATGGCCCTCCCAGCGGCTCAAAAAGCCGCTGGGTTGTGCTTGGCTTGTGCCACGCGCCCTTTCTGCCCCATCCCCAAAAGCAAACCCTAAGTGCTTGATCAGTATGTCAAGTTTTTCTGATATTCTGTCAAGCTAAAAGCTGACTTGTGTCATGCAAAAAATTGACATAATGTCTGCTTTTGCTGACATTTAAGCCTTGCGGGGCAGCTAGAGCATGGCTTCTTTGTGTGCTCTTTTTGTGTAGATTGTTTTTTCGTATAAGGCGTCTTTTTCCATGTTGCGGAAGGCCACCGAGAGCATCAGTTTGATGCGGTTCAACTGGTTCACTTCTGAAGCACCTGGATCATAGTCAATGGCCGTAATATTGGCATGCGGGTAGCGATCTTTCAGGGCTTTAATGACGCCTTTCCCCGTAATGTGGTTGGGCATGCAGGCGAATGGCTGCATGCAGACAATGTTGGCCGCGCCTTGTTCTATCAGCGAGACCATTTCAGCCGCTAAAAACCAACCTTCACCCGTCTGGTTGCCGCGTGACAAAATGGGTGCGGCGCCAAACGCCAGCTTGTCAATGGTGTGGGGGGGCTCAAAACGGCAGCTTTCTGCCAAGGCTTTGCGCATGTCGCGCCTATAAAACTCCATCGCTTGGATTGCCGCGTTGCCTGCAAGGGCTGCCAGTCCACTTTTGGAGAGAAAGCGATAGCTGAAGTCAAGATCATACGCGCAACATAAAAGAAAGCCCATCAACCCCGGCATGATCACTTCGCCGCCTTCTTTTTCAATAATTTTAACCAGATCGTTATTGGCCATCGGATGGAATTTCACCAAAATTTCACCCACAAGCCCAATACGCGGTTTGTGCTGATCGACAATGTTTAGAGCATCAAACTCGTGAACAATTCCATAAATATTTTTCTTATAGGTGGCGAAGTCACCCTCGAAAACCGCTTCCTTGCAACGCGCCACCCATTTTTGGTATAGCGCTTCTGCCGAGCCCGGCACTTTCTCATATGGGCGTGTGCGGAACAAGGTTTGCATCAGCAGATCGCCATAGACAATGCCCATCATCGCCCGCCCCAACAAGGGCAATGTCAGCTTGAAACCTTGGTCCTTCTCCATTCCAACCACGTTGAGTGACACCACCGGAGTGTCCGGAAAACCACCATCGTGCAAAGCTTTGCGCAGGTAGCTGATATAATTGGTTGCCCTGCAGCCACCACCGGTTTGCGCAACCAACACCGCTGTCGTGTTGAGATCATACTCGCCGGATTTCAGTGCCTCAATAAGCTGGCCAACCACAATAATGGCCGGATAACAGGCATCATTGTTGACATAACGCAACCCTTCATCGATCGTCTTCGGGCCGACTTTTTCGAGAATTTTCAGCTTATAGCCCACAGCTTCAAATGCCGGCTCGAGAAACTGAAAATGGACGGGCGACATTTGTGGCGCGAGAATGGTGTGCGTCTTGCGCATTGCCTTAGTAAAAGGCTGGCGCTTATATTTGGACGGATGAAAATGAGCCGCTTGGGAGGCACACGCCTTTCGCTCTTCCAGCGCTGCTTTCAGCGAGCGGATGCGGATCCGCGCCGCACCCAGGTTGTTGCCTTCGTCAATTTTGATGGTTGTATAAATTTTTCCGCGTGCTTCCAGAATTTCTTGGACTTGATCTGTCGCAATAGAATCCAATCCACAGCCAAATGAATTTAAATGGATGACTTCTAAGTTTTCCCTTGCTGAGGCCAATGCGGAAGCACGGTAGAGTCGTGCGTGGTACATCCATTGATCGACGACGCGCAAGGGCTCTTCAAGCTTGCCCAGATGTGCCACAGAATCTTCAGTCAGCACCGCCATCCCCAACGCAGTAATCACCTGCGGAATGCCGTGATGGATTTCCGGATCAATGTGGTAGGGGCGCCCGGCCAAAACAATGCCACGAGTCCCCGTTTTCTCCATCCAGGACAGAACTTCCTCACCTTTGCGCTGAATGTCACCTTTGAAACGCTGTTGCTCTTCCCATCCAGCCTCAAGCGCGCAGCGGATTTCATCTGCCATAATTCCGAAAGGCGAAAACACTTGCGCCAAGCGTTTGGCGAGTTTTTCCTTGTCCTCCAGTGACATGAAAGGTTGGATCAGCTTGACGTTGTTTTCCTTCAGCAGCTCAATGTTGTTGCGAATCAGCTCTGGATAGGAAGTGACGATGGGACAATTGAAGTGGTTGTCACTGTCATCATATTCCTTATGCTCATAAGGCAAGCATGGATAGAAAATGGTTTTGATTCCTTGCTGCACCAGGTCGACAATGTGGCCGTTTGCCAGCTTGGCTGGATAACAAATGGAATCCGAAGGAAGGGTGTCAAGCCCCTGCTCCAATATGGCTTTAGAGGAGGGAGGTGACAGCACAACACGATAGCCCAGTGTCGTCAAAAAGGTGAACCACAGTGGATAGTTTTCAAAAAGGTTGAGGACGCGCGGAATTCCCATGGTGCCGCGCGGCGCTTCTTCCAAAGGCTCATAGTCAAACACGCGCTCGTATTTGTATGCAAATAGATCGGGCAACCCGTTGCCCTCTTTCTTTTTGCCAAGGCCACGCTCACAACGGTTTCCTGAAATAAATTTGCGTCCGTCAGAAAAACGGTTAACCGTCATAGAGCAGCGGTTTGTGCACTGGCCACAACGCACCATGGAATGTTTTACGGAAAAGCCCTGCAAGGTTTCCATGCTCAGCATGGATGAGGGCTCGACGCCCTGCCAACGCTCCTTGGCGATCAGCGCCGAGCCAAACGCGCCCATTAAACCGGCAATGTCGGGCCTCACCGCTTCTCGACCTGAAATTAATTCAAAAGCACGCAATACGGAGTCATTATAAAATGTTCCACCTTGGACGATGATCTTCTCACCCAGCTCTTCTGGGTTTCGCACTTTCATCACTTTGATCAGCGCGTTTTTGACCACTGCATAGGACAGGCCCGCCGAAATGTCCGCAACCAAAGCCCCCTCTTTTTGCGCTTGTTTGACGCTTGAATTCATAAACACCGTGCAGCGAGAGCCCAAGTCAGCCGGCCTGGATGACTCTAGAGCCACTTTGGCAAAAGCGTCGACAGGCATTTGCACCGATTGCGCAAAGGTTTCAATGAATGAGCCGCACCCTGAGGAACAGGCTTCATTCAGCAGAATGTTGTCTATTATGCCGTTTTTGATGCGCAGGCACTTCATGTCCTGCCCGCCGATGTCCAAAATGAAGTCCACACCGGGCAAAAAATAATTGGCTGCCTTATAGTGGGCAATGGTCTCAACTTCGGAAAAATCCATTTTATAGGCTTCGCGAATGAGCGCCTCGCCATAGCCCGTCACCGCCGAGGCGGCAATGTTTGCCCCTTCTGGAAGCGAGGCATAAATCTCATCCAAAGCTGTCGCAACAATGCGCAACGGATCTCCCTCATTGCTGCCATAATAGGCATAAAGCAGCTCGCCCTTCTCATTCACCAACACGGCTTTGGTCGTCGTCGACCCACCATCAATCCCCAAAAAAACCGGCCCGCGATGTTTTGCCAGCTCAGCACGTGTTATTTTCGCTTTCTGGTGACGTGCATTGAAGGCCTCTCGCTCTTCATCATCAGCAAAGAAGGGGCGCAGTGTGGCCATCTCACTTAAGTTTTTGTTTCGCAACTCCTCAAAAGCCTCGGCAAGCTTGGAAAAAGGTTTCGCATTTTCTGGTTTTCCATGCAGTGCCGCGCCCAAGGCAACAAACAATTCACTGTTGTCCGTTAACACCACATCATCGGCGCCCAACTGCAATGTCTCAATAAAGCGTTTTTTCAGCTCAGGCAAAAAATTCAAAGGCCCACCCAGAAACGCCACCTTCCCTTTAATTTTTCGACCGCAAGCCAGACCGCTGATGGCTTGGTGCGCCACTGCCTGGAAAATGGACAAGGCAATGTCTTCGCGCGCCACACCTTCATTCAACAGCGGCTGTACGTCGGTTTTCGCAAACACGCCGCAACGTGCTGCAATGGGATAGATGTTTTTTGCTTTCTTCGCCAACTCGTTGAGCCCAACAGCGTCAGTGCGCAAAAGGCTCGCCATTTGGTCTACAAATGCGCCCGTGCCCCCAGCGCAGGCGCCATTCATCCGCTGCTCAACACCATTGCTGAAAAATGTAATTTTGGCGTCTTCTCCACCCAGCTCAACCGCCACATCCGTATGCGGCACCAAGCTTTCAACAGCCTCAGCACAGGCAATAACCTCCTGCACAAAAGGAACGCCAGCAATCTCCGCAATGCTCAGGCCGCCGGAACCCGTTATCACCAGCGTTGCCCGGAGATCGCCAGAAAACAAAGCGCTTTGGCACAACTGCGCCATATTGTCGGCCACCGTTCGGCGAACTTCGGAAAGGTGCCGGGTGTACGTTTTATAGAGAAGGCGCTGCTGTTGATCGACGACGACAACTTTAACAGTGGTAGAGCCTACATCAATGCCAATACGTAAAAAGTCAGACATACACCCAGGGGAAAGAAGGAAAGCTTTTTGCCCCTTAGTCCAGTTATGCGCTTCTCGTCCAGTATAATACCATGCAACCCCTCTTTCACTGTCGGCACCCCCATGCCTCTTCCTCTTGGGAAAACACCGTGTTGTCCACAAGCATATGTAGGGCCACTTAGAAAATATCTAGGGGAAACTTCCCAAATGCCCACAATTCAAATGCCTCAAATGCCTGGTGTATGCCCAAAACACGGCAGGCCTTGGGTGCAGCAACTCAAGGCAAAATAATCATCTCAAAAGTGTTGGCTATGGCCGCAGCTCTTTGCTCTGCCGGAATCAACTCCACATCAATCAGCTGAATGTGCTCATCCGCATAAGGCACAGCGCCCATTTGCGTCAGCTTGAGTTTTTCTTGTGTCTGGCGCGGCGTTTTCCTGGCCAACATTCCAGGCAACACCAGCCGTTGGATCCACGCGCCTGTAGATTTTTTATATAAAAAAGTCATCCGGATGGCGACGCCTGTGTAAATTTTGAGAGGATCAAAACTTTGTGCGAAAGGAAACTCCACGCCTTGAGGGCTGAGTTTCCCATAAGCGGTTTCTTTCACTATGCGAGTGCCTACTTCGGGGAATTCTATCCACTCCCAATATACCAAACCCTCTTCTGTTTCCGGCGCCAAATTCTGCAACACCGAAGGCAACTGCGCCTCTGGACGTATCCCCAACAAAATAGGAATTTTTTTCTCCTCAATAATGGCCGTTCTAATTTCAGCCTCATAGGCAGCAATCTGCGTCTCCAGGCTCGTCAGCTTCACGGGAGGCTTGGCGGAATGTGTGCAGGAAAACAGCAACAAGCAACCACTCAACAAAACAACAAGCCATAAAACAACAAGCCATGGTTTTAAACGCATACTAAAGCCTCTATAGCCCAAAAAAAACAACCCTCCCAAATAACTTTATAGCAAATATGGAAGCGCCGCCTAAACGTGCTGCATATAGCTGAGCAGTTGCCCAGCTGCAGCTGTGGGAGAAATCTTCCCATTTTCTACAGAGTTGCTTAAGCCCGGAAGCTCCGCCTTCACCAGGGGGTGCTCATCAAATTGTTGACGCAAACCTGCATCAATTAAATTCCACATCCAACGTACCGCCTGGGCTTTGCGTTTGGCCTGAAACTCTCCCGAGGCCTCCAAGGTGCATTTAAAACGGAGCACCTCTTTCCAAAAAATGTCTAAGCCTTCTTTTTGCGCGGCAGACACTGTCAACACAGGAGGAAGCCAGTGCGGAGAGGCGGTGCGCAACATTTTCAAAGCGTTTTTCCACTGGGCACAGGCAAAGGCCGCAGCTTGAGGGTTAATGTCGGCCTTGTTGATGAGAATGCAATCCGCCACCTCAACAATGCCTTTCTTTATTGCCTGCAAGTCATCCCCCGCATTGGGCAGCTGCAACAATATAAACATGTCTACCATGCCGGCCACCGTCGTCTCGCTTTGGCCTACGCCTACGGTTTCTACCACCACCACGTTGAAGCCCGCTGCCTCCGCAAGCAACATCGCCTCCCTCGTCTTCTCTGCCACACCCCCCAGGGAGCCTGCCGAGGGCGAAGGCCTTATAAATGCCTCCTCCCGCGCCGCCAACAACTCCATGCGCGTTTTGTCCCCCAATATGGAGCCACCGGAAATGGAGGAAGAGGGGTCCACCGCCAACACCGCCAGGCGCGCCCCCTGCTCTACCAACCATATGCCCAGCGCCTCTATAAATGTGGACTTGCCTACGCCGGGTACGCCCGAAATGCCCAGGCGTATGGAGTGGCCCGTGTGCGGCAACAAGGCCTTAAGCAAGGCATTGGCGCGGCTGCGGTGGTCCGCACGCGAGGACTCTATTAAAGTAATGGCCTTGGCCAACGCCCGCCGCTCTCCCGCAAGCACGCCCTTCAAAAGCATGGCGTCTTCAGGCAAAAGAGGCGCTTCGTGCACCCTGTGGAGCATAGTCAACACCCTTCGTTGTCAGCATTGCCAGCGTCGCCAACCTCGTCAGCGTGCCTTGCGGATTTCTGCCAATACGGCTTTTGCAGAGTCCTCAATGCGCGTCCCCGGGCCAAATACGGCCTTCGCTCCCGCCTCAAACAAAAACGCATAGTCCTGAGGAGGTATGACGCCACCTACAAAAACCACTATGTCACCGGCGCCCTGCGCCTTCAATGCCTCAAGCAGACTCGGCACCAGCGTCTTGTGGCCCGCAGCCAATGTCGAAACGCCAACAGCGTGCACATCGTTTTCTATGGCCTGGCGCGCGGCTTCCTCGGGCGTTTGGAACAGGGGCCCTACATCAATGTCAAAGCCTAAGTCCGCAAAGGCCGTCGCCACCACCTTCGCCCCTCTGTCATGCCCGTCTTGCCCCAGCTTTGCTACCATTATGCGCGGCCGCCGCCCCTCCTCCTTTGCGAAAGCATCTATCTCCGTCTTCAACGCCTCCCAACTGCTGTTTCCGCTGACAACCGAAGCATAGACGCCCGAAATGGTTTGCTGCGTTGCGCGAAAACGCCCCCACACCTTTGCCAAGGCTTCTGAAATTTCTCCCAATGTCGCACGCGAGCGCATGGCCTCTATGCTTAACGCCAAGGTGTTGCCCTCGCCCGTTTCTGCCGCCTTTGTCAGCGCTGCCAATGCCGCTTCTACTTTGGCGTTGTCGCGCTTTTCGCGCACGGCTTTGAGGCGCGCAATTTGGGCCTCGCGCACGGCGTGGTTGTCTATTTCCAAAGTTTCAACGGCGTCTTCTTTGGCAAGCCTGTATTTGTTGACGCCGACAATGGTGTCTTTGCCTGAGTCAATGCGCGCCTGCTTTTCTGCGGCGCATTGCTCTACTTGCATTTTGGCCCAGCCGCTTTCCACCGCTTTTGTCATCCCCCCCATGGCTTCTACTTCTTCAATAATTTTCCAGGCTTTGTCGGCCAAGTCCTGCGTGAGTTTTTCTATTAAATAGGAGCCTGCCCATGGATCCACCACCTTGCAAATGTGGGTCTCCTCTTGAATAATCAGCTGCGTGTTTCGTGCAATGCGCGACGAAAAGTCCGAGGGCAAAGCAATGGCTTCATCCAAAGCGTTGGTGTGCAGGGACTGTGTTCCACCAAAAACAGCGGCCATGGCTTCAATGGCGGTGCGTACCACGTTGTTGTAGGGATCTTGCTCAGTGAGGGACCAGCCCGAGGTTTGGCAATGCGTGCGCAAAGTCATGGATTTGGGGTTTTTGGGGTTAAATGCGCGCATAATTTTCCACCACAACAAACGCGCCGCGCGCAGCTTGGCCACCTCCAAATAGAAATTCATTCCTATGCCGAAGAAAAACGAAAGCCTTCCTGCAAAAAAGTCTATGTCCATGCCGCGCGCCAAGGCCGTCTTCACATATTCCTTGCCATCAGCCAAAGTGAAGGCCAACTCCAGGGCCTGCGTCGCTCCGGCCTCTTGTATGTGGTAGCCGGAAATGGAAATGGAGTTAAACTTGGGCATGTGCTTTGCGGTATATTCCATAATATCCGCAATAATGCGCATGGAGGGCTTCGGGGGGTATATATAGGTGTTGCGGACCATAAACTCTTTGAGGATGTCGTTTTGAATGGTCCCCGAAAGCTTCTCTTGGCTGACGCCCTGCTCCTCCGCCGCCACCACATAGCCTGCCAGCACGGGCAGCACCGCCCCATTCATCGTCATGGAAACGGAAACCTTGTCCAGCGGAATTCCGTCAAAGAGAATTTTCATGTCCTCAACAGAGTCAATGGCCACACCGGCTTTGCCCACGTCGCCGGGGACGCGCTCGTGGTCCGAGTCATAGCCCCGGTGCGTGGCCAAATCGAAAGCCACGGAAACCCCCTGCCCTCCCGCCGCCAGCGCTTTGCGGTAAAAAGCATTGGAGGCTTCCGCCGTGGAAAAGCCCGCATATTGGCGTATGGTCCACGGGCGCACGGCATACATGGTGGCTTGGGGGCCGCGGATGAAGGGCTCAAAGCCGGGCAGCGTGTCCGCATAGGGCAAGTCGGCGACGTCCTGCTTGGTATAGAGGGGTTTGACGACAACCCCCTCCGGTGTCACCCAGTTGAGTTTTTCTATGTCGCCTTCAGGGGCGGATTTGGAGGCGGCTTTTTCCCAGGCATTTAAATTTTGAGAGTCATTCAGTGTGTTTTTTTCGCTGGACATGGTTAACCCCTGTGAGTTTTGGCGCGCAGTTTACAGAGTCTTCATGCAATTTAGGGCATACAACTTAGGCTATTTAATTTACACAGTCGCAGGGAGGGGGGGAAGCTGAATTATTGGCCCTACATTATGGGCCTAACATTATTGGCTCAGCGTTATTGTTTCTTCGCGCTGCGTTGCTTTTTCCAAAACCACATGCCTATCCACAACACAACAGCCGCAGCCAATATGGCCACCGCCCATGTTTTTCCCCCTTTAATGGCGTTGAAGAGAGTCCTCAATTCATCACCGAAAGCCCGACCCAGGAAGACAAAAATGGGAGCTGAAGCAAGGGCCGCAATGCTGTCATAGAGGAGAAAGCGCCCATATTTCAGGCGTACGGAGCCGGCAATAAAATAGGTAATGGCTCGAAGCCCCGGCATAAAACGCGCCACCATCACCACTTTGTCGCCATATTTTTCAAAAATCCGCTCCACCTTGGCACGTTTTTCAGGTGTTATGAGGCGCCCCCAAAAGCCCTTCTTCTGCTTCGTCCCTACGTTGGCACCCAACTTGCGCCCCATAAAGTAGATGATGCTGTCGCCTATTATAATCCCCAAATAGCCCGTTAACATCATCCCCCACAGCGTCGCCTTCTCTTCATAGGCTAAATAGCCCCCCAAAATCAGAGAAATGTCCTCTGGAAGCGGCACCCCCAAACCACACATAATTAAAATGCCAAAAATGAGCCCGTATGCCGCAGCACCTTCTACACCCTCCACCAATGCTAAGAGAAAATCCTCCATATGTATTAACCCACTTGTATTAACTCACCGGCTGAAAAACAGAATGCAATGGCATTTGAGCACGCGTTTCTTCAATAGCGTGCGCGCTGCCCAAACGCTTTCCAAACAACGCACTGGAGCTTGATCGAATAATGTCTATGTCAACCAACTCGCCTACCTTGGCCTCTCCTTCAAAATTTACCGTCCGGTTTTGGGGCGTCTTCCCATAAAGGCGTCCCGGGTTTTGCTTGGAGTTGCCTTCGACCAATACTTTTGCAACCCCGCCTATTTCCCTTTGGAAAAGCTCAGCGCTGATCTGCTTCTGGAGCGCTTGCAAACGCTCTAAACGCTCTATTTTCACTTCGTGAGGCAATTTCCCCCATTCCTCCTCCTTCAATGCAGCCAAAGTTTTGGGCCGCGCAGAAAATACAAAAGAAAACTGTCCATCAAACCTTGCCTTCTCCGTCAGCTCCAAAGTTTTTTCAAAATCCGCCTCACGCTCCCCGGGAAAGCCCACAATTATATCCGTCGTCACAGCAATGTCCGGGCGAGCAGCGCGAAGCTTAGCCAGAAGCTCCATATAGGCGCTGGCCGTATAATTCCTTCGCATGCGTTTGAGCACAGCGTCAGAGCCGCTTTGCACGGGCAGGTGAATGTGTGGCGCAATTTTGGGCTCCACACGGAATGCCTCCACCAACTCCGCCGACAAGTCCCTCGGGTGGCTCGTCGTAAACCTCAAGCGCTTAAGCCCCGGAAGCTTGGCCACCCGGAGAAGCAGCTCTGCAAAAGAAATGCCCCCGGCATAGGAGTTTACGTTTTGCCCAAGCAAAGTCAGCTCTCGCACGCCCACCGAAAGCAAGCTTTGGGCTTGCGCCAAAACCTCTTCGTGGGGGCGGCTTATTTCGCGGCCTCGCGTGTGGGGCACAACGCAATAGGCGCATAGGTTGTCGCAGCCCTTCATAATGGTAATAAACTCTGAAGCCTTGCCGCGGGAAGTTTCTCCCTCCGCTTTCAAAAAGGCATAGTGCGCTGCCTCCTCCCACGCCGTCTCTATTATGGGTTTTCCCGTCTCTTCCAGCGCCTTCAATATTTCAGGCAGCTTCTTCACCGCATCCGTCCCAAAAATAAAATCCACAAAGGGTGCCTTCTTCAGCAACTTTTCCTTCTCTTGTTGGGCTACGCAGCCGCCCACCCCTATCCAAGCGCCGCGCATTAACTTTATAAGCCTATAGCGCCCCAGGGCTGACAAAAGCTTGTCTTCTGCTTTTTCGCGGATGGAGCAGGTATTTAATAAAATTAAGTCCGCTTCTTCAGGCGTGGGGGTGGGGCAATAGCCCATAGGGGCCAAAAGCTCTCCCATGCGCAAGCTGTCATATACATTCATCTGACAGCCGAAGGTGTGTATAAAATAGCGCTTCATCGTTGGCTTCTTAACATGCAACTTCTTTCCCAAGCAGTCCATTTATAGGCAGTCCATTGCCAAAAAAATCCAACAATGTGGCTTTGGGCGCTTCATTAGCTTGTGTCGGGTGTATTTGCCAACTTTAAGCATATGTTTTTGGAGCCACGTGTTTTGGGAGTGGAGCACGTGTTTTGGGGAATGCCTGTTCAAGCTGCAGGGGGGTTAAACACAAAAGCCATCAAAGACTCTATGTGGTGCGTCTGCGGGAAGAAATCAAACAGTTGCAGGCGTATGGGGGAAAACCCCTCTTGTTGAAGCTCGGCCGCGTCCCTGGCCAAACTCGAAGGGTTGCAGGAAATATAAAAAACATATTGGGCACCCAATTGTTTTGACCAGCGGCCAATTCCCGCAGCTCCCTGTCTGGGTGGATCTAAAACAATGCAATCAAAACGCTTGGCCTCTTGGATCAGCCCTTTAACAACATGGGCTGCGTTGCCCACAATAAAGCGAACGGCGGAGGGGTTGGGTTGTTGTCGCGTGTTGGAAGCAGCCAATGAATGGAGGGTGCGTGTCCTCTCAAACCACATTTTTTGGGCAAGGCTCAGGGCCAGGTTGTCGCTTTCTATGGCCCACAGCTCCCTTACCAGTCTGGCCACCGCCCATGTGAAATTTCCATTGCCTGAAAACAACTCCAAAACAGAAAGCTCTGAGAGGTTTTCAACCAAGGCTTTAAGCCAGGCGATGAGGGTGCGCAAAAGCTGTATATTCATGGGCCCATTGGCTTGAGCAAAAACCCCGGGGTGCATATAAGCAAAGCCCCAATCCCTCAGGCAGACTTTGCCCTCCTCTTTGCTTTTTCCACAGCGTCCTTGCAGCCAAAGCCCTGCTATGCCCAAGGCCTCCCTTGTCCTCTTTGCCAATTTGATGTGCTTCTCTTGGAGTTTGGATTTCAACCTCAACCCTATGGCTATTTCGCCTTGCCCTTCTAATAACTCCAGCTCCTCCAAGTCTTCCATTGCCTCCCCCCAGGCCTCGCAAAAAGCACCCGGCAAATGCTGCAAGGCGGGTACCAGCACAGGGCAAAAGTCTATGGCTGTGCATGCAGCGCTGTTTTTGAGGTGAAAGCCCAAACGCTTCCCCGCGCGCCCAAGCCTGGCTCTTCGGCGATAGCCCAAAACACATGCGTCGGCCGCCATGGGGTGCAGCTCATAGCTGCTTGGAGGAATTTTTCCCATGCGCTCCAGCGTTGACAACATTAAACTCTGTTTAAATTCGCGCTGCCGCTCCTCCTCCATCGCCATCCAATCACAGCCGCCGCAGCGCTCAAAGTGCGGGCACGGCGGTGTGCGGCGAGCTTTGGAGGGCTCTATTATTTTTAAAAGCTTGGCGCGTTGTTGGCCATTTTGGCCATTGGGTTTGCTCACCCATACGCGTTCCTGGGGGAAAGCACCCGGAATAAACAAAGCCCGCCCCTCCAACAAAGCAATGCCTTCTCCGGACTGCGCCAACCTCAAAACCTCACAAACCCATTTTGTTGAAGTGTCCACAGCGCTTTTTAAATTTTGGCCCAAGCTTTGAAAGCATAATCAAGAAAAATCCAATGGGCCAGGTAATTCAAACCAAAAATTGCTTCCCTCTCCTGGAGCGCTTTCAACGCCAATGCGCCCTCCATGCAATTCAACAATGGCCCTCGCAATGGCCAACCCCAAGCCCGCTCCACCACCGGTTTTGGCCGTCCGGTTGCCCAGTTGGGAAAAGCGTTGAAATAATTTTCCAACCTGCTCAGGCAAAATGCCAGGGCCTTTGTCTTCAACTTGAAAACGCAAATTGGCCTCTGGTGTTAATGCTGTCCTCACACATACTTCTGTATTGGGAGGGGCAAAGCTGATGGCATTGGCAATTAAATTGGTCAGCGTTTGAATAATGCGATCTTTATCACACCAAATGGAAGCATTCACAACGGCATGCTGGGCCAGCAATTTTATATGCCGGGCGACAGCCATGGGACGCAACAGAATGAGAATGCCTTCTATCAATTTGGCAACAGGCTCAAATTGGGGTTGCAACTTAATGTGGCCTGTTTCTAAGCGCTCTATTTCGAGTATGTCATTGACCAAACGTACGAGGCGATCTGTGTTTTCCTGAGCGAGGCTGAGCAATTCTTTCACCTCTGCCTTGGACAAATCCGCATCAAACAAAGAAAGTGCCCCACGCAACACCGTCAGGGGTGTACGCAGCTCATGTGAAATGGTCGCAATAAACTCGTCTTTCATTTTTTCAATGCGTTTGCGCTCTGAAGCATCACGCACCACCAAAGTGAAAGTCCTTGAGCCTCGCCGCAGCAAACGTCCTGCTCGCACGTCAACGGTTATAGGCTCACCAGAGTCTTTCCGCGCGGTCATTTCCATGGTTTCTAAAATGGCAAGCAGGTTGGAGGTTGCATAGGGGTTGCGGATGCTGCTTTTTCCTTCGGAAAACAAGTTGGGCAAAAAACGCCTAATCGGCTGACCAATAATTCGAAGGCGATCGATCCCAAACAGTTTTTCAACCGTATGGTTCGCACTTGAAATCGCCCCAGAAGCATCCACCGTCAAAACAACATCTGTTAAAGAGTCAAACACCGCTATGAGGAATGAATCATCAGAGTTCTCTGAGGCACTCGAGCAAAGCCTTTCGTCAAGCGCTTCCATTAACATTCCTGCAATGCTTGAAAATGCCACAACCAAATGCGGTGGCAACAGTCGAGCTTGCAGATCAAACGCGCAAAGCATTCCTATGGCTTCGCCATTGCTCGTCCGCAGCGGAATGCCCGCATAGGCTTTCATTTTCGTGGCTTTGGTAAACGTCAAATTCGCATAACGCAAATCTGTGCTTAAATCCGGAATGAGTGTGGGCTGTGCGCTCAAAATGGCTTTTGCGCAAACAGAGTTTTCCCTGTCAAACTCGCATTCAGAAACGCCTATGGTCGCAACAAAACGCTGCACATTTTCTCCAACAACAGAAACAGCTGCCATCGGAAACCCTGTCAGCTTGCATGTCATTTCCAGGGTTTTTTGAAGCAAGCCCCGTGGGAAACCCTCTGCAGGCAAAAGACGCTCCAAAGAGCGCAGTCGACTGGCTTCATTTGGAGGCTTTGTGGTTTGCTCCATTTTATTCCTTTTTGAGAATTTCTTTTATATGGCGGTTGAGCTCAATAGGATCGAAAGGTTTTTCCAGAATGCGGCTTATGCCCCATTGCGCCAGATCTTCAGGCAATCGAGAACAAGCATAGGCTGTCAAAAGCACCACCGGCACCCCTTGCATGTTCGGCATCTCACGCAATGCACGGAGCGTCATCTCCCCATCCATATGGGGCATGCACATGTCCAAAATAACAACTTTAAACTGATTTTTTTGAATTAATTTAAGAGCTTCTTCGCCGCTCCCCACTGCAATAACATGAAAACCCCCTAGACGTGTTAAAGCAAGGTTGACAATCTTTCGGATGTCCGGATCGTCGTCAATAACCAATAAAGAGGGTGCTTCAGGCGCTGGCAACTGTCGCCCCTTCCTGTTTGAAACAGCATTCTGAGCACAAGCTTATGTCCGTCACACTCTTCATTGTTGGAAAAGAAACAACTCCCTTCACCCCATTAAAAGAATTATTAAATACATATGCCATCGAAACCGTTTTTGTTCAAAAAACGCAAACAATAGTTAACAAACAAAACGCGGAAGGCTTTGTATTTCTGGAAAACACACAAGCAGAGGAATGGATAAGCTCCTCTCATCCTCCACTGCCCAGCTTGTTGCTTCCGGAGTCCTTCCCTCCTCCCATTCCTTTCAAAAAATTGGCTGAAAGTGGCATGCGTTTAATGCCCAGAGAAACGGACGGCCACTTTCTGGCAAAGTTGCTTTTTCTGGATATGGAGCTTCACCGCTTTCCAAAATCCATTGCCAGCTTAGATCATAAAACGCAACAGTCCATGCTGTCCATTTTTGAAGAATTTCGCCACACACTTGGCGAGGTGCACCTTCAACTCAACACGCTTATGGCTCAGCTATATAAGCATCCAAACGCCGAAAAAACACGTTTGGAATTTCGAGCCATCGTCCATCGTCTGGCAGGAAGCGCCGGCAGCTATGGTTTTATGGCACTCTCAAAAATAGCCAGAGCTCTGGAGCATGCCATTGACAAGCAAGAGACTTCCAAAATTCACAACCTCTCTCAGGAATTTCTTGAAATGCTTTCATTGCTTTTGCCCCACAAAACACATGAGCCTCCTCTTTCAAAAACTTTTTTGATCTATGCTCCCAACCAACAAACTCGAAACCAATACCTGCATGGGTTTCAAAGCTTAAATTTCAATACTGTGTGGGGAATGGACTGGGCAGAATGTTGGAAATTGGCACAAAGCTATGCTCTCAGCGGCGCCATATTATATATGGACAACCTCCCTCTAAGCTCCTGGCCTCCGCTTTTTGAAGCACTGGGCAGCTCCCCTGCATTTGCCGCACTGCCCAAACACTTGGTGAAACACCATCCGAATGAGGCAGAAAAAACCTGCGCTGCCCAATTGGGTTGCCAGGGCCTTGGCACTCCCCCTGCAACATTTGAAGAAATGGCGCAAATGCTTCAAGAGAAAGGGGAATGAAATACAAACCAAAGCAGCCCAAGCCAAGCTTGTTGGCCTCCATGCTGAGGGCCCTTTTCCTTCTTTCATTTGCTTTGCCCATTTCTCCAGCATTTGCTGCTGGCAATGTGAAGAATGATTCATTCAGTCAGGCCAAACGCATGCTCTCGCAGAAAGTTTATTTTGATCATCGAATAACGCTTTATTGCTCTGCCTCCTATGACAAACGAGGCAACATAAGCCTCCCCGAAGGCTTTGAAACAACAAAAGCTCAAAGCCGCGCCTCCCGTATAGAATGGGAGCATATTGTGCCTGCTGAAAACTTTGGTCGCAGCTTCAGGGAATGGCGCGAAGGCAACCCGCTCTGCGTGGACAGGCACGGCAAAGCATTCAAAGGCCGCAACTGCGCGGAGAAAGCAAACCGGGAATATCGCTATATGCAAGCCGACATGCACAACCTGGCCCCAGCCATCGGCGCCGTCAATGCAGCACGCAAAAACTATCATTTTATGCTCTTGCCTGAGGCGCAAAATGCTTTCGGCATTTGCCCCATGAAAATTGAAGGCAACCGAGCAGAGCCGCCAGAATCCGCACGGGGGATTATTGCCAGAACCTATCTCTATATGCAGGCCGAATATCCCCGCTATCAAATGGGCAAGCCACAGAAAAAACTGATGGAAGCTTGGAATAAAACCTATCCGCCAGATCAATGGGAATGCACCAGAGCACGGCGCATCGCTAAAATTCAGGGCAATGTGAATAAAATTACGGAGGCACGCTGCAAGCACGTGGGGTTATAGTTTGGTCCGTCATTGTTGGCCATGGACAATGCTATGGTCAATGGCATGGACAATGGCATGCCATGGACAATGCCATGAAAAAAATGGAGCCCCAACAGGGCTCCATTTGAAATGCTGCTTAAAACTCCAGAGTGGAATTTAACGTCTGAGTTTGCTTGCCATCACATCGCCCAGGCGAGCACGAGAATTTTCAGCCTGGCGACGCAAATATTCTTGGTAGTCGTCCTCTCCTTCATGCTGCAAGGCCTTAATGGAGAGTGCAATTTTTCTATCTTGCGTGTTGATGTCGATGATCTTGACTTCAAGCTCTTGGCCTTCATTGAGCAGATCTCTAGGGTTTTCTACGCGCTCGTCTTTTATTTCTGAAACGTGCACCAAGCCTTCAATGCCTGGCTCAATCTCAACAAAAGCACCAAAGTCTGTTACTTTGGTAACTTTGCCCATGAGGCGACTGCCTACGGGCATGCGCTCGGATAAGGTGTCCCATGGATCTTCAATCAGCTGCTTAATCCCCAAAGAGAAACGCTCATTCTCAACATCAATGTTCAGAACGACGGCCTCAACTTCATCCCCTTTTTTGAAAAGCTCGCCTGGATGTTTAATGCGTTGCGTCCAGGAAATATCAGAGACGTGCACCAAGCCGTCCACGCCTTCTTCTACGCCTACGAAAGCACCAAAGTCTGTTACGTTGCGAATTTGACCTTTAATAACCGAGCCCACAGGATATTTTTGCTCCAACATCGTCCATGGGTTTATTTCCGTCTGCTTCATCCCCAAAGCAATGCGTTTGGCCTTTGGATCAATGTCAAGCACCACGGCCTCAACATCCTTGCCCACTTCCAACATTTTGGATGGGTGCTTCACACGTTTTGTCCACGACATCTCCGAAACGTGCACCAAGCCCTCAACACCTTGCTCAATTTCAATGAATGCACCATAGTCCGTCAGGCTCACAACCTTGCCCTGCACGCGTGCGCCCACAGGGTATTTCTCGTCCGCACGGTGCCATGGATCTTCCTGAATCTGCTTCAAGCCTAGGCTGACACGCTCCTGCGAAGGATCAAACTTCAACACCACCACCTTCACTTCATCCCCTACGTTGAATTTCTCTGAAGGGTGCCCTACGCGACCCCAGGACATGTCCGTAATGTGCAACAACCCATCAATCCCTCCCAGATCGATGAATGCACCATAGTCCGTGAGGTTCTTCACTTGCCCCACCATAACGGCGCCTTCCTTCAAATTCTTCAGCGTCTCTTTCTTGTGCTCTTCACGCTGACGCTCGAGCAATACGCGGCGAGAGACAACAATGTTGCCACGCTTTTTGTTGAATTTAATAACTTTAAACTCAAACTCTTTGCTCAAATATTGATCCAAGTTGCGAACAGGCCGAATGTCCACCTGAGAGCCAGGCAAAAAAGCTTTCACGCCGATGTCAACTTGCAAACCACCCTTGACTCGGCCCGTAATAATTCCCTTCACAATCTCATCCCGCTCACAGGCCGCGCTGATCTCATCCCAAATGCGCATCTTGTCGGCCTTCTCTTTGGAAAGCACGACCATGCCCGTGTCATTCTCCCGGCTCTCCAGCAACACCTCAACCTTGTCGCCTTCCTTGAGAGAAACCTCACCCTTGGCATCGGTAAACTCCGAAATGGGAATCTGCCCTTCGGATTTATAGCCGATGTCAATAACAGCAAAATCCTTGGTCAGCTGAACAATGGTGCCGATGACAACTTCCCCCTCTTTGAGGAGACCATCGCCACCCCGCTCTTTTAAGGATTCCTCGAAAAGGGAGGCGAAATCTTCATCGGGCTCTATGGAAATATGGGACGTATCCTGCATGAAAAAGCTACCTTTGACAATGCTGTCAGTTGCAACACCTCGGGGAAAATAACTTGGCTTGTCGCGAGGCCTACGAGAAGCAAGCAGCCGTGCCACTACAGCACAGCCGCTTGGCGGTATATGCTTCTTTCTCAGTGAAGGTCAAGCAGCCTTCTGATCAAGAAAACGTAGCTAACTCAGCTTCTCAATTTTGGCGACAACAGCGGCAAAGCTTGGATGCTCCACATGCCCCTCATAACATTCAACCCCCACCTCATAGAGCGCATCCTCGAGATCGAAATCAGCTTCTTTCAATTCTTCCTCTAACACCCCAATTTTTTTGCTATATTCTTTTATTTTCTCGTCGACTTTTTGTTTGAGCTCTTCTTGCTCATCTTCCATTTCCAAAAGCCGCTTATATGCCAAAATCCCCTGAGCCCCTATTTGTCCAGGCTTGGGGGTGAGAATGTTTTTGAATAGGCGTTCCATCTCATCAATATCCCGAGTCTTTTTCATAAGCTGGAGTCGCATTTTTTTGAGGTTTTCTTTGGAGAGCGCAATTTTGCGATCATCGGTCTGCGTCATTTCCAAATCCGTATGCTTGGCTTCAGCTGCTTTGAAATTGTTGCGCTCATAGCGCATGGTGCCTTTGGCCGTGGCAATCTTCTTTTTGAGCTCCCTGCTTCGGCTTTCAACGCCCTGGACGGTTTTTTTCCATTTTTTGGCAATTTCTTCGTTTTCGGTTTTTTCAGCCAGGTGGCGCTCTAAAAACCCACTGTATTCAGCATCTTCTTCGTTGATGCCGTTCTCCAGCGAGGCAATTTCCTCTTCTAAAGCAACAATCCGCTCTTCTGCGGCCCATAAGGCAGGCATTGTTTGGAGTTGATTTGCATCCTCATCCAGCAGGTGCTCCCGTGCCAAGTCCCCCAGCTGAATAAATAATTCATCAAGCTTTTTTCGGCTCATGATCTACAAAACCCTATTTGTCTATTCTTTTTGTCTATTCTTTGTCTATTCAATCTGCCTGTTCAACAAAGAAGCAGTTATCTGCCTGTTGGGCAAAAAACAACTCAAAATATCCAGGCCTTATTGGATGCTTTGTAGCTTTGTACATCGGATTCATAGCCTGGACGCCCTAACAAACAGCAAGTATAGCGTTTGCCTGCCTCCACCCCGGGTTGATCAAAGGGGTTTATTTCATAAAGGAAACCGGCAAAAGCCGTCGCTATTTGCCAAAGCATCAACAATTCTCCCATGGCAAAAGGTCGAAGGTTTGGCATTCGAATCGACAGAGAAGGCCTCCCATGTGCAGCCAGAGCAATGGCCGTTGCCTGCCTCTCGGCTGACAACAAGGTGTGAAACTCATGGCCGCCAAGGTAGTTCAAATCCGACAGGTCGAAAACTTTCTCTGGAATTTTCAGGTTCTCTCTGGGCTCATCCACGGCGACAAAAAGGGTCAGCTTGTCTTCAGGGCCTTCCATCAGCAATTGAAGCAAGGAGTGTTGATCTGTTGCGCCCACGGCCCGCAAAGGTGTAGGGCCTACAAAACCATCTCCTTTTTTCTTGCCTAAACTCTCTGCCCACAACTGAACAAACCAATCTCCCGTTTCACGCAGCGCATCCGCATAAGGCATCAAAACATGCGTAGAGCGCTTCTTCTGCAGATCAAAGAGATAGAGTGTTGTGGCAAGCATATAGGCGGGGTTTTCAAAAACATTGCCCTTTTCGCAGCGCTCCACCATGTTTTGAGCGCCACGCAGAAGCTCCACAATGTCAATGCCGGCAGCTGCCGCCGGCAGCAAACCCACAGGGGAAAACACAGAAAACCGCCCCCCAACGGCAGGAGGAATTTCTAAGGCTTGCCAACCTTCCGCGCGAGCTGTCGCTCTGAGAGAGCCTTTTTCTGGATCTGTCAAAGCCACCAATTGGCGTCGGGCAGCCTCTTTGCCCAGGCGATCGACCACCCAAAGCAACTGGGCCCAGGTCTCTGCGGTGCCACCACTCTTCGTAATTGCAGCAAAGGCTGTGCGCTCCAACTCCAGTGTGCTCATTAAACCTGCGAAAGTGGATGAGTCCGCATTGTCAGGGAAAAACAACCGCATCCCTTTTCGTCGGGAGAGGGGAAGAAAGTTATGGTAGGGGTGGCACAAAGCCGTAAACAAAGCTTTGGGGCCCAAACTGCTTCCGCCAATTCCCAAGACGACAAGGTTTTCAAATGCAGCCGACAGCTTTTGCGCAACCACAATGGTTTCTTGGAGAATGGTTTGCTGCTTGGGCAAATCCATAAAAGCCATTTTCCCGGCTTTTCTTTTGGAAACCACCAGCTCATGCGCTTGTTGGAGTTGCAGCGAAATTCGTTCATAATCCGCTTTAGATAAACCAGCAGATTTCAAATGTTGGTCTATGGCAAAATTGAGATCTAAAGACAAATTGTTCATGCCCCCCAATCTATCATGTGCATAAGGAGTCGCACGCAAAATAGACTTAAAGCACTGCTATGAAACATTCACGCGATTTTGAACCCTTGGGCTCCCTGCTCTCTCAATGGTTTAGCCAACGAAAGCCCAACCCCCAAGAGAGCCACTTCTTGCCTGATGGGCTTTGCACCACCTGGGCACGCATTGCAGGCCCTGTTTTGGCCCGCTATTCTCAACCTGTGAAACTCATGGGACATATACTCAGCATTGAAGTCCCTTCCGAAACCTGGTGCCAAGCACTCATGGAGCAACGCCCTTTTTTGCTTCACCAATTGAAGTTGCAACTTCCCAAGCTTTCTATTCGAGATATTCAATTTTCTGCCAAAAACACGCCATGAGCTCCATTGCAAGCCTTGCCTTCCTCACTCTGGGAGCTTCTCTTTTGGGCACGCCCCTGAAACAGGATAAACAAAAAATAGGCCAAGCCCTCTCCAAACGCTTTGAGCGCACAGGCGCCCAAATACCTCAGGTGGATTTGGCCCTGGAGCTCGCCTCCCAAAAACTTGCGGAAGAAGCACTCAACATGGGGCTGGAACACACTTCTGCCTTGCACAATGTCCTTCGCGCTACTTCCCAAGCAGGCGCTTGGGATGCGATGCCTCGAGCCTATTTTTTCCTCGGTGGCTCCGTCGACCAAATGCTTCATGCAGCTCAACAACGCATGGGCAATTTGAATGTGCAACAAGCCACAACACATATGGGTGTGGGCCTTGCATCCAAAGGAACGCAGCATGCACTCTGCATTTTGCTTATAGAGCGCAAAGGCTTGCTGTCTTTTCCCAAAATGAATTGGGCTCAGCCTTTAAGCCGCAAAAAGAAAATACCCGTTTGTGTGGAACTTTATGGGAGGCGAACAAAACCTCGTTTGGTCGTGCAAACACCCCAAAACCAAATTCAAGAAAGCAACATGCAACCCAAGCATAACAAATGGTGTGCAGAACTGTCATTTCCTGATGTCGGGCGTTATACCATAGAAGTGATCTCTCAAACAGACAGAGGCCCCCAAGTGACACACTTGTTTCTCATGCACATGGGAAAAGAGCTCCACCCCCCTTCTGCTTCTGAAAAAAACCTTTCTCAAAACCCCCCTCCTTCCAAGGCTTTTAGATCGGAACCTCGGGGTTTTGAAGAAAAACGCCAACAAATATATGATGTTATTAACCAGCTTCGCCAAAAATCTGCCCTTCAAAAACTGCACGTCAAAAAAGAGCTGGAAAAGCTTGCACAACAATATGCCCAGCAGATGAAAGAAGAAGCATTTTTTTCACATGTGGACCCTCATGGTTTTGGACTTCGTGAACGGCTTAAAAAAGCGAAAATTGCATGCCAAACGGCCAGCGAAAACCTCGGCAGCGGCAACAACCCCCTGGATGCCCACCATGCCATTGAGCAGAGCCCTGCTCACCGGGCCGCCCTTTTAACTAAAGAGTTTCAATATATGGGCATTGGTTTTATCTCGATTTCAGATGAAAAAACCTACCTTGTAGAAGTATTTTGCAATTAGTCTCCAAAAAGATTTTAACCCGCTGTTTTAACCCACATTGCTTTAACTTACATTGGGCTTTTGGCGTCCATGAGCGTTCGATATAAAATCCTCGGAGTCGATCAAACACGGGAGCGGCAAGGCTATATTGCCCGGGCCTTCAATGAGGCAGATTGTCTCTATCGCTTTATTGTTGAGCCAACCAAACTCCTGTCGGCTGTTTCCATTGTTCAGCCGGATTTGATCTTGCTGCATGGCGACCTTTCTTCTGAACTCCTTGGCGACGCCTTGGACACCCTCTATAGCAATGTTGCTTTTGCTCACCTCCCCATTGTCCTTTTGTGTCCCAATGAGGAGGATGAGATTTTTGTCCAAGGTTTCAAAACAGGTGTGGTTGCTCTGCTTTGTGAGCCTTTTTCTGAAAACCATGTCCCTCGCATTATTCAGCTGTTGGAGGAGCTCCCCTTCAGAGCTGGAGTAAGCTCCGGAATCAGCGACTCGCATTCTTTGGCCCGGCTTGCCGAGCATTTGCGCAAAACACGCCGCAGCGCTTCTCTGACTGTCAGCGACGACAAGGGCACCCTCGCCAGTGCCGAGTTTGAAGTGGGAAAGCTTCACCTCGCGCAATACCATGAGCTGCGCGGCGTAGAAGCTTTGGTAAACCTGGTGACGCTGCCCAAAGCAACCTGGGTTGTCAAAGAGCTCCCCCATAGACAAACCACCACGCCTCCGGAACCTAAAGCCTTTGAAACATCAGGAGCCGATGTGGATGAGCTCCATGAGTTTGCGGATTTGTGGGCTCAAGCGGATAACCCTGCTCCCGCCTTTGAGGAAGAAGCTGAGCCTCTTGAGTTTCCCATTCATGTTTTGTTGGCGGATAATGATCCGCTCTTCATCCAAAAGTTTACGCTGGCTTTTCAAAAACATTTCATCAGCATTACGCCGGCCAACAATGGTGTTGAGGTTTATCAGCTCGCGCTTACGGGGAAGTTTGATATTGCATTGTGCAGCCTCAACCTTGCTGGACTGGATGGCTGGGGTGCTCTTGGGCTCATTCGTGAGGATTGTCGAACTCGGGAGCTTCCGGTTATTTTGCTGGCTGACGACGAGGCGACTTGTGAGTGGCTGCAAAGCACGGGCATAGAAGCCAATGCCTGCGCTTCTCGCCTCATAGAGCAAGAGGCCTTGCGTCAGCTGTTATACCGGACATTGCAACAACGCTACCAATTGAGAAAACGCCTCGAGCTCAAAGAAGATCTTTCAGTCCCCTTGGGAGAAGTGGGGACTCAATGGTTTTTTCGCACACTCAAAGCCTTGGAATTCTCCGGCTCCATTGAAGCGACCACAGAAACCATGCACTTGCAGGTTTTCTTCTTTCAGGGAGAGGCTGTTTATGCGGCAGCTCAGGCAGGCAAACACTCCGCAGAAGCCGAAATTGCCTTCAACGCTTTTATTGGCCTGGGAAAAACCGAAGCCAAATTGTTTTTCGGCGCCGCCTTCCCTGTTAAAAACCTGGCCTTAACCACAGAAGCGCTGCTGATCCGCGCAGCCTTGACGCTCAACGACAACGAAAGCCGAAAACGCGAAAAAGCCTTCACCCGAGCCAAACGCGTTGAAGTTAAACCCCACCTCTATGCCCTCTTCCAAAAATTCGGCCCCAAAAACCACCTCCCGTGGATTTCTCTCATCTGCGAAAGCAAACTTACCCCCAAAGAAGTGCTGGCGCGAGCCAACATCTCCCCTGTCCAACTGGACGAAATTGTCGGAGATTTAGTTAGACGCAAAGTTATTCGGCTGACACCTTGAAAGTGCCCTGGTGCTAAAGTGCCATGCTGGTTTAGGGCTCTTCTGTTTTATTTCACCCCTCGGTCTATTCACCCAGTGCTTTGGCCACCCCTTCGCCATAGGCAGGGTCGGCCTTGAGGCAGTGGTTGATGTGGCGTATTTTTATTTCCCTGGGTGCATCACCCATGGCGCGCGCTGTATTCTCAAACAGCGCTTGTTTTTGCTCTGCATTCATCAGCCGAAAAAGTTCCCCAGGTTGTGTATAAAAGTCGAGATCATCCTCTGGATAGTGCGCAGCATCGCCCTCAAGCGCGAGCGGCGGCTCCTTCAACTCGGGAGAGTCTCCCCACTCACCATCGCTGTTTGGCTCATAGCCGTGGGTACCACCCTGGTTGCCATCCACACGCATGGCACCGTCGCGGTGGTAGCTGTGGAAGGGGCACCTGGGGGCGTTGACAGGAATCTGCAGGTGGTTGACGCCAAGGCGATAGCGCTGGGCGTCGCCATAGGCGAAAAGGCGTCCCTGCAACATTTTGTCGGGGGAGAAGCCGATGCCGGGCACCACATTGGCGGGGTTAAAAGCCGACTGCTCAACTTCAGCAAAATAATTTTCCGGGTTTTTGTTCAACTCGAGAATGCCCACCTCTTTGAGCGGAAAGTCTTTGTGCGGCCACACCTTTGTTAGATCAAAGGGGTTATAGGGAAGCGTGGCCGCCTCTTTTTCGGGCATCAGCTGAACAAACATTTTCCATTGCGGAAATTCTCCGCGCTCTATGGCCTCATATAAGTCCCTCTGGTGGCTTTCGCGGCATTTGCCGATGAGAGCTTCTGCTTCAGCATCGCTTAGGTTTTTAATTCCCTGTTGCGTGTGGAAGTGGAACTTCACCCAGAAGCGCTCATTTGCGGCATTGAGGAGGCTGAAGGTGTGGCTACCATACATATGCATGTGTCTATAGCTAAGGGGGATGCCCCTGTCGCTCATGGTAATGGTAATTTGGTGCAGTGCTTCGGGAAGGGAAGTCCAAAAGTCCCAGTTGTTTTTTGCGCTGCGCAGGTGGGTGCGAGGATCTCTCTTCACCGCGTGGTTGAGGCCGGGGAAGCGAAGTGGATCTCTCAAGAAGAAGACGGGGGTGTTGTTGCCCACCAAATCCCAATTCCCCTCCTCCGTATAAAATTTAATGGCCGTGCCACGTATATCCCTCTCCGCATCCGCCGCCCCACGCTCTCCGGCCACTGTGGAGAAGCGCAAAAACAGCTCCGTCTTCTTGCCAACGCTCGAGAAAATTTTGGCTTTGCTATATTGACGAATATCGCAAGTCACGGTGAAGTGGCCATAGGCGCCGGAGCCTTTGGCATGCATGCGGCGCTCGGGAATAACTTCACGGTTGAAGTGCGAAAGCTTCTCCAGAAACCATATGTCTTCCAGGAGTTGTGGACCGCGCGGCCCTGCTGTTTTGACATTTTGGTTGTCAGCAACAGGTGCACCGGCGGCCGTCGTCATCTTTTTTTTGCTCATGTTGTGCTCCTTTGAGGTTGTGGTTTTCCGTTTCTGCTCTGGGGAATTCAGCTGGCAAGCAATGCGACCCAACACATGCGACAAAACAAATACGGAAAAACAAATGCGGAAAAACAGTGTGACACAACAATGTGACAAAACAGAGAGGGGAATAAAGAAAGCTTCGTCAGGAGTTGAGGAATGGAAACAAGTTTAAAACGCAAAATCCTCTCGAGGCTTTTCTTTCAACTGCTCTGTTGTGGGTTTTTGAGCTTGTTTGTGTTCCAGGAGGCCATCCACCACAATGGCTTTATAGGGAGTTACGGGGCAGGCATATTCGCAGGCGCCGCATCCAATGCAAATATCGGGGTTGATTTCGGGGATGGTCAGCTCGCCTTCATGGGGCACCATGGTAACGGCTTTGGTGGGACAATGCTCGGAGCACGCGCCGCATGAAGTTCCTGCGGTGACAACAACACAATTCTCTCTTTCAAACCGGACAATGCCAATTTGGGTGGTCAGCTTTTGCTCAACAGTCAATGGCAAAATAGCGCCAGTGGGGCATACTTCGGTGCACCTTGTGCACTCATAATTGCAGAATTTCGCGTTATAATCCATGAAAGGCTGGAGCATGCCCCAAAAGCCATATTCAAAAAGCGACGGCTTCAACACGCCTGAGGGGCAAGCGCTGACACACAAGTGGCAAGCGGTACATGCACCTGCAAAATGGTTTTGGTTCCGTGAGCCCGGAGGCGTTGCCACACGGGTTGCAACAACTTCTATTTTGCTGCAGCCTTTTTCGCAACCCTTCGCCTCTCCTTCGCTTCTTTCCTGGGGAAGGTTTTGGGCCAAAGCTTTGGCAGAAAGTCCGCCAAGCGCAGCAATGGAAAAGGCACTCCCAAGGACGAAACACCGTTTGGAAGCATCCGCGGGTTGGCCGTCTGTCAAGTTGTGCTGAGCTAAAGTGTGTTGGGCTAAAGTGTGTGGTGGCGAAGGTTGGGTGGCGTGTTCTGCTTTTTCCTTTGGCTTTGCTGAAAAGCCAAGCGCATAGCGTATTCCTGTTTTGTCACAGGCCCCCAGGCAATTGCCACAACCCACGCACCGGCTAAAATCAATCTCCTTCTTTTTGAGATCGATGCATTGGGACTTGCAGACAAACACACAATTTCCGCAGCGGTTGCACTCTTTGGCATCAAATTTTATTTTATAGAGTGAAGCCTTTGAGAGCAGCCCCAGCAGCGTCCCCACGGGGCAAACGGTGTTGCAATATAAACGGCCTCGCCGCAGTGAAAGCCAAATGACGAGCGCCAACATTCCCGAGGGAAGAAGCAAGGCCAAGGGGTGGGTTTTGGCAACAGTTATGGGGTATAAGGCATAGGAGCCTAAAGCTTCAAACACCCTGACGAATATATTGTTGCCCAGCATATAGAGCGGGCGGAGCAGATCAGAAACAAAGCGCCCGAAGTTGCTATAGGGCTCTAAGAGGTTAATGAGAAAAATGTTGCCGGTAAACAAGGAGAGGCAGACGACAATGAAAATAGAATAACGCAAGCTCGTTTTGGGTGGTGCAAAACGAAAGCGTAATTTTTTTTTTCGAATGAGGTGTACCTTTGCCGAAACCCAACTCAGCAGATCCATCAAAATACCCAGCGGGCAGAGGTATGAGCAATAGACGCGCCCAAAAAGCAAGCTGAGCACCAACACAACAACAAAACCATAGGCCGTCACCGCCAGCCCATGCCCCAGTGTTTGACAAAAGTGCATGAGTGAAGGCACAAACTGCAACCACGTGAGGCCTTTAAACCATGACGAAGGCACAGCGCCGCTAAAATCCAAAAACAGAAAACCGATAGCCACCAGCATAGCTATGGAGATCACTCGCCGGATGGGTTTGAGGTGCTTTTGCAAACTTTAAACTCTTATTCTGTTGATGTTCAATTTTGAAAGGTCGATGGCTCCCAAGCCCATTTCGCTGGCTATTTTGATGTGGCCGATGGTTTCCGGCTCTGCGCCGAAAATTTTTGCAGCAGCGGCATCGGCAGCCACAATGTCGCTTGAAATAATCTGCGCTTTTTCGAGTGACACATCATTGAGCGAAACGCCTTTGGGGCCGTTTTGTTTCATCACGCGATAGGCGTCGATGATGTTGAGGTTGGGCTTTCTATAAGTCACCATGTCGGCGATGCATTGCTGGAGGTTATTCCTGTGCCACCAGCGGCGATCCCACACAATGCCCATCAAATTTTTCATCGCAAATGTCACCTGCGCACCACTGTGGTGTTTGAGAATGGGGACATTAATAAACACGTCACACTCGAGTATTTTTTCGTGCACCTTTGTGCTTTTCAGTGTTTTTCCTTGCGGAATGCTCACGGGTTTATAATTTTTTTCACTGTTGCCCGTAATCACTTTTGCCCCCGCATCCTTGGCTGCTTTTTCAATGCCACTGGTGGCATAGGCTTTTTTCCAGTCATCACAGGTATTGTCGAATACGAAGACTTCTTTGGCCCCCGCTGCCAAACAGTCCTGGACAATGCGGCCCACCAATTTGGGATGCGTGTTGGCAGCCAACTCAGGAGCCTTGTCCCATCCAATATTCGGTTTGACAACCACCATCTGCCCCGCCTTCACAAAATTCTTCATTCCCCCTAATGCAGAAATTCCTTTTTCAAACATGACTTCAGGTTCGCCCCCCATCACCGCTATCAGATCATAGGGCGCCCCAGAGGCAGCAAGCGTATTCCCAAAGGCTTTTTCAATGGACAAGAAATTGAAACCTGTGCCAACAGCAAAGCCCGCACCGATGCTCTTCAAAAAGTCTCGTCTTTTCATGGGCAAAAGCCTAGCCCAAATAGAAAAGCCTGGCAACCCTAGGGCAACGGGTGAATGTGCCTACACCAAGTTGCCGTCCGTTGGTTTTTTCACCCTCGTCCAAACGGAACAGAGGGAAGGATGATGAGAGCAAAACTCTCGAACGCTTCTCGAAACGGAGTCTCAAGTGGAAGCGCTCTAGAGTGCGCGCCTTTGTGTGGCATAGGCTTCAATGCCCACTTGTGGAGCGCATGCCAAGGAGCCCATCGGGCATTTCATGCACGAAAAACTTTGCCACCCTCGTCGGACAGCTTCATCAAGGCAACCATCATAATAGGTGCAATTCAGGTTGCGGTGCATTTCTACGCTGGCCCTCCTGGGGCCCGCCTCTGGATTGATGCTTTGCTGCAACTCGGTTGGAATGGGCTTCATAACTTAGTTAAGTCTCCTCTTCTTTTAAGAAAGCATGCCCTCGGAAACCTCCAACAAACCCCTTCAAAAAAAGTGACGAAAGCAGGGTTTAAACCTAAAGCTATAAGAATGTCAACTTGGCTGGGCATTTTCCTCTATATGCTGGCACTCCCTCCGGCTGCACATGCACAACCTGCCTCCTTGCTTGAGGCCCTTCGCACACAACAGCCCGACAAAATGCAACGCGCGAAACAAACACTCGCCGAATGCAAAAAAACCACTTGCCCCCAACTCGCAAAGCTCCAGCTTTTGCTTGGCGTCCTGCACCTCTCCCAAGGGGAAATTCCACAAGCCTTGGAATACCTCAAAGCGACCACACCTTCGCCTCCTTCACCACCTCTCCTCTCAGCTGAGCTCCTCCCCTTCGCCCATTGGTATTTGGCAGAAGCTTATGCCTATGCAGGAGAGTTGCCCGCCGCTCTGCTTTTTCTCAAAAAAGCACAAAACGGAGCCCCAGCTTGGCTGCTGGCCAAAACCAACTTGCGCATGGCAGAGTTGCAATTCCTCCGCGGACAATATGCAAAAGCTCTGGAAACCCTGGCCAAGGAAAACAACCAAAGCCCTGAAGCCCTCTTTTTGCTTTCCCTTAATTATTTGGGCATGAAGCAGCAGGACAAAGCCTTAAAGCCCCTGGGGCAGCTGGCCGTTTATTTCCCCAACCACCCCCATGGCTTGTGGGCAGAGGAGGTTTTTAACCAGCTTCCACTCTCCAGGCTCCCTGCCTTCGGCCGCTCCCCCAAAGAGTTGCTGCTGCGCGCCAAAAACCTCATAGAAGGAGGCTCCCCTCAAAGTGCCCTCGCCGAGTTGGAAAAATGGCCACACAAACTGAGCCCCAAAGAGAAAGCGGAGGCCGCCTTTTGGCGTGCACGCGCCTATTTTGCACTGGGCAAAACTGAGTTGGCAAAAGAGCACATAAAGCGAGCACTCCAAGGCGCTCCCAAGGTTGCCCAACAGGCCTCTTGGTTGATGGCCAGACGCCACATGCGAAGCCAGGAGAATGCCTTGGCCAGGCAATGGTTGGCAAAGGCCGCAAGCCAGGGCGGCGGCAAACTCGCTGAAGAGGCCCGCTTTATGTCCGCTTGGCTGTGGCTGAATGAGTCCAAATGGAAAGAGGCTGAAACGGCCTTGGGAGCATTTGCGGACAAAAGCCCTCATTCCAGTTTTGCGGTGGATGCACGCTGGTTCCAAGGCTGGGCACAATTCCGCCAAGGCCATTGCGAGAGGGCAACTCAAACATGGCAGGGCGCTGCTCTGCGCTATGCCAACTCCTCTATGCTCCCTCAACTCCAATATTGGGCCGCGCGTTGCGCCCCGCAAAGCAATGAGGCAGAAAAAGCAGCCCTCCACCAAGCCTTTGAAAGCTTGGCCAACCGCTTCCCCCATAGCCTCTATGGCCGCATGGCTAAGGAGCGGCTCCAAAGTACAGAGGCTTTATTCCCCCTTGTTGCCCAAACAACCATGCCCCCAAAAATGCCTGCGGAGCTCAGCCTGGCCCAAACCTTAGCCCAAGCAGGCCTCCTGGTTGACGCGCAAAACGAGGTTGAAGCACTTAAAAAACGCACCCGCGGCAGCGAGGCTGCTTTGCGCCTTGGGGCCCCACTGCAAAGCTTGGGGGCCTATGAGGCAGCCTATGCGCTGGCGGCACGCCACCTCTGGGGGGCCGCCTTCTCACGCAAAGAGGCCCCTGCGCTGGCCTTGCTATTCCCCAGGGCTTTTAGCAACGAGGTATTTGCTGCAAGCCAAATGCATAAACTCCCCCCGGCCCTCATATGGGCCGTTATGCGCCGTGAAAGCGCTTTTTCAACCACCGCCTTAAGCCATGCCAATGCCCGTGGGCTTATGCAAATTATTCCCCCTACGGGACGGCATATTGCCAAGCACCTCAATATGAAGCTTTCCACACCGGACGAGTTGTTTTCCCCCGCACTCAACATTTTTTTCGGCAGCTGGTATTTGCAAAAACTCGTCGAGCGCTTTGGGCATTGGGCACCCGCCATTGCCGCCTATAACGCAGGCCCCAAGGCCGTTGCCAAATGGTTAGAAGCACGCGGACAACTCCCCTTGGATGAGTGGATAGAAGAAATTCCCTTCCGCGAGACGCGCAACTATATAAAACAAGTGCTGCCTGACGTTTATGCCCTCTCAGAAATGTATGCTGAGCTGGACAACAGCCCACCTCCCCCCTGGAGTTGGACACTCCCCAAACCCCAAAGTGAGGGCGTAGAGTTTTAAACAGCAAAGTTTTAAACAATAGAGTTTTAAACAGCAGAGTTTTAAACAGTAAAGTTTTAAACAGTAAAGTTTTAAACCATGGCATCTGGCATCTGCATCTATGGCCGAAATTGAAAACGAATAGAAGGGCTCATGGAATGGTTTTGTGGCCATCCCGACGATCGATCGTCTAAAAACTTTTGCACCTTTTGGGCAAAACCCAGAAAAAAGCAAAACCCGCAGCTTTTGGTTTTTCAATGGGTTTGGTTTTCAGCAGCAATTTTTTGAAAAAATTTGTTTTTTGTCTCAAGCACTTTTTTTCTTTGGCGTTTGTTTAATTTAGAGTCGCAAAATTCATGGTTTTTATTTTGAGCGTCCTGATCATTCGAGAAATACATCCATGCGCACCCCACAATAATGTCTCGAGGCATGCCCTCACCGTTATAATACATAATACCTAAATTGAATTGAGCTTTTTCTATCCCCTTCATGGCGGCTTTGGTATACCATTCAAAGGCTTTTTGAAGGTTTTTCTGTGTGCCTTGGCCATTATAATACATTAAACCCACGTTATATTGAGCAATGGCCAGCCCTTGGTTTGCAGCTCTATAATACCATTCAAAGGCTTTTTGATCGTCTTTGGGCACACCGTGGGCTTGAATATACATGAGGCCCAAGTTATATTGGGCACTGGGGTTTCCCAGGCTTGCAGATTTTGTATACCATTCAAAAGCTTTTTTATCGTCTTTGGGAACGCCTTGGCCGTTATAATACATAACACCCACGTTGAATTGGGCGATGGCATGATCCTGCATGGCGGCTTTGGCATACCATTCAAAGGCTTTTTTGTCATTTTGAGGAACGCCCAACGCCTGATCATACATGAAACCCAGGTTATATTGAGCACTGGCATGCCCTTGGTTTGCAGCTTTAGTATACCACTCAAAAGCTTGTTTGTCGTCTCTGGGCACAGCGCGGGCTTGAGCATAAAACAGTCCCAAATTATATTGAGCGTCAGGATCTCCCTGGTTTGCCGCTTTGGTATACCATTCAAAAGCTTTTTTATCGTCTCTGGACACACCGCGAGCTTGAGCATAAAACAGCCCCAAGTTATATTGAGCGTCAGAATCCCCCTGGTTTGCGGCTTTGGTATACCATTCAAAAGCTTTTTTATCGTCTTGGGATACGCCGCGAGCTTGAGCATACATGAGGCCCAAATTATATTGAGCAGCGGCAAGGCCCTGCTCAGCGGCCTTGGTATACCATTCAAAAGCTTTCTTGTGGTTTTGAAGCACCCCTTGAGCTTTGTCATACATTGCACCCAAGTTGAGTTGGGCTTTGGCAACCCCTTGCGTTGCAGCTTTTGTATACCATTCAAAGGCTTTTTGATTGTCTTCTGCTATGCCTAGACCATTTTTATACATTAAACCCAAACTATATTGAGCATCCGCATGTCCCTGAGCTGCAGCTTTGGTGAACCATTCAAAAGCTTTTGGAAGATCTCTAGGGACACCTCTGCCTTCTCCGTAGATGATCCCCAAACTATATTGAGAAACAGAAAGCCCCTGTTTTGCAGCTTTTGTATACCATTCAAGGGATTTTTGATGATCTCTATGCACTTCATAATAAAGCATTCCCAAGTTGTGTTGGGCAGCAGCAAGCTTTTGCTCTGCCGCTTTTGTTATCCATTCAAAGGCTTTCTTATGGTCTTCGGGCACTCCTTGACCGTTATAATAGATGAGGCCCACGCTGTGTTGGGCAACCGCGTCCCCCGCCTCTGCCTTTTTAAAAAGCTTAGAGTCCACCTGCGCAAAAACAGGAAGCACAAAAAATATATTGAGGATCAGACTAACAAACATTTTCATGGCACAATTCCAATAAATAAAGCTTGTTTTTATCCTATAATATTTTGAGCCTCATTCCAATCCGTTGACTGTGTCCTCTTCGCCAAATTTAACCTTGACGTCGCCGCTGTAGCACACTCGTTCATCGAGGAAAACTTAGGCTCTGTCCACTTAAAACAAATGGCTTTCCAAAAGGCGCGCGTCACCACCGGGGTGGCATACCACTATATCCAAGGGAGAAAACCGATCTGCGAAGGCCAGTACCTTTGGCAAATGCGCCTCCTCCGTCAGCAATACCGGGTTGGGCCCCGCATCCAAGGTAAACCATACGGGGGTGCCTTTTTGACGCTCTTCCTCAAGCGCCAACAGCATGGCCAGTGTGGAAGGCCTCATATAGGAGAGTGGCGGCTTGGCTGCAAAACTCGTCGCGTGCATGCGCCAGGCATTGCGCTCGGCCAATGCGCCCAGTTGCTCCAGATCGCACGCGCCAATGGCTTGGAGGGCACGCTCAATGTCTTCTTCGGCAGACTTCACCCAGGCGGAATAATAAGGGGAAGTTTCCACGGCGCTGCGCATGCCGTCGCGTGACTTCACCGCTTTCTCTTCACCACTTAAAATAACGGCCACCATGCGCAAGCCAGGCCAATGCTGTGGCGCAAAATGTTGGCGCGCAAAGCTGTCTGCGCCGTCTTCTCTCTCTCCTCGGCTCCATACGCATATGCCGCCCTGCACGCTGCGGCAGGCGGAGCCGGAGCCCAGGCGCGCCAAAAGCGAGGTTGCTTCCACGTCTCTGGCCAGGCCCGCCGCACTCCTCAATGCCAAGGCCAAAGCCGCAAAAGCCGCTGCGCTGCTGGCAAGCCCTGCTGAAGCGGGAAAGTTGCCACCGCTGTGCACACAAACAGGGCCAAGCACAGGCATCTCTTTGCGGAGCACGTCTGCCAAGGCAATGACGCGCGCTCTCTCGTTGCCCTTGGCTTCCTTTCCGTTAATGTGCACCTCATCCTGCTGCGCACCAAAAGCCACCGTCGTCTTCACTTCCAGCGGCGCCAGTGTCACCGAAAGGCTGCTTTGCCAGGGCAGAATGAGTGCCTCGTTGCGCTTGCCCCAATATTTCACCAACGCAATGTTGGAATGTGCCACCGCCGTCGCTTTGCCGCTTGCTGTTGACATTTAGCTCCTCGGGCCTGCCAGTTGGCAAGCAAAACATTCTATCCCTTCGGCCCTCAAAACTTTTTCCGCCGCCTCGGGGTTTTCAAATAAACCTATTATTGCGCCACCATCGCCCCCAGCTCCTGTTAGCTTTGCCCCCAACGCCCCCGCAGTCCGCAGCCTGTGCACCCCCCGCGTGAGGTTTTCAGAGTCCAATTGCAAGGCTGAAAGCAAGCCTTGGTTGACATTCATTAGCTCCCCCAAAAGCGCTAAGTCCCCCGCCTCAATGGCCCCACGCGCCTCCTCTGTACAGCGCCCTATTTCTTCAAACAAACGCGCATGGTGCTTGGGCCACTTCTCTTGGCGCTCTCTCAATTTTTCTACTGTGCTTTTGGTGGAGGAGCGCTTGCCGGCCATGGCCACCAACAGTTTGAGAGGTGCAGGGGAAGAAAGCTTCTCCGCTTGGCCCTTGCAAAACCACAGCAGGGTTTCACGCAAGCTGGTGCTATGGTCCACACCGGAGGGGTTTCCGTGGAAAACGCGCTCCATGCAAAGTGCCATTGGGGCAGCTCTCTCAAGCCATGCCCCACCCTCCTCGCCGGGGAAAGCCGCCATCGCCAAGGCCTTCGCACAAGCCACAGAAACCGCCGCGGAGCTCCCAAGGCCCGCACCCATGGGCAAGCGGGCTTCAAGGCGCACGCACACTTTGGGAAGGCCCACAACTTCGGCAGCCTTCCCAAAAGCTTGCTGCAAAAGCGCCAACTGTTTCTCGTTAAGGCCTTGAGGTGCAAGCAATTGGCAGCGCTCTGCCCGCTCAAAATGGGCCTGCACCCCCAGCGGCAAAGCCCCCGCAATGGCTGGATAGCCATAAACAACAGCATGCTCTCCAAAGAGTATAACTTTGCCTGCTCCAAAGGCCACGCCTGAGTGTGCAGAAGAGGCAGGGTCCACCAAACTCATGGAGAGGAGCCCTCATTTTTTTTCGCGCGCAAGGCGATCAGCAACTCTTTGGCTTTGTCCACCTTAATGTTTTTGGCGGCAACCAGGGCTTTGGCCAGCGCGGCCACTTCATCCGGCGTGGCGCCCGCTGCCATGGCTACGCTGCGCGCGTGCATGGCCATGTGGCCGCGTTGAATGCCAACGGAGCCCAGGGCGCGCACCGCTGCAAAATTCTGGGCCAGCCCCACAGAAGCCATCACCATGGCCAACTCGTGCACACTCTCAATGCGCAGAATTTTGAAAACAGCCTGCACCCCCGGGTGGATTTTTATGGGGCCACCCACCGTCCCCAAGGCCAGAGGAAGCTCAATGCGCCCTATTAACTCATGGCCCTCCACCATCCACGTGGAAAGCGGCCTATATTGGCCATCTCTGCAGGCAAAAGCGTGGGCACCCGCTTCAATGGCGCGAAAGTCCTGCCCCGCGGCAATGGCCATCGCGTCAATGCCATTCATAATGCCTTTGTTGTGGGTGGCGGCGCGGTAGGGGTCGGCCATGGCAAAGCGGCTGGCCTGCACCACCCCCTGGGCTACTGCCTCCCCTGGCATTTCTGCAGTGGCCAAAAGGGAAATGGGAAGGCGGCACTTTGCCCTCGCCAAACGCCTGTCCGCCAGGTTGGAGAGAATCCGCAAAAACACCTTCCCCCCTGTTATTTCTTCAATGAGGGGGGCCACCGCCTCTGCCATGGTGTTGACGAGGTTGGCCCCCATGGCCTCTTGTGCGTCCACCACCAGGTGCACCACCAAGAGAGGCTCCCCCTTGGGGCCCTCCGGCGCTGGCAAAAGCCTCACCTCTATGTCTTTGGCCCCCCCGCCGCGCTTTAGCATGTTGGGGTGTACACTGTTGGCAAGCTCTAAAATGGCCTCCTTGTGGGCCAGCAATGTTTTGTTGGCTTTGTCGGGAGCGCCAAACTCCGCCACCTGCACCTGCCCTATCATCCAGGAGCCATCGGTTTCTGCCTCAAAACCACCTGCTTCCCTAATTATTTTGGCCGCAAAGGAAACAGCTGCAACCACCGAAGGCTCTTCAACCACCATGGGCACCAAATAGTCACAGTGGTTTATTCTGAAGTTGGTCGCCAGCCCCATCGGCAAGGAGAAAACACCAATGGCATTTTCTATCATCTGCCCGGCTGTCTCCAGCCCAAGGCTCCCCTCGGGCTTCAAAGCATGGAGCTCTGCTTCGCTTAAGGCCAACAGGGTTTGTATTTTGGACAAGCGTTCATCAATGGAGCACTTGTGGAAACCACTCAAACGAGAATTCAACGCATGTTTGTCCATTGGAAATTCTTCGCCTTCCTTCTTGCTATTCCTGCAATTGTTCCAACCAGCTATGCAGCTCTTGCTCAATTATTTTGGGCTTGCGTCGAAGCTCTTCGGCATTTCGAGCGCCGCACAACAGCAGCGTTTGTTTCAACGTGCGCATCAGTTGCTCAAGCAATGCGCTGGCAGCGGCTTCTCCTCCGCTGCTGACAGCTTTGAAAAAGGGCAAGGCCATTCCTGCAATGTTGGCCCCCAATGCCAAAGCTTTGGCAACTTCAAGGCCATTGCGTATTCCTCCTGAGGCCACCAAATGCAACATGGGCCCTAAGGATCTGCGCACAGAAGCAATGGCCGCCGCCGTCGGAATACCCCAGGAAGCAAACTCGGGCTCCAACCCCTCC
Organism: Cystobacterineae bacterium; assembly: GCA_009782175.1. GTDB lineage: Bacteria > Myxococcota > Myxococcia > Myxococcales > Myxococcaceae > WRKR01. Next base: position 233,104 of record WRKR01000001.1, read on the forward strand.
TCCCCCGCAGCGTTGCGCAGCTGCTCTACGCGGATCCACGAGGTTCCCCCCAGGCCCGACACATCAATGCTTTCTATGCCAAGAGAAACCAAACGCTTGGCTACTTTGGGAGAAATGCCGCAACCTGTCTCTTTCACCAACAGGCGACCTTCAAATGCCTCTACAAGCGCTTCTACAAGCTTATAGCCCCCGCGAAAATCCCTGTCCCCCTCGGGCTGCGCAAGCTCTTGCGCAGGGTTAAGGTGCAAAGCCAAAGCATCCGCATCAATCATCTCCACCAGACGACGTACCCTGTCTATGCCCAACTCCGCCGCTTGGCGAAGCCCTATGTTCCCAATAATCAGCGCGTTGGGAGCAACATTGCGCACCGCAAAGGTGGATGCCAACTCGTCCCGCTCACCCATGGCACGTTGGCTGCCCAAGCCCAAGGCAATTCCATGTTTTTCAGCCACTCTGGCCAAGGCCTGGTTGACGGCCAGGGCACGCTCAGTCCCCCCTGTCATTCCCGTAATTAATAGAGGCGCTTTGAGTTTTTTGCCAAACCACTGGCAGGACAAGTCCGCCTCGGCCAAAGCCATTTCAGGCATCGCACAGTGCACCAAGTGCACACGGTGAAAGAGTGTCTTGTTGCTCAGAGGCTCTACTTCTTGTGTGGCACAAAGCTCCAAATGGTCGTCTTTGCGGCGAGCAGTCATTTCTTCAACCATAGGGCGCCAGGTTCTAGCAATTAAATTGAAATTTGACCATTCTTTGCTCAACCCACCCCCAAGTCGGTTTTTCACAAATTTCTGCTGCACTCACCTTCCCTTCAGGCATAAAGCTCAAATAAATAGAAAAGGGGCTCTCAAAGCATGCTTTAAGTGGCCTTGCGTTGATCAATTCAAGCAAATGGGCTAAGGCAGCACGGCATTTATGTTTGTTTTTAACTCACGAGGGGCTGTTTCATGGAAATTGCTCTGATATTTCTTCTCTCAGCAATATGTCTCTATTTGTTGTTTTTCAGGCGCGGCAGCACGCCCGCATCCCAACCCACCTCCAAAAACTTGCCGGCCAAAGCAGAAAGCAATAAGGCAGAAAACCCCATGGCTTCTGAGCAAGAAGCGCTGCTTGCCAAAACGGCTGAGCTCCAAAAAACCAAGGGGGAGTTCCAAAAACTCAAGGATGAGCTTAAGCAAAGCAAACAAAAACTCTTTGAAGCGCGTGAAAAAAACAAACAATGGGAAGCAGAGCTCAAAGCCCAAAAACAACTTGAGCGCCAAGCCCTTCAAGAAGCAGAAAACGCACGCCTTAACTCAGCAGAGCTTTCAACAGAGCTCAGCAAACTCAGGCTTGAGCTGGAGACGCAAAAACCCTTTGCAAAAACATCTGCACCTGCCGCTCCTTCTCAAACCCCAGCTGCGGAGCCTCCAAGGCCTGCAAAACTGCTGAGGGAGCTCAACCCCGCGGAAAAAGAAAAGCTGGAAAATGCGGAACGTCTGGTTGCCGCAGAGCACAGCCGCACTCAAGAGCTTGAAAAGGAACTTAAAAACCTCAAAGTCCGCTTTGAGCTTGCTCAACGCCAACTCAAGAGTTTTCGCTCTTCTGGCAAACTCCAAAAAGACAAATTCCGAGCACTTGAGAAACGGCTTAACCGGACTTTGCTTGAGAAAGATCTGGTCCTTCGAGCCATGTATGAGCTCGAAAACCGCTGCGGCTTGCAAGCTTCCATTGTGGAGCTTCCCGACAAAGAGCTTGCTTCAGAAAAACCAGGGGACGCTTCAGAGTTTGCTGAAATTACGGAAGAATTTGAAAAAATGGACATGCCTTCTCTGGAGAAGCCTCAAGACGAGTCCAAAGAAAACAGGCCCTAGGTGTTCAGTCCCTGAGCGAGGAATATTCTATAGCCCCTCTGGCGCGCCAATCCAAAGGCAAGCTGGCGGGCTTTTCTTTGTCAGCCAGGCGGACGCGCTGCATTATAGCATCGGAAACTCTTTTGCCCAAAAAGGACTTGCCCACAAGGTTTTTTGAAAACCCAATGGGGGCCAAAGACAGAAAACACCTTCTCTGCGCATGAAAAAGCGTCATGGACAGATTGAAATAACCGGGCTCAAGCTCTTTAATGAAACCTACCAAAACAAATGCGGCACCTAAATTTTCAGCCAAAGGCTCCAGGCGATCCAAAGCCTCCGCATCCAAAAAAGGTGTCAAAGCGGGATCCGCAACATAATTGGGAGGCAAACGTATAACTGTTTTTTTCAGAATGCCACGCACTTGTGCTTGTGCAGAGCGCAGCTCAACCACCTGCCCAAAGCGTATGTCAAAATGATCTCCCTCCATGGAAATATAGTGCGTGCCCCGAGGCAAATTGGGCAAAACAACTGGAGCAATGCCCACAGGTTGGCCATTGAGGAACACCAGCGCACCTTCAGGTGTTTCAATAGAAATGGATCCTCTGGGCAATTTGTTGGCTGAATGCTTGGCACGCTCAAATTCCCGCTTAAAGACGGGAGGCAGATCCTTCGGAAGGACATAATTGGGAGCCAGTTTCGCCAATGCCCTCAAAGCAGCTCTGGCCTCCTCCTCATCACCATCTTGAATGCTCGCAACGGCCCAAGCCACATAAGCATCAAAAATTTGTCCAAAATTGGCGCGCTCCGGTTGCGCCAAAGCAATGGTAATGGCTTTTTTGAAAAAACCGCGCGCTTCAGCAAAACGCTTTTCTTCCATGGCGCTATAAGCTTCACGAAAGGTGGTTGAAACCACAGGCAATATGAGTATTTCGGAAGGTTTGATCACCCGCAATATGGGGAGCACTTCCACTTCGCTTGCCTGGGATAATGCCCCCATCAGCTCTCTTTTCACCTGATCCACCGTCTCTTGTATGGATGGATCTCCCTCTATAAAAAATGCCGTCAACCGTGGTTGGGAAAGCACTGTCCCTCCCCATAGACAGCCCACTATAAAAATAAAATGCTTTCTCATAGACATGCCCCCAGAATAAAAACCCCCATAAGGAAATGGTTTCTCATAGAATAGACGAAGTGGAGGTTGTCTTCAAAAAGTCTTCCCCCTCCCCGTTTTCGTTCTCCATGCGTATCTCTCTTGCCACGCGTATATTGATTGGGTTTGCCGCAGTCCTCATCGCTTCTAGCACAGTTTCACTCGTCAGCATCCTCACAATTCGACAAAACCAAATAGAAGTTCAACTGCTCAGCAACGGCTATCTACAACTGGCTAAAATTCTCGCCGACATCCAAACTCTACACTATGCCTATGAGAAAGAAACGGCTCTTCTCGCAGAAGAGAGAGAGCCTGCCCTTCAACAGCAGCTGGCACGGCTCGCCCTCATGTATTTCCCAGGAGCCATCCTCACAAAAATGAACGAAGGCACAGCCCTGGCCCACAACGCGCTCAACACTGCACCACACTCCGAAAAAGCAGCCCTCGAAAATTTTGAAACCCACTTCGCCGAGGCAAGCAAACGCTATGCCGCCTATGAAAAAGACAGCAAAAACATTCTCGAGCGCATTGCCCAAGCCGATGAAAGCTTAAACCTCGAAGAGTCATTCAACCACCTGCAAAAACAAGAGCTTGCCTTTCACAACCATTTGCAATTTCTGCAAAATGCCCTCTCAAACCGCATTCTGGTCCGCTTATCCAAGGCCCAGGATAGAGAGCAGAAAAACGGCATCCTCATTGTCGCCTTATCCATTGTTTCTGTGCTCATTGGGCTTTTGGCTACCATTGTCTCTACACGCCACCTCCGCCCCATTCTCACCTTGCATAAAGGAATTGCAGCCATAAGAGAGGGAGATTATTCGGCCTTTCTTGGCCTCAAGGGGGATGACGACATGGCTTTGCTCGCTCGTGAGTTTGATGCCATGGTTTTGGCGCTCAAAGAGCGTCAGTCCTTGCTTGAAAAACAACAATCCCAACTCCTTCAGGCCAAACAACTCGCTGCGGCAGGTCGCATTTCCGCCCAATTGGCACATGAGGTGCGAAACCCCCTCTCCTCCATTGGCTTAAACGCTGAGCTTTTGCTGGAGCAACTGGGCCAAACACAGTTTTCAACCCCTGAGCAAAAAACAGAAACAGAAGAGCTTCTTTTGGCCATCATCCGCGAAGTGGATCGCGTAACAGAAATAACAGAAGAATATTTAAAGCTTGCCAGGCTTCCACCGCCTTCACTTCAAAGGGAAGACGTGAATGCGCTCACACAATCCATCCTCCATTTCCATGAAGAAGAGTTGAGGAATGCAAACATCAGCATAGAAACGGCCTTTTTCCCTTTGCCTTTGTTCTGCAAAGTGGATGAGGCACAAATACGCCAGGTTATTCTCAACCTTTTGAAAAATGCCAAAGAGGCCATGCCGGAAGGCGGCTTGTTGCGCATATACACAAAAGAGGAGAATGCTTTTGTCCATATTGGTTTTGCGGACTCTGGCAAAGGCATCGCTGCAGACATTCTCTCTGAAATTTTTAAGCCATTTTTCACAACCAAAGAGGGTGGCTCGGGGCTTGGCCTTGCGCTTTCAACGCAACTTCTCCATATGCAAGGGGGAAGTCTCGAGGTGGCAACTACAAGCCCAGAAGGCACAGCCTTTGTGCTAAGGCTGCCACGCGCGTGAATATTCAAGCTAGAAAAACCCTTCTGCCCAATGGGCTGACTTTGGTCAGCTTGCACATGCCACACCTGCAATCCGCGTTGCTATCCGTCTATGTACGTGTCGGCTCTCGGCATGAAACCGTGCACAACAATGGTGTCAGCCACCTTCTGGAGCACCTCTTTTTTAGAGGAAGCAGTCGCTTTCCCAATGCGCGCAAAATGAACCTCGCCATTGAGTGGGTGGGTGGCAGCCTCAATGCTGTCACCATGAGGGACTTAAGTTATTATTATACGGCATGTCACCCCACGGGGGTGGAGACGGCTTTGCGTATTTTGGGCAAAATGCTCAGCACGCCCCAATTGGCCAAACTCTCTGTTGAAAAACAAATTGTCCTCGAAGAAATGTTGGATGAGGTGGATGACAAAGGCGAAGACATCGACTTGGACAACTTGTCAAAAATGCAACTTTTTAAGGGGCACCCCCTGGCTTTTAAAATTGCGGGCACTCCCCAAAGCCTTGTCCATATTTCCAAAAAGCAACTCCTCTCCCACTATAAACGCCACTATGTCGCAGCCAACATGGTTTTGGGTGTAGCCTCGCCTCTGCCTTGTGAGAAAATAATCCACGCTGCCCAAAAAGCTTTCTTGCACATTCCTCGAGGGGAGCGTGTAGAAGAAAGTCCACCCCCACCACCTGTGGGGCCCAGGTTGCTTTATGTGCCCAGGAATGAGTCACAGCTTTTGTTTAGGCTGAGTTTTTTAACAGTTCCAGAAAACCATGAGCACCACCTCCACCTGCACCTCCTTCAGCGGATTTTGGATGATGGGCTTTCTTCCTGGCTTCCTTTTGAGGTGGTAGAAAAACGTGGATTGGCCTATTCCGTAGACACATTGTTGGAAGGTTTTTCGGATGTGGGCATTTTCAACATTGACAGTGCCGCCACACCCAACCGTGCTCCACAGGTTGTGGAGTGCATTCTCAAAACGGTTGCCAAACTTTGCCATTCCAAGCTCCCCATCGAAGAGTTGAGGCGTGCCAAGCGAAGAAAGCACATGCAGCTTGACTTTGCGAAAGACTCTCCCGGAGAGCTTTTGAGCCGATTGGCTGCGACGGAGCTTTTTCACCACCCTGAAAGTTTTGAAGAGCGCGCACAACGCATTCGAAAAATTAAAACCAGGGAGCTTGTCAGCCTGGCCAGAGAGGTTTTTTGCAAAAAAAACCTCTGGGCTGTCGCGGTTGGGCCCAAAAAATATAGGGCCGCATTTGCAAAGGCCATCCTCCACAACCCTTTGCTTTAAATATTTTGAGGTGGAGCATGCCCTTCAAAAGAGCCATCCCAATCCTCAGGAGGGGGGTGGAGCATATAGTGTGCGGCTCGCCTGGCATAGAGTGCGCACACGCCATCCTTCATCTCTTCGCTCAATTTTTCAAAAAGCTCTTTGGCCAAGTTAAAACGCCGGCCATAATAAAACCCCAATGCCGCCTCATAGCGGCCAAGCCATTCCAGCTTGCTCTCTGAGGCACGCCCCAGCAACTCAAACACCGCGCAGGGCTCCTTTCTGCGCGGCCACCGAATGCGATCGAGCTCCCTAAATTGAAACTTCCCCTGCGCGCGGTAGGCAACCAAGTCAGTACAAAGGACATGTGCCCCATATTCAGAGGCAATGGATTCCAATTTTGCGGCTGTGGACACAGGCTCCCCAATGGCAGAATAGGTTTGGCGGTGGGCTGTCCCCATGTTGCCAACCAATGCCTCCCCCACATCAATCCCCGCACGGAAAACAAGGGGAGCGCCACATTGCTTCTCAAACTCTAGGCGTTTTTTTTCAAAAACCTCCAACATTCTGCACGCAGCCTCACAAGCAGACATGCTTGGCTCTTCCACTGGAATGGGGGCACCCCAAAAAGCCACCATGCCTTCGCCCAGGTATTTGTCGGGTTGGCCATCCGTATCCAAAACAACCTGCGTCATGTCCGTCAAATGTTCTCGCATCATTTTGATCAATGTTGCGGAGGGCACTTTGCTCACCAACTGCGTAAACCCTTCAATGTCAGAGCAAAACCCGGCGACAAATTTTTTCTCCGGGCTTAGCAAAACCAAGCTGGGCTCAAAGCGCTGGTGGCGTTTGGCACGTTTGTTTCCCAAACTTCTGGAGCCCAGCGCGCGCAAAACAAACTCTCGAATGCGGTGCTCCAAGCGCACAGCATAGCCCAAGCTTGCCCAATAGCTTGTGAGGAATGCCAACCCCGGCGTCGCCACAGCAAGCCAAAGCTGCTGCTGAAGAAACATTGTCCTGGCTGCCCAATATTCTAAAACCAATGTCGCCAGGCAAATGCCGGCGCTGAGCCACCCACGGGGGTTTCGAATCCAATGTGAATAGGCAACGGCCAACAAGCTTCCTGCAATTCCAAAAGCAAAAGTCAACCCAATATCAGAGTTGACAGAGTTGCGAGCTATACCCTGGTGGCGAATAATGTTGGATACGGCTTGAGCCATTATGGCGGCAGCGCCTGCCTCACCTACAGGCGTCTTCACAAAATTTTTCTCTGTCACCTCTGAGAGAAAAAGCATTTTGGAGGAAAGCTCGTTGTCATGAGGGCGCAGGTTTTGAGTTCCCGCCTCAGCATTGGCCAAAATGTGCCAAGCGGGAATATAGCGTTTGACGGTCCCTCGTTCCGGGTGGGAAATACGCTCAACATCCCAATGCATATGGCTTTCACCCGACACATCCATGGGAATGGAATGCTCGTCCAACCAAAGCCTGCCCTCTTTGTATTGCAAATGCTTCACCCCCAAATGGCGTATGGCCAAAACAACCGCTGCAGAAGGCAATATCCAGTTTTCTCCTTTTGCATCTCTATAGCGCACCAAATGCTGGGCAGAGCGCACATGTTGAGCCCTGTCTGTTTCAAGCCCCTGGAATCCAAAACGCACTCCGCGGATGAGAAAAGGTGTCAGCGGAATGTCCAAACGGCGCAACTCTTTGAGTTGGCCAACGTCCAAGCCTTCAACTGAAATAGCGGCCAGGCGCAAAAACAACCAATGCGCATCTACTTCAAAGGCGGTGTCTTTGGCTTCAAGGCGGCGGGTTTTGTCAAGCTTAAGCCCAAGTTGTTGGGAGAGGGTTGTGGCTTGCTCAGGGGTTTCACAAGCCACCCACAACTCCCAAATTTCCTCTTTGGGAAATAAAAAAACCCCCACATTTTGTCCCAGCAAATGCCCTATTCTCTCTTCACTCTCTTCCAGGCTTCCAAAACTTTCCACATAACTCAAAAGCGGACGCAAAGGTTTTTCGGGCAAAAGCGGCAATGCGGTGGAGCCCCCAAAACTCAACAAAAAGCCATGCGGGTTGCTGCGCAGGCTTTGGGCAAAAAAACCATCATCATCCACCGCCCCTCCCTGCATGGGATAATTTCGAATAGAGGCATTCGAAAGCAAAGGCTCAACCCAAACCTGGGAGGCGCCTTCTTGCAAAGCTTGCAAAGCTACTTTCCCATAATATTCTCTGGGCCAGGGGTGCGCGCTCAAGAGGGGCTTTGCGCTCTCCCGTGCATTCACCAGCGTCTGCTCGTCAATGCCTGAAAGCACCACCCGGGTTGAGCGATCGGAGTGACGGCTTGCAGCCAGAGAGAAGAGATCGAAAAACCTAAGCTCCAGGCGCTCTAAACCATAAGCCAAATTAAACTGCAGCCGAGCCAGGCCCCCTTCGGCACTCTCGTCTGAGCGGACGGACAACAACAAGCTTGCAAAGCTGCTGATCCCCAATGCCCAGAGAAAAGCCACCACCAACTTTCGGAGGAAACGTCTTCTCACGGGAATAATGTCACCTTGCAAATGAGAGAAAAAAATAAGATCGATCTATTGGGCAATGAAGGCATTGGGCCTTAGCTGCAGCTCCATTTTGCCTTCCCTCATCCACCTGAAAAAATGAGCGACCATCCATTGGGCCTTGGCAACCTCCAATAACTCAGTGGCCTGCCCTTTTGCCACCTCCACTTGCTCTATTTCCATGACTATACCTTTTTGTTTGAGCATCCACAAAACACCCCCCTCATAGAGGAGGGGAATTTGTCCCTTCCAGGGGGCGCTCAGCGCGGATTTGTCGCCCATGAGGCTGTGGATGAGGGGCCAAGGTGAGGCAAGGGAAGAAGGCTCAAAGGGCTTCTCCGCATAAACAACATCCGCCATGCCATTGAGCTGGGAGACAGAATCATCAAAGAGGAAAGCATAGTGCGTGGGGATTTTGCCCGACAGCAGTCTGGACAAAAGGACAGCATCCAATTCGCCCATGCGCTCAAATTGCAAAATGCAGTGCTCTTTCCCCAGGTGGTGGATGGTTAAATGCAGCTTGGGGCGCACAAGTTTTAGCGTCTTGTCTATTCTGCGCACAATTTCTTCTTCAATCTCTCTGGAGGCTTTTTCAAAAAAGCATCTCATTTGAAGTTGGGCGTTTTCCCACATGTGCACAACGCCTTCCCATTGCTGGCGGAAGCGCTCAATATCCCCTTTTTCTGAGGGCGCCAAGCTTGCAAGCTTTGTGGCTTCTTCAAAGCCTTTTATGTCTGCTTCTCCGTTGGCTTGCTCAGCCGCCCCCAAAACAAACTCGCCATGCAGCTTAAGCATTTCTATTTTTTGCGCATGGTTTTGGAGGGCATCCGCATATTTGGAGCGCAGCTCCTCCCAGGCTTGATAGGCTGCCCCCACCGTCTCTGCACATCCCAACCACGTATGTATAAGAGAAAACCAGTCCTCAGAGGGAGGGGGCGCCAGTGCAAGCAACTCAAGCGCGCCTATCTCTTCCATTCAAATGTCTCAGCCATTGGAATGTTGGGCCATCTCGAGATCATCCGGATCACCACAACAGCTTTCACGGCTCAGTCGACTTCTCAAGCGGTTGCGCAGCTCAGGCCCTGAGCGAGGCGTCAGCAATGCCGCCAAACCAGCGCCTACAATAAGCCCTGCACCAAACAACACAATGCCCGGCAACATTTTCTCCGGCATGCTTCTGCGCACTTCCAGGCCTATTCTCTCAAGCAGATCATCCGCATCAATGGACGGCAACTTTTGTTTTATTTCTTTCCAATTCATCATTTCCTCCAAAACTCTGGAATGGTTAGCTGACTTGCTCTTCGTCTTCTTCCTCAGGTTTTCTTCAGGGCTTCTCTCAAAACAACATCTGCTGCATTCAACAACTTGTCTTGAACGAAAGGAAGCATGGCCACCTTCAAGCCCAGGCCCAAAACCCTCACCGTCATGCGGCTGTTGAGTCCACCACCCAGGACATAGCCTGCACCAAAAGCCAAGGCCAGTGAAGCATAAGGACGCATCCGCACATTCTCTCTCAAGGCCCCGCATGCCTTTGCAGAAGGAGTTGTTTTTTCCGCATGGCTTTCGTCTGTTCCCATCATCGTGAAACCAACTTCCCAATAACAAACCCCAACAACAACGCCCCTGTGAGACAGAGAATTGGGTTCTGCTTCACCCCTGTTTTAACTCTCTCATTAAGCTCGGTCCAATTTTGCTTCACGCGCTCAAGCCTCTCTACAAGATCATCCTGAAGCTCTTCAGTCGGCATTTGCATGGTTTCTCTCCAATTGTCTCTCTCCAAGTTTCTCTTCAAAAACCTTCAAAAAATTTTATTTCCTTCTGCTCGACAACACTCCCCAAAGAAAACCTATACCAAAAGCCCCTGCCACCCAAAGCCAAGGCTCCTGAACCCAGTTTTTAAAATCCACAGCAGCATAAAGCTCTCTCTCTAAAACGCGAATGTCTTTGAGCACACGCTCTCTGGTTTGCTCAAGGCTTTGCTTGAATTCCTGAGTCGTCAGCTCCGCAGGCTGCATCTTCACAAAAAAACTCTCCTTGTTCAGGTGGCTTGGAGCCTTGCAACAAAACGTGGCGCGTCACAAACAACTCCTTTAAGGTTTCAGGCAAAAACTCCAATCCGCTCAGGCGCCGCCCAATCTGCCAAATGCCTAAACCTCCCAGCACAAAATTCAACAACCCCGCCAACAACAGCGCCACCCAAAGCGGCATGGCCAGGTTAAGCAGAAAAACCAAGCCTATATTCACAAATACATAACCGAAAAGCAATGGCAGCAGACACAACAAAAGCCCAAAAAAACTCCCTAAAAGCGTCCGCAACTCGTCAGAAAATTCTTTCTGAAACAACTTGAAATGTTGCTCCAAAAGAAAACTCAAACTTTCCAACAAATTTTTAATGCTCTCTCTAACCGCCATAAAACCCAGTTTAGCTGAAAACCGGGCAAAATAGGCGCCTGTCTTTCTTAAAAATGAAAGAAAAGCACCCGTTTCACTTGCCATAAAAACACTTAAACTTCGAATGTAGGCAAGTGGGCATATGAGATCAAACAAGGCATGGATACCATGTCAGAAAACTTGGACACTCTGCACTTCGTTAAAGGCTTGGCTTTGGGGAAGCTTTGTTGCGCAAGCTAGCGAAACCACCTCTTAAAGTCGTCTAAAACTTCTGGGGAAAGTGAGCCTGTTTTTATAAATACCACTTCTCCATGGCGGTTGATCAACACATGTGTAGGCAATTGCTGAATTCTCCCCAACCACGTGTTTCCCGCTTTTAAGCGCTCGCTGGCCACAACCACAGGAAAGGGCAGATGGGACATTTCAGAATAAACTTTAAGGGTTTTTTCTCCTTCCAAATCCATCCCTGCCAAAATAACAAGCAAACCCTTGTCCGCATAACGCTCATAAAGCTTTTGCAGCACCGGAATTTCCAGAAGGCATGGAAAACACCATGTCGCAAAAAAACCAATGAGTATGGTTTTGTCTTCCCAAGGCTCCGCTATAAAAGGCACAGGGCCAACCCAACCTGAGTTGAGTTCTCTTGCAAGCGAGCGAATGCGTTCAGGGCTCTTCGGGTAGGGGTGAGCACAACCCAACAGGCTCACCAGCAATGCTGCCTTGAGGACGACAATCCTCGCATAGCCCATAAATCTCCATCTTGTGTGAGAGTACAAAAAACCCATGCTGCTGGGCAACAGCTGCCTGCAAAGTTTCAATTTCTTTGTCCTCAAACTCAACAATGGAGTCACACTGCGTGCAAATGAGGTGATCATGGTGTGCGCCTGCAACTTCATAGCGTGTATGCCCATCAGCAAAATTGCGTGGGTGGGCCAAACCACTTTCCGCAAGCACACGCATGGTTCGATAGACGGTCGCAACGGATATGCGCAAATCCAACTTGCGCGCTTTGGCACACAACTCTTCTATGGAAATGTGCCCCTCTTCCCTAAAAAACACCGTCGCAATCAGCTCTCTCTGACGTGTGCGTTTGAGCCCACAAGCAGCCAAGTGGGCATTGAGCTTTTCCAGCTGTGCAGCTGTTTTCATTGAAAGCGCTGCTTCCATGCGTGGATTCCATCTTCTGAGCCCAAAGCTCCTAAATCCGCGCCACCGTTAAGATAAACTAAAGAAGCATGCGCCGTTTCTCTCACGCGCACGGAAGGATCGCCCAAAGCTTTCACCAAAGCGGGTGCCAATTGAAGCCCTTCAGGGCGATAGCGCGCCAACTCTGCAGCCAAAACGCGGATGCGCTCGTCTGTGTCAGCCAGGAGGTGCTCCATTTCATAGGGGGTTGTGGCAGCCAAGGAGCCTTTAACCTTGGTTATTTTGGGCATACCCAGGAATAAAACCATCAAAAATGCAGCGGCAATGCCCATGTGCATGAATGAGCGAACAAAGGAGCTCTGCTTCAAAACCACTTTGAGTATGCTTTGGGCAGAAAACAAAACCGCAAAAGACAGAAACAGCCAGGGCGCCGCACTCTCCCAGCCAGAAGGAAACTTCCCGGGGTTTCTTTGCACCCAAAGAGCAAAAACAGCAGACACCGCCAAAAGCAAATAAGTGGCTTGCGTGAGTAACTTCATGCTGCCCGGAGATACTTTGAGCATGGCAGATACACTTTAATATAAGCTTGGAAGAAACAAAATTGTTTGTTGAAAAACCCTGTTTTTCCATAAAACAATGCTGCATTTTTGTGCCCTTGGGAGAATTGAGCCCCAAAAGGGAAATGGAGGACAAACCAGGGGCATTGACAGCCTTAAAAAAGGGCTTATACCAAGCAGGACATGCATGGTTGGACGCCTCAACAGGAGATGGATGACATTCCAACTCCCTCTACAACAACGCCTTCAAAAAAAACCTGGTCCTTAGGCAAGCCCCCCAAAACCTCCCTTCCTAAACCCAGAGGGCGCTTTGTGCAAATAAGCCCCTGCAAAGAAAACCTGCGTGTCCTGCTCCACCCAGAAGCCAAAGAGCGCCTCTTGCTTTTTATTCAGTCCTCCACCTCCCAAGCCGAGCTGCTGAGCTGCTTTTCCTCACAATTTCGAGGAAATGGCGAAATGCTCCGCTGGAAAGAGGTGGCCTCTGTTTTAAAACACCATGGTTTTTTGGCCGCTTTTGAAGACAAGGAGCGCGCTGCTTTGTGTGCCGGGTTGCTCCAACACCGCTGCTCGCTGGACAAGCTTTCTAAGGCTTTAAATACCAAACCTGGCGCGTTGAAAAAACGCATTGCGGAGCTTTCTCTGCAAGCGGAGTTTGACAAACTCCGCAAACGCTTTGGAGCAGAAATATTGGACTCTACCAATATAAACCGCCAATTGCGCGCTTTGGCCCGACCCGGCTATTTGCGCGACTTAAACATCAGCTTTGCCCTCAAAAAACAACTCTCCCTGAAACTCAAAACCTCGCTTGCCCAACTGCCTCCTGAGTTGGAAACTCCAGAAATGCAACTGGGGGAGCTGGCTAAAAAACTCAAACTTGACAAAAAATTGCTCTCCCTGACCGCTCAACAATTAAAAATTTTCTGACATTTTCCCGCTTCGTTTTTTTTGAAGCTTTCTTCTGTTCATTTTTCTTCTTTTCACTGGTTGTTACTGTTCTTCTTTTCACTTTGCCTGGAAACCATGCCTGTTTACGAATATTTGTGTGAAGCTTGTGGAGTGCATGTGGATTTGCTCCAAAAAATTGACGCGCCCGCGCCTGAGTGCTGCACAAGCTGTGGGGCCCCAAACACGCTGAAAAAACGCATCAGCATGTCTGCTTTTCACCTCAAAGGTGGAGGGTGGCACTCAGAGCTTTATGCCTCGCCTTCCAAAACCCAGGGGGAGGCCCCCGCCTCCACGGCCACCCATGGAGCAGCCTCAGGAGCCAAAAACCCTGAAACAAAAAACCCGGCCCCCGCCTCGCCCTGCGCCAACTGCCCGGCCGCTTCCAGCCCGGCTTGTGCGAGCACACAAAAACCATGAAAAAAACCGTGAATAAACTGTGAAGCACATGGCCTGCCGCCTGGGGTTGCCCACGCATTTTGTGTGGGTCTGCTTTTTGTGGGGAGGGCTATGGGCCTGCGCGACGCCTCCTCGCATGCCTATGGAGCTTGCTGAGCAAGGCAGGCTGGCACGTGCTTTAAAAAACCAACCCCGCTTCTTGCGCATTTCTTATTTCGTCACCCCCTTTTTTGCTGATGAAAGCAAACACCTGCTCTCTCCTGTCAACCCCGCTTGGTTGCATGTGTTGCAACACCCGGATGGTATGCCTGTTCCACCCGGAGATATAGAAGCCCTCTTGCCGGCAGCTATGCCTGTGCGCATTCTCAAAGTTGAATTCCCCACCGCTTTGGCTATAAAAGAGCGCCTCCCTTATTCCCCGCGTACCCGCCCCTGGGTTTATGTGGCAATACAAAATGCTTCTAAACCCCTCATCCTCGTCCTCCCTAATACGCTCAAAAATACAGAAGAGTTTGAGGCAGAGCTTAACCGCTATTTGACGCCTCTGAACCCCTCCACCCAAATAGCGGAGTTTTCCGTTGATGAGCAAACGGCCATCCGCAGCAAAGAGGCCCTTCCCGGCATTTCAGCAGAAGCTTTGGAAATGGCTTTGGGCTATCCAGAAAGCAAAACCATCGCCTTCGAGGGAGAGCAAAAAATAGAAACCTGGCATTGGGGCGGCGGGCAAAAAACGGTGAGCCTGCGCGGAGGGCGGGTGGCCCGCTAGCGTGGCTTTTTCGCTTAGGGCCAGCGTTTTTTCTTTTTCTTTTTTTTGCTTTTGCTTTCTGCTGCCTTGGCCGCACCCGGTTTGACGAGTTTGGCCAACTCCCCCATCATGACGGGCCAAAATGCACCCCCCGCCAAAGCCTCCAGCAATTCTTTTTGAGTGTTAATGGGCTTCTCAAACAAAGTCGCCGCATAGCCAATCTCATCCAAACTGTTTCGAGCATCACTGCCCCCAATGCCCGGAATGCGCATCTTCCTCGCAACCTCCATGGCCTGCTCATTCGCCCCCAGGCTGATAGAAGGGTTATAAACCTCTATGGCACAAAGGCAATCCAAGGAATGCAGATGCTCCCTCGCCGGGTAGGCAAAGCCCGGATCAAAAGGACGCGCTGCAACAATGGCTGCCCCCAGAGACTTCAGCTTCGGCAGACATTCCTTCACACTCCAAGGCTTTTCTCTGTTGCTTCCCCACATTTGCACCGGCTCAGGTGCCAATAGCGGATTTTCAAAGAAACAAAGGTATTGCCCTTTGTCCGTGTCCAGCTCCATCCCAACAAAAACCTTTGTTTTTGAGGTTTTGCCTAACTCTAAAAGCTCTTCACAGCCATCTTGGGTGTTCTTTTCCGTAAAAGCAACCCCATCAATTCCGTGTAACTCAGCTCTGGCCAACACTTCTCGCGGATCCAATAAACAGCCACATGTCAAATAAGAATGGGCGTGCAAGTCTATCAACATAAAAAACCACTAGCATGTTTTGACAATCGATCACAGTCCTGTCATAAAGTACTCATGTTCACGGGCGTGAAGGTTTTTTCTGCCACCAAGGCAAAAGAACGAGAAGGATTGGGAGACAACATCTCCCGTTGGATGAAAACTAACCCTGATCTTCAAATTGTCGACCGGGAGGTACGTCAGTCTAGCGACAATGAGTTCCATTGCCTCTCGATCATTCTCTTTTATAAAAAACGCGAGCCTTAGCCTCCCTCAACCCCTGCTTCCCCAGCTTGACACATGTGCTTGTCCAAACAACAAGCCCCTTATGTTAAGGCAATAGGCTTGTTTCCACATAAGGAGCCTTAGATGCTTGAAAGTCTGTGTAGGCTGCGCCATGCAAACCCCCACTCTTTTTTAGGTCGTCATGCTGAGCTTGGAAAAGTTTGGATTCGCGCATGGCGGCCGGATGCTCGGGCCATGGGTCTCCTTGTGGACTCACAACACTTGCCCATGCACGCCGTGGCGCATGGCCTCTTTGAGTATTGCTTCTCCGAAGACGCTGCTCCTCATAACTATCGCTTCCATATATCCCTGCACCATGGGCAGGAGCTTGTTGTGGAAGACGCCTATCGCTTCCTCCCCTCCTGGGGAAATGTGGATTTGCACCTCTTCGGCGAGGGCTCCCACCAACAACTCTGGAAAAAAATGGGCGCCCATTTTCTCCAGGACTTTTTTGGCACCAGCGGCGTGGCCTTCTCCGTCTGGGCCCCCAATGCGGAAGGCGTCTCCGTCATCGGAGATTTTAACGGCTGGGATATACGCATTCACCCCATGCGCAGCATGGGCATTTCCGGAATTTGGGAGCTGTTTATTCCAGGCATAGCGCCCGGGACAAAATATAAATTTCAACTCCACCTCCCCGGTGGCGCCACTCACTCCAAAGCGGACCCCTTCGCCTTCCAGTTTGAGCTGCCTCCCAAAACCGCCTCCATTGTTTCCCAAAGCCACCATGTCTGGAATGACGCCGCGTGGCGCAATGCATTGCCCCAACAAATACGCTCGGACAAACCCCTCTCCGTTTATGAAGTCCACCTGGCCTCGTGGCGCAAAATTCCCGAAGAAGGCAACCGCTCCTTAACTTTCAAAGAGGCCGCACATGCTTTGGCTGAGCATGTCAAAGGCCTGGGCTTCACGCATGTGGAGTTGATGCCCATAACAGAATACCCTTTCAGCGGGAGTTGGGGCTATCAGGTCAGCGGCTATTTCGCCCCCACTTCGCGTTTTGGAAGCCCGGATGATTTTCGGTTTTTTGTCGATACGCTGCACCAACAGGGCATAGGCGTCATCATCGACTGGGTCCCCGCGCATTTTCCCAGAGATCAATTCGCCCTCGCTTATTTTGACGGTACGGCCCTCTATGAGCATGCGGATCCACGGCGCGGCCTGCACCCGGACTGGGGCACGGCCATTTTCAACTATGGCCGTCATGAAGTCCGCAACTTTCTCATCTCCAGCGCACTCCATTGGATAGAAGAGTTTCACATCGACGGGTTTCGCGTGGATGCTGTCGCCTCCATGCTCTATTTGGACTATAGCCGCAAGCTGGGTGAGTGGTCCCCCAATGCCTATGGCGGCCGCGAAAACCTCGAAGCCATCGACTTTTTAAAGGAGCTTAATGAAACCATCCAAACCCGCCACCCCGGTACCCTCGTCATGGCCGAAGAGTCCACCGCATGGCCACAAGTCAGCCGCCCCACTTCCGTCGGAGGGCTGGGCTTCTCCCATAAGTGGAACATGGGGTGGATGCATGACACCCTCAAGTTTTTTCAAAAAAAACCGGTGCACCGAAGCTATCACCACAATGAGCTGACTTTCGGGTTGCTCTATGCCTTCTCAGAAAATTTCGTCCTCCCCCTCTCCCATGACGAAGTTGTGCACGGAAAAGGCTCCCTCATCTCCCGCATGCCAGGCGACCTGTGGCAACAGTTTGCAAACCTTCGCTCCCTCTATGCTTGGATGTGGGCACACCCCGGAAAAAAATTGCTCTTCATGGGCGGTGAGTTTGGCCAATTTGCCGAATGGAACCATGAGGAAAGCTTGGATTGGCATTTGCTCAGCTATTATGGCCACAAGGAGTTGCCCACGTTAATTCAGGAGCTCAACCGCCTCTATCGCGAGGAGCCCGCTTTGCACCAGAGGGACTTTCGCTCGGATGGTTTTTGCTGGCTTCAGGCGGATGCCGCAGAT
Source organism: Cystobacterineae bacterium (assembly GCA_009782175.1). GTDB lineage: Bacteria > Myxococcota > Myxococcia > Myxococcales > Myxococcaceae > WRKR01. The sequence goes on from WRKR01000001.1 coordinate 250,680, forward strand.
GTCAACGTCTATAGCTTCTTCAGACGAGGGGACATTGGACGTGAAATGATCTGCGTCGCTAACCTCTCCCCCGTCATCCGAGAAAATTATCGCATCGGCAGCCCTACCCTGGGACGCTTTTATGAAATACTGAATACGGACTCCACCCTCTTTGGCGGCTCCGGTATTTCTAACCCCCCACAGGATGCTGTCCCTACACCATGGGATGGACAAATGGCCTCCCTCTCCCTCACCCTCCCCCCATTGGGCGTCCTCTATTTAGCTCGCCATTAGCCTCTTGCCCTTCGCCAATACCCTGGAAGCAAGCGACCTGAAAATAGAGCGCACATCCAAAGGAGGCGTCTTCATAAACAGCTGAACCAGCCTTGCCGTCTGCTCCGCCAATACCGCCATGTGCGCCAGCCTCTCCATCTTCTCCCCAGAAGCCTCCCCTGAAGCCAAAGCCATGGCCTTGGCTTGCTCAAACTCAGCGCAAACACGCGTAATTAAAACATATTCTCGCTCCTCCAAAACCCGGCGCGCCATTTTTATAAGGTCTGTCTCTGCTTGATAGCGCCAGGCAACTTCTCCCTTCTCCCTCAGGCGAATAACCACTTTCCAGTGCTCTAGATCTTTCAGCAACATGGAAACCCCTCCCTTGGAAAGGGCTAAGGCCTCCCTGATTTCTGCTGCCGACAAAGGCTGATTATATAAATAAAGCAAAGCCCATACGCGTCCAAGGTTCTGCTTAAATCCCCAAAACTCAATAACTTCTCCTACAGAGTCTATGGCAATGCTTTCCCAGGGCTGCAAACGTATGCGCTTGGAGCTCTCCCCTGCTCTTCTCATGCGGCCCCTCGTTTGGAAATAATGTCCTTCGCAAACTGCTTCGTCCATAAAACAAGCCTGGCACCGCTGGGCGTCTGGGCATATTCACCCAACAACTTGAAAGCGGCTTCCATCTCCCGCTCCATCAGCTCCGTGGCTTCGTCTAATACGCCTGAGCACATGACGGCCAACCCAAGCTCGCGCGTGCGCTCGCGCGTCACCGTCGGAAAGCCCCATGCCTCTTTAAAACGCTTCATAACGGCAGGGTTTCTCTGGGCCGCCAACAAAACCAGCAGCGAAGGTGTCTTGGATTGGATGTCTGCAAATTGAGGCTTGCCTTCGTCTGCACCCGTTATGTCCTTAACATCGTCCGCCATCTGAAATACAACGCCAAGCTTGCGACCAAAGGCATTTAACTTCACCTCAGCAGAAGCATTCTCTGCCAAAATGGATGCCGCTACCCCGCACCAGCCAAACAAAGCCCCCGTCTTCCCTTCGGCTATGTGCTGAAGCTGCTCTATGGAAAGCAGCAAATTCCCCCTGGCTTCAACTTCAGCAATGGCCGCGTGCGTCATTTCTGCAACCACACGCAACGCCGTCTGCGTCAGCCGGTTGTGTATATGTGTCAACTTCAACGCCGCGCCGGACAACATTAAATCCCCCCCCATCACCGAAACAATGTTCCCCCACCGCGCATTCACCGTGGGCAGGGAGCGGCGAAACATGCCGTTGTCCACAACATCATCATGCAACAAACTCGCGTTGTGTATAAACTCCGCCGCCACCGCAACCTCTATAAGCCTCTCGTCTTCTTCTATGCCCAACATGTCGCTAAACAAATGCACCAAAATGGGCCGCACATGCTTCCCGTGTACAGCCAAAAAGTCCCCCAAAGCATCTACCAGTGTTCCGTTGCCAGCCCCTACCTCTGAATTGCGCAGCCAAGCATGAGACGAGTTCTCAACACGCTCTAAAAAATCCTTAAACAGCAAGACGGGACTCATGGCGATGATATAGTTCATGTCGTCTTGAACTGCATGCGGAATATGCATGCCTAGACCGGATTAGGGTCGAAGTGAGCCTAGCGAGACACAAAACGTTTAAGCAGAGGAGGCAAGCTAAAGCTTGCCTGCACTCCGCTCCATGAATGAAGAAAAAGCATGTTTTTTCAGCTCGCATGGCTTCTATGGGCTCCAAACGAGAAGCACGCAAAACCAAAGGCAATGCCACCCACCCAGCCACCCCTGGGCCAATGCCAAAACTTAAAACGCCCCGGTGCTTCAGAGCTGTAGTGTTTGTTTGCGCATTCCTTAAATAGGTTATAGAGCTAACAACACATTTTCTCTTCCGCAGCACTGGAGATGGCTTAATGGTGTATAGCAGCGACTTTGCTCAAGTCCTGACAGAGGCCGAGGATATTGCCCGCAGCGTTCGGCAACCTCTGACAACGGCGCACATCCTCTTCGCCATGTTTACGGTTGAAAACCGTGCAGCCCTCCTCCTCAAAGAGAAAGGCATAGATGAGGATGCTCTCCTCGAGTTGCTCAAACAGGCCCCCCAGGAGCAAGAGGGCCTTGTCCGAGAGCTCAAAGAGAAAGCACGCGAAATTGCAAATGGTTGTGGATGCAATGAAACGGATACGCTGCATGCGTTGATTGCGGCAACCCGCATCCGCTGCCTGGCGCAAGATCTGCTCTTCAAAACAGGCTTGGATCTCACAGGGCTTCGCAACAAAGCCCTCTCCTATTATTTGAGCGGCCGCATGCCCAGACGCCTTTTGCTGACGCGGGAGTTGGGGCATACGCCTGTTTCACCTCCCAAAGCTGACTTTCCACGCCCCCTGGGTGCTCCACCTCGTGCACAAACACCCCTCATCCACCCCAGAGAAACAAAAACCGGAGAGCACCCCCTCCCCTTGTCTATGAGGGAGCTCTTTGAAACAACACCTCAACCAACACCACCCGCTCCACCAACAACCCCTTCTCCCTCAGCTTCGCCACCCAAGCCCCCACCACAGGCAATGCCCTCGCTGAAAACCCTCGCTGCACCCCATGCAAAAAAAGAGGGAGCGTTTTCCCTCTCTATGCAATATTTCCCTCTGCTGTGCGGGCTTGGAAAAAACCTCACCGCCCTCGCCAAAGAAGGCAAGTTGGATCCCGTCATCGGCCGCGCCAAAGAGATTGACGAGGTGATTGATGTTTTAGGCAAACGCCGCACCAACAACCCCTGCCTCGTCGGAGAGCCCGGCGTAGGAAAAACAGCCATTGCCGAAGGCGTCGCTCAACAGCTTTTGCGCCTCACAGGCCCCCTCTCTTCTCGTGTCCTCATTCAGGTGGATGTGGCCTCCCTGGTGGCAGGTACTCAGCTGCGCGGCTCCTTCTCTGAAAGGTTGAATGCGCTCAAGGATGAGGTGAAGCGCGCACAGGGACATGTTATTGTTTTCGTCGATGAAATTCACATGCTCATTGGCGCCGGTGCCAGCGGAGACGGCCCACAGGACGCCGCCAATGAGTTGAAAACCGCGCTGGCCCACGGCGAGTTTCCCTGCATTGGCGCGACGACGCATGATGAATATAGGCAACATATTGCGCAGGACTCGGCTTTGGAACGGCGGTTTACGCGGGTGTGGGTGAATGAGCCTTCGGCGCAGGATGCGCTTTATATTATAAACGGGCTGATCCACCGCTATGAGGAACACCACCATGTCCGCTTCCTCCCTGAAACACTGAAGGCCGCTGTTAGCCTCTCTGCAAAATATATTCAGGATAGGTGCCTCCCTGACAAAGCCATCTCCCTTCTCGACCTATCCGGCTCCCGCTGCCGCAGAGCCGGCAAAGAGGTGGTTGAGCCTGATGATATTGCGCGCGTCGTCGCACAGCTGGTTTCCCTGCCGGAAGAGCGCCTGTTGATGGAAGAAACCGCACGCCTGCTCAACCTTGAGACGGAACTCAAAGCACAAATTATAGGCCATGAAGACAGCATTGCCCGCATGGCCTCCGTCATCCGCCGCAACTATGCCGGGTTTGCAAGCCGACGCCCCATGGGCTCCTTCTTGTTGCTGGGCCCCACAGGCGTGGGCAAAACAGAGTTTGCACGGGTGTTGGCCCAAGTCCTCTTCGGCAATGCCAATGCACTCATTCAACTGGATATGAGCGAGTCCTCAGAAAGCCATGGCATCAGCCGCCTCATTGGCGCGCCCGCAGGCTATGTGGGCTATGGGGACGGAGGGCAACTGACAGAGCCTGTACGCAAACGCCCCTCCAGCGTCGTTGTGTTGGATGAAATTGAAAAAGCACACAGAGACGTTTTAATGCTGCTTTTGCAAATTTTAGAGGAAGGCCGCCTCACCGATGGGAAGGGAAGGCATGTGGACTTTTCCAATACCGTTGTGTTGATGACCAGCAACTTGGGCGCCGAAGCCTTTATCCCTAAAACACGCAGCCTCGGCTTTGGGGCCTCTTCCCCACCCTCTCCTGCTTCACCCCATGAGGAGGTTTTGAAAAAAACCAAAGAGGCCTTGCCACTGGAGCTGTGGAACCGCATTGACGAGCGCTGCGTCTTCTCCCCGCTCTCACATGCGCAAATAATACAAATTGCAGGGCTGCTCCTCAAAAAAAGCAGCGAGCGCCTTCTCCAGGAGCGCGGAATAAGCTTTGAAGTGGGTGAAGAGGTTGTTGAATATTTGCTTGCCAACGGTGGGTTTGATCCCAGCTTGGGTGCGCGCCCCATGCGACAAACCATTCAACGCCTCATTGAAGGCCCCTTGGCTGAGCACATTTTGGCAGGCCACTTCCAAAACGGGGACTTCATCCGCCTGCACATGAGAGAAGGCCAGCTGGAGTTTTGTTGAAAAGCTTTCCCCCCAAAAGGGAAACAAAGGGAGTTGAGTGAAGCTATAGCTCTGCTAAGGCTCCGTTTTGCAACTTAAGCAGATAATTTCCTTAAACATCCTCCCGCGCCAGTTGCTTGGCTTTGGTGGCCGCCGCCACAACCGCATCAGAGACGGCTTTGCGAAAGCCTGCCGCCTCCAGGGCATAGAGGCCTTCCGCCGTGGTGCCTCCAGGGGTGGTGACGGCGTCCTTCAGCTGGGCCGGCGAGGCAGAAGTGTCCAAACACAGCTTTGCAGCCCCCAGCAAAGTCTGCGCCGCATGCTGATAGGCGCGCGCGCGCTCCATGCCCAGGCGCACGGCAGCATCCGCCAAAGCTTCTATAAATACAAAGGCATAGGCAGGCCCGGAGCCGGAAAGCGCGGTGGCCACATCCATCAACGCCTCGGGCAAAAAATCTACCCGGCCCAAAGCCTCAAGTCCTTCAATAAAATCAGCAAGTTGAAGCTTTGAAAGCCCTTCTGAAGCGCATAGCGATAACATCCCCGCCCCCACTGAAGAAGGCAAATTCGGCATCACCCGAATCCACATACCCCGCCCTTGAGAAAGACGTTGAAGTTGTTTCAATGTTAAACCCGCAGCCAAACCTATTAACAGTGTATCCGGCGCTATGTGCTTTGCATGCTCAGCGAGCAACATAGGATAAACCCCTGGCTTTATAGCAAAAACAACCCAAGAAGCCTGCTGAATCAGCTCCGCGTTGCTTGCAGGCTTGCAGTGCGGGTGCGCCTTCACAAAGCGCTCCAACTTGGCCTCGTCAGCGTCACTCACCCACATCTGCTTGGCCACATTGGCAAGGCCTTTCGCAAAAACCGTCCCCATGGCTCCAACACCCACAATCCCTACGGTATTTGTCTTTGACATGGTTTCACCTGCTTGGTTTGGCATTGAATGTTATATATAAAAGAAGACATAAAAGCAGACACTAAAGCGGTTTTATTTTGAAGGAATGCTACAGAGCTGTTTCAATGGAGGCGAGCTTTGGCTTGCCTTGCGAAGAAGATCATAAAGCGCTTTGGAAAGCAGCAGGGAGGAAGCGGGTGGCGCGTGCATTTCCTTCTGAAAGTGTTTTTAAAACCAAAGGCATTTTTCCATTGGCCAGCACCATGGGTATTCCATAGGCTGCAACTTTTTTGGCAGCTTCAATTTTTGTTTGAATGCCGCCTGTGCCAAAGTCGCTTGTGCCGGAGCTTTGAATTTTGGCCTGCAACTCTTCAAAATTTTCAATAGTTTCAATAAATTCCGCGTCTGGGTGTTGTTTGGGGTTTTTGTTGAACACACCCACTATGTCACTGAGCACCACCAACAAATCCGCCCCCCAGAGGATGGCTGTCAATGCAGCCAGGTTGTCATTATCGCCTATTTTTATTTCTTCAACACAAGTGGTGTCATTTTCGTTGACAATGGGGACAACCCCCTCATCCATTAACGTAAACAAAGTGTTGCGGATGTTGAGCGTCCTATAGGCGTCTGAAAAGTCATCCTTGGTGAGCAAAATTTGCCCAACGTGCACCGAGTGCTCAGCAAATGCACGCCGCCAGGAGTCCATCAACTCCACCTGCCCAATGGCACACAAGGCTTGTTTATAGTGGAGGTCCGCTTTTCTTGCCCACTTGTTAATGGCAGACAAACCAGAAACCCGGGCACCTGAGGAAACAATTAAAATACGTTTTCCTTGTTTAATTTCATCATTTACCTGGCTTGCTATTTCATTTAAATAATTTTTTGAAACAAAGCCATCTTCACCCGTCAATGTGTTGCTACCAATTTTAATAACTATTTTTTTAGAGCGCTGAAACAATTCTTTTAACATATAATTTTAACACAAACAATTATTTAAATGAAACCCATCCATTAAGCTCAGTCAGGCCTTGTTTGTCCGCTGCCAAACACAATATATTTTTCCGTCACAAGGGCTTCCAAGCCAATGGGGCCCCTCACATGCATTTTTTGTGTGGAAATGCCCATTTCCGCGCCAAAACCAAACTCTCCCCCGTCCGTAAACCTTGTCGAGGCATTTATATATACGCAAGCGGCGTCCACTTTGTTTGAAAAGGCAAGTGCCCGAGTATAGTTTTCAGTCACAATGGTTTCTGAATGCTTTGTTCCATAGGTGTTAACATGGGCAATGGCTTCTTCAACGTCAGAGACCACTTTGATGGCCACAATGGCATCCCCAAATTCCTCTTTAAAATCCGCCTCTGTTGCAGGTTTTGCCTCCATGTGCTTTCGCGCCCTCTCACAGGCCCTCATCTCCACTCTCAAGGCCAGTTTGTCGGCCACCTTCTTCAAAAACGTTTCTGCAACGGCTTCATGTACAAGCAAAGTCTCACATGCATTGCAAATAGAGACACGTTGCAGTTTGGCATTCTCAAAAATGTTCAGCGCCATCTCCAAATCGGCAGACTCATCCACATAGAGGTGGCAATTTCCAAGGCCTGTCTCAATGACAGGAATTTTGGAGTTTTGAGTCACAAAGTGGATGAGGCTTGCGCCACCGCGCGGAATAACCAAGTCAATGAGCTCTCTATAATTCAACAATTCTCCCACAAGCTCTCTGGAAGGCTCTTCTATAAGGCAAACAATATCTTCTGAAACACCTGCTTCTGAAAGTCCTTCACCAATGGCTGACACAATGGCTTTGTTGGAGGCCAAAGCAGAAGTGCTGCCACGCAACAAAATGCCGCTGCCTGCCTTAAACGCCAAAGCAAAGGCATCCAAGGTGACGTTGGGGCGCGACTCATAAATGATGGCAATAACACCCATGGGGACGGAAACTTTTTGAATTTTCAGCCCATTTCCCAGAGTCCACGCCTTGTGAGAGACGCCCACCGGGTCCGTGGAATTCACCACAACGTCGATGGAGCTCAGCATGGCCTCAAACCTTTTGGGTGTCAGTTTGAGCCTGTCTATATATCCCGCAGCGGTTTTGGATTCTTCGGCTTGCTTCAGATCTAAGGCATTGGCTTGCAAAATTTTGGGTTGGTGGAGGGCCAATTTTTTTTGGACTTTTTTTAGGCAATCATTCTTTTTCTGCCCGGAAAATGAAGCGAGCTTGCGAGAGGCTTCTTTGAGGGCTTTGCATTTTTCATATAACTCAGACATAATTTCCTCTCAATTTCAAACAAGTCAAATAGGTTTGGGAATTTATCTCTAGGAATTTTTCTCCGGAAACACAGCCACTTTTTCCAGAAATGCAGCCATCAGCTCAAACCCATTTTCAACCCAACAAGGTGGCTGCATATGGGAAACAAGCTCGTCATAAGCAGGGTGTGGCGAAGGAAATGGCTTTAGGCTGTCAAACAAAAGGAAGGGGACGGCCTCGGAGGTGTGCACTTTCAAACCCACGGGCGTGGCATGGTCTGCCAAAAGCAACAGACGAAACGCTCCCAAAGTTTTGGCTTGTTTCAAAACCTCAGCGACAACAAAGGTGTCTATGTCCTCAATGGCTTTTATTTTGTCGTCCACCTTGCCCTTGTGCCCGGCCTCGTCGGGTGCCTCCACGTGTATATAGGCAAAGTCCACCTCCTTCAAAGCGTACATGGCTGCTTGGGCTTTCCCCACATAGTTGGTGTCCAAATATCCTGTCATTCCGGGGACTTTCAGCACCTCCAAACCCAACAACCTGCCGATGCCTCGAGACAAGTCCACGGCAGAAACCAGACAGCCTTCCATGCCATATTTTTCTTTAAAGGTGGGCATGGTTGGCCGCCTCCCCTGCCCCCAAAACCAAACGCTGTTGGCAGGCTTTTGCCCTTTGCGCTTTCGCTCCAGGTTGACGGGGTGCTCCGCCAACAATGCCGCCGCCTTGGTTTGCAAAGCCCAAAGCTTTTCGGCAGCCGGCCCGAAAGGCAAATATTTGCCAATGGGTTGGCCCGGAATGTCATGGGGTGGTGTGCATGAAAGCTTTAAGCTTCCGCCTTTCCAAACCATTAAATGCCTATAGCCTACACCTGGATGGAATTGAATTTCTTCATTTGAGAGGTTTTGTTGCAAACATTCTATCAGCGCTTTGGCTTCTTGTGTGTCTATGTTGCCGGCGGAATAGTCCTCCATGAGAGGGAATTCTTGAGTGTTTGGGGAAAACACCACCTTGTCAGAAGAAAGCGTCACCAGGTTGCAACGGAAAGCCACCTCGTCTGGCTTTAAGTCTATGCCCGAGGCAGCCGCTTCCAAGGGGGCCCTCCCTGTGAGGAATTCATGGGGGTTATAGCCCAAAATGCTGAGGGCGCCCACATCTGAGCCCGGGGGGAGGCCCAATGGAATGGTTTGAATCATCCCCATTTTGCTCTGCTTGGCCAATGCATCTATGTGGGGTTTATGCGCGACCTGCAAGGGTGTTTTTCCGCCCAACTCCTGGAGAGGGCGGTCCGCCATGCCGTCGCCAACAATAACAATATATTTCACTTTTTCGCTCCAAACCCAAATAACTTCATTTGCTTTTCAACCGCAGACAGTTTGGCCTCTAGTTGGGTTGGCACCGAGGAAATGCGGCAAGCGGTGTCCGGATCTTTCAACCCGTGCCCCGTAAGCGTGCAGACAACCACCTGCGCCGCCGGCATTTCTCTGGCTTTGAGCACCTTCATGAGGCCTGCCACCGAAGCTGCGGAAGCCGGCTCGCAAAACACCCCCTCTGTCTTTGCAACAGTTTGGTATGCTTCCAATATTTCCTCGTCGGACACCGCCAAAAAACGCCCTCCGGAGTCTTTTTGGGCGGCGGTGGCGCCATCCCAGCTGGCGGGGTTTCCAATGCGGATGGCGGTGGCGATGGTTTCGGGGTTTGGAATGGGTTTTCCCGCCAAAAAGGGGGCTGCGCCTTCGGCTTGAATTCCATACATTTTGGGGAGTTTCGCCACCTTCCCCAGGGAGTGGTATTCCGTATAACCTTTCCAATAAGCCGTAATATTGCCGGCATTGCCCACGGGCAAAAAGTGCAGATCCGGAGCGGTGCCCAGGGTGTCAGCAATTTCAAAGGCGGCTGTTTTTTGTCCTTCAATGCGAAAGGGGTTGAGGGAGTTCACCAAAGTCATCGGGTATTTGTCTGAAAGCACCCGCACAATGTCCAGCGCCTCGTCAAAATTGCCGGCTATTTGCAACACTTCTGCACCGTGAATGAGGGCCTGGGCCAGCTTGCCCAGTGCAATTTTTCCGTCTGGAATCAGCACAATGGCTTTCATGCCGGCGCGTGCCGCATAGGCCGCGGCGGAGGCGGAGGTGTTGCCTGTGGAGGCGCATACCACCGCGCGCGCACCCTCTTCCAGGGCTTTGGAAATGGCCAAACTCATACCCCTGTCTTTGAAGGAGCCTGTGGGGTTTAGGCCCTCAAATTTGAGGTAAATATCAAAGTTACACTGAAGAAATTTAGCCAAATTTCGCGCGCGAATGAGCGGCGTATTCCCCTCATGCAAACTGACAATGGGGGTTTTTTCAGAAACCGGCAAAAATGCCTTATATGCTGCAATAATTCCTTGCCAAGCCATAGCTCTTGTCCTCCTCAACGCGCTCGGCAATTAATCAGCCTTCTGCATTTGGCACAAGTCCTCATTTGCAGCCCTATGCTTCTTGCGGCATGGGGTGCAAAGAAGGCAGCGGGCAAGCCAAGGCCCCCCCATGCCTTCCTCGTGAAACAGCTCAAAGGCTTCGACAGCAATAGAATTGCAACACCTACCCAAGCAATGGCTTCAATCTGCATGTGCTTAACTTTTTTTTATGGATTTCTACCTCGCTTTCAGGTGAATAACGCTTGCGCAGCCTGCCCTAATTGTTGGGTGCTGCGCTGCGCCATTCCTTAAGGAGCACATATGTCATTTCGAAGCGAGCATGACTTTCTTGGCGAAAAGCACATTCCAGAGTCCGCCTATTGGGGTGTGCAGACAGCCCGAGCCATCGAAAATTTTCCCATCAGCGGATATAAATTGGACGAAGCCCTCGTCCGCGCCATGGCGCTGGTGAAAAAAGCCGCCGCCCTCGCCAATACGGAAACAGGGCGCATGAAAGCCGAGGTTGGGCAAGCCATCGCCAAAGCCTGCGATGAAATTATAGGCGGAAAGTGGAGAGAGCAATTCGTCGTGGACCCCATTCAGGGTGGCGCGGGCACCTCCATTAATATGAATTTCAACGAGGTTATTGCCAACCGGGCTTTGGAGCTGCTTGGCAAGGCCAAAGGCAGCTATGAAGTCATCAGCCCCAATGACGATGTCAACATGGCCCAAAGCACCAATGACTCTTTCCCCACGGCCATCCACCTCTCGGCACTTTTCCGTTTGAAAGAGTTGCAGGCAGCGCTTGAGGCCCTGTGCAAAGCTTTCGGTGACAAAGCCAAAGCGTTTGACGCCATAATAAAAATGGGACGTACGCATTTGCAGGACGCTGTGCCCATTCGCTTAGGACAGGAATTTGCCGCATATAAACGCGTTTTGGAGCGCGACTTGGCACGCATTTCTCAGGCCGCCAAGGCCTTGCTGCACATTAATATGGGCGCAACCGCTGTGGGCACGGGCCTCAATGCAGACCCCAATTATATTCGCCTCGTCGCCCAAAAACTTGCACAGCTTTCAGGCTTTCCCGTCCAAACGGCGGAAGACTTGGTGGATGGAACGCAAAATACCGACGGCTATATTGAGGCCTCGGCTGCCCTCAAAATTTGCATGCTGAATGCTTCCAAAATTTGCAACGACCTCCGGATGATGGCCTCAGGCCCACGCTGCGGCCTGGGCGAGCTTAACCTCCCCGCACGCCAGCCCGGCTCCTCCATTATGCCCGGGAAAGTCAACCCCGTCATTGCGGAAGTCGTCAACCAGGTGGCCTTCAAAGTCGCCGGCAATGACGTCACCATTGGCATGGCCTCCGAAGCAGGACAGTTTGAGTTAAATGTCATGGAGCCCGTCATGGTGTTTTCTCTCTTAGAGTCCATTCGGATGATGACACAGGCCTTCACTGTGCTGAGGACGCACCTGCTCGAAAACTTAAGCGCCAATGCCGAGCGCATGAAAACCTATGTGGACAACTCCGCCGGCATTATGACGGCGCTCAGCCCGCATATTGGCTATAAGGCTTCTTCCAAAGTGGTGCGCGAGTCCGTGGAAACCGCAAAACCTGTGCGCGAAATTATTTTGCGTGACAAGTTGCTGACGCCCGAGGCCATGGAAGTTATTTTAAACCCCATGGAAATGACTTCTCCGGGAATTGCCGGCGCTCACTTGCTTAAAAAATAAGGTGAAACCGAGGGGAAGCAGGGGAAAAAGAGGAAGGCCCCCTGCTTCTTCCTTTGTTTTTGCTTCTTCCTCTTTTCCTTCTTCTCCCTCTTCTCCTTCTTCTTCTCTGGCACTGCTATGAAAACCTTGCGCGTTGGAATTGTCGGCTTTGGCAACTTAGGGCAAGCCGCGGAAAACTCCTTGAAGCAACAACCCGACATGTGTTTGGCCGGCGTTTTTTCAAGGCGAAAGCTTTCTCACCCAAGCTATATGCCCATTGCTGTGTTGGATGAGGGCCGCGTGGAAGTGGACGTGCTCCTCCTCTGCGGGGGCTCCGCCAAAGACTTGCCCAAGCAAACACCTCATTTCGCGGGGCAGCATAACGTGGTGGACAGCTTTGACACGCACGCGGCCATGCAGCAACATTTTGAAGCGGCACATGCGGCGGCTACGCGAGGAGGCAAGGTTGCCATCCTCGCTGCGGGGTGGGATCCGGGGGTTTTCTCCGTCATGCGCTGCTTGTTTGAAGCCACATTGCCTCAAGGCAACAGCGCCAGCTTCTGGGGGCCAGGCATTAGCCAAGGGCATTCCGACGCGCTTCGCCAGCTGCCGGGCGTCAAAGACGCGCGGCAATATACGCTTCCGGACGAAGCGGCTTTGAATGCTGCGCGCAGCGGAAAACCCGTTGCGAAGGCCCACAAGCGGCTGTGTTATGTCGTCCCCGAAGAAGGCGCCAACCTGCAGCAATTGGAGCATTCCATCCAAACCCTCCCCCACTATTTCGCCGGCTATGAAACCCAGGTGGTGTTTGTCAGCCAGGAGGAGCTTTTGCAAAAACACGCCGGCATGCCCCATGCCGGGCATGTTGTGCGCCATGGCTCAACCCAGGACGCGCATGCGCACCTCTTGGAATTTTCCCTCAAACTCGAAAATAACCCCGCCTTCACCGCCAGCGTGCTGGTGGCTTGCGCGCGCGCAGCCTGCCGCCTCCACCAGCAAGGCGCCACCGGGGCCTATAGCCTCCTGGACATTCCCCTGGGCCTGCTTTCTCCTCAAACACCACAAGAGCTCCGCCAGCGCATTGTTTGACGCATGGCTGGAGGCATTGTTGGAGGGGAAGCGCCTTCGCCCTCCACCCCCAGGGTGACGCCAATAATGTCAAAAAACCCAGACATGATGTCAAGGCCTAGCGCGACATAGTGTTAAATTATAAAGCAATATAATGTCAACAAAACCTGACACCCTGGCAATGCGACTTTGGGGGGCGCTCTATTTTTGGCTTTCAAACATTTGCGCCAATTCTTCTGGTTTGAGTGCATTCTCTGGCGCATAGGAAAGGCTTGTGGGGGAACTCTCATTTATAAAGGGCAAATAGAGCTCCGCCTTCTCTTTGTCCAAAAGCAATGTTGTCCAAGGTTGACCATTCACCTCTGTTGAATAGCATTTCCCATATCGGCAAGGCTGCACCTTGTGCAAAAGCACTTTGTCTGCCCATGGATGCTCGAACCCTTGGAACAGCAGCAAGGCTTCTTGTTGCTCAACGGCCCCCCAGCGCATCAGCTGCACATTCATCCCTGAAGTGGAGAGCAAACTTGTCACTTGTTTTTCCATCTCCGGGGCAGCCGGCGTGTTTGAGGAAGGAGAAGTGGCACAACCCATACACAAAACCCATGAGAACATAAAAGCAGAAACAGATCGTTCCAAGACAGCCTCCGTTGAAAGAATATTTCGAGCAAGACGCAGCAGCTTTTGTGAGAGACTCAGCAGCTTTTGTGGCATTCTGGCAAGCTGTTTTTGGGATAGAGCGGAACAATTCATTATGGCTCCACTCTGCTTGCTGCAAAAAATCCATTCAAAGCCTGGACATTTCTGTTAGGCTTTTTGGCCCAAATAGAGGCGGCAGTGTCCAACGTCCAACATGGGGGAGGGGCCCTTGCATTTGCAAACGGAAAATATGGAGCATTATTTGCGGCACACCGAGGTGGTGGATCATGAGCACCCCGCGGTTGCACAGTTGGCTCTCCTTCTGCGCGAAGGCTGCCATTCCGCTGTGGAGCTGGCACAAAAAACCTTTGTCTATGTACGTGACGAAATTCACCACTCGGCTGATCTTGCTGCGCAGGCGATGACGCAAGGGGCTTTAAAAACGCTGTCGGATGACATGGCAGCAAAGCTTCCGGCCGACATTGCGGCAAAGCCGACGGCGTTCACGGCTTCGGCGGTGTTGTTGGCCAAAGAAGGCATATGCTTTGCAAAGTCCCACCTCCTGGCGGCTCTGCTGCGGCACAACCGCATTCCTGCGGGTTTTTGCTACCAGCGCTTGCGCCTTAATGAGTCAAATTCGCCTTTGGTTTTTCACGGACTCAATGCCGTTTTCCTCGAGGAGTTGGGTCGATGGTTGCGCGTGGATGCCCGCGGCAACAAGCCCGGCATAAATGCGCAGTTTTCTCTTGAGGCAGAGCAACTGGCCTTTAAGCCTTTGCCTCAGCAAGGAGAAGAAGACGTTGCACAAATATATGCCGACCCGGCGCCTGGAATACTCCGCACCTATCAGGCATGTACAAACTTTGGTGAGCTCTGGAAAACCCTCCCTCAAAAGCTTGACTGAGGTGGCTTCAAAACAGCACGCACCCTCCATTTTGAGCAATGCAAAGGTGCACAACACAAAAAAAGGAGCCGCATATAGCGGCTTCCCAGCGGACAAGAGTGCACGAAAAGCGTTGGAAAAACTAAACCCCTTCGAGCTGCGAGCACGCGGCCTGAAAGAAGCCTTAAGGCCCGAAGAATTTGCTCGCGCCTTGTTCCAGATCAAGCAACGGCGCAAGCCCCGTCATGGTGTGCATGCAACGGTTGGCCATTTCGCTGGCCCAAGTATTTTTGAGCGAACGCAAAAATTTGGAGCTGCCGATGCCTGGGCTGCCGCTCGAGCTTTGGCAAGAAAGTGAAGTTTTTTGAGCATGCTTTCCGGGTACCGCATTATGTGGATGCTCGTCCTGGAGAACCAGGCGGTTAAGGGACTGCTATTCTACCAGACTAGGATCTGCACACCAGCCGGAACGCTGAGTCACATATGTCGCATTGCCTCTTGTGCGGCCTGCGCAATAAACTTTGAGCGAGTTAGCCCAGCAGCTTTCGCAGCCTTGTCAATGCGGTCACGAAGCCATGCCGGAATAGTTATATTGACAGGGACTGCTTTCTTTTCCAGAAATGCAAAATCCACGTCCACAAGCGCTACGGCTCCACCTTGAGCATCCTCATGAGCCAGCGCACTTTCGAGCGGAGACGGCTGCGGCGGTATTGCCAGCTCTTCCCCATCATAGAACGTCTCTATGGCATCCTGTACGTTTGCAAGTGCCTCCTCCAGGGTGCTTCCCCCTGAAAACACACCGGGAAAATCCGGCACGGCAATTCCGTAGTCGGTGTTTTTGTCCTTATGGATAATAACAGGGTATCGCATATAAAATCCTTTCCTGCCCTATGTAAGCTTGATTTTTATTTGCCTTTCAATGGCTTTCAGCCTCCCCTCTGTGGCGGTGGACAACAGTAAGGCGCCCATCTTTATGTTTTTCAAATGGCTGCTTCCGTTATGTGCAGGCATTCTGTCACAAGGTCAACATTGCTCTATTAGGATCTGCGCACCAGCCGGAACTGCGCAAAACAACTATAACTCTTTAATAACTTTGCATGGATTTCCAACGGCAATTACATTTGCGGGAACATTTTTATTCACTATGCTTCCTGCGCCAATAACACTGTTGTCGCCAACAGACACCCCGGGAAGAATGGATGCTCCACCTCCAATCCAAACATTGTTGCCAATGTGAATAGATTTGGCATATTCCAAACCTTTGTTCCGTCGCTCAACATCAAGCGGATGTCCGGCGGTATAAAACCCGCAATTGGGCGCAATAAATACATTGTCTCCAAAAACAACCTTTGCCGCGTCTAAAATTATACCATTGTGGTTTAAATAGAAGTTTTCACCCACCTCAATATTGTAGCCATAATCGCACCAAAATGGAGCTGTTATTGTGAAGGTTTTCTTTGTTTTCCCCAATAAACTCCTAATGACTTCTCTTTGTTTTTCAATGTTTGATGGCAACAAGAGATTGTATTCATGGCACAAGTCCTTGCATCTCAATCTTTCATCAGCCAATTCCTTGTCATAATTAGCATCATACAACATTCCTGCCAACATTTTTTCTTTTTCTGTCATTTTTTTCTGTCATAAATTGGTTTTTTAGTTTTATTTTTATTTCTGAAAAATTAAAACTTTATCGGATTATAATCCTATTCTCGACAACGCTTTCGGTGTCAACGCACAACCTCCGATCAACCTGGCCTTCCATCACATTTTCCTAAGGACAAAAATATTCAGTTTTAGATTGTTTTTAGCGAGGTTGTTTTTAGAGAGGTTGTCACTATTGCAGAAAATCGACAGTTTAACTATATTTTATATGCTTTTATCCGACAATTCATTCTTCCCAAGCAGGACATCTTCTTTTAATATTTTTATGAATTTTTCGGGCTCTTCAAACATTGGGCTGTGAGCAGATTTTTTGAATGTATAAAACCCTTTCACTGGAGCTGTTATGTGCTGATAATATTTTTTTGATAAAGAATAATTTACGGTATAATCATAAATGCCATGAAAAAAATATATCGGGACTTCTATTGCTTTAATTTCTTCAAACAAGTTGCTTCGCATCATTGTTTCCCATAAATTGGTTTTTTTTCAGCAGCAGGGATTTGGATTTCCATAAATTCAATTTTTCTAAAAACGTATATCCGCTGAATTTCATTATAGGGAAAAACACACCACTTATCACTGACTTCATATTATGCATGGTTCCTATTCCCCATTCATGCATAGGTTTGTCACGGAATTTGACATATTCTATTGGCACGTTGTTTGTTGTCAATATGTTGTATTTCTCCATCTTCTTAATCATTCTTTTGTTTTCTTTGATCTTATATTGCTCAATCATATAAGTATAAGCTATTTGTTCAGATATCAATTGATTTGAAATCTGCGCCATGCCAACATAAGCATGATATAGCTCGGGTGCGTTTTTAATTGTTTTTAAGCCTATCAAAGACCCAAAAGAATGCCCCATCATAAAGATTTTGTCTTGACGGAAACGTCCCCGCAAATAATTTGTAACTTCAATTGCATCCAAAACCAATTGCTCAACACTTATTTCATTGAAGCTTATATTCTTATTGAAAGACAAAGAAGCGCCTCTTTGTTCCCACCAACACACTGTGAAACATTCGTCCATAGAAGTTGGATATTTTTCTGTCAGAGGATATTCAGGCATTCCAGGCCCCCCATGGATGAATAACAATATCGGGTTATCTATATTTTTTCCATTTATGAACATCCCTTGGGCTGTCCCGTTAATATTAACAAATATTTTTTCGAGAATACAACTTCCCATTTCTTTCCCCCATTGCTTAGCTTTTAGGCAAAAGCATAAAATAATTTCTATAAATATTAACTTTTTTGGGAGTTATATGCTTATTTTAAAACGGAATTCAAAGCCAGCTTTGGTGGACCCTGTTAAACGTCTAGCCATTTCATTTCGCGCAATATTTTTCGAATAGTTGTTTTGGTTATTGCGTCAAACTGCCGGTTATGTGCAGGCATTCTGACACAACGTCAAAATTGCTCTATAATGAGCTCTCCCACCGTCATTTCTTTGATGGCTTTGGCAAATGCGAGAAAATGTGCTGATGCACCATGTGTCTCGAAAGCGGCCTCGTCTTTGTATTCTTCATAAAAGATAAATTCCGTTGGATTTTCAGCCGACTGATAGAGGGTATAAAACAAGTTTCCTTCTTCAGCCCGTGTGGCAGCAACCAATTCAGAGCCCACTTTAAGAAATGCTTTTTCTTTCCCCGCTTTCACAGCCAACCGCGCAACTATCACTGTTTTTTCTTTTTTTGACATTTTAAAACCCCTAAAATTTGTGTTAGGCAAAATATTATTTATAATTCATTAACTTGTTTTGGCTCATCGCGCTCTCGCCGCTTGCACGCAGCGACTGAGCAGCGTTGGCGCAGTGGTGGCTTCCCCTCATTATAAACGCTCAACTTCATATTAAATTTTCCGCAGGGTCGCTGCTGTCACTGCGCCAAACTGCCAGGTGTGTGCCGGCATTTCTGTATGTTAGACCTTTAAAACTCAAGGTTTTTTATTAATTCTAAAAACTCGGCTCTGAGATCATTGGGGTCGAAAGATATGGCATTGTTAGCTAATTCTAAAACCATTGATTTGGATGCGGTTCCTTTGTATGTTGACTGTTTTGTTTGCAAACCAAAACCAGCAATAGCCGTAGCAAAGCGCATGTTTTCGGACGACTGAAAGATTGGAGTCACACTGTGCTCTATGGTATGGTCTAGTGCACGACTTTGAGTTTCATGGGGTTTTATGTATCGAAAACCAAAATTTCCGAAAGGTATAGCGCTTGTTGGATCGTCTAAAACAAGCTCATAAATTGCAGTGATCGTTTGTCCAGCGCCTATTTCACCCGCATCAATCGAGTCGTTTTCAAAATCTTCGTTGTTTAATACGCGATTTTCATATCCGATTAAGCGATATGCCTTTACTTTTTCCGGATTGAAAATAACCTGCACCTTGCTGTCTTTAGCAATGGTATAAAATTTCGATCTTTCATAAACAAACACTTTCTTTATTTGCTTTATGTTGTCGATATATTCGTAGGTTCCATTTCCGTTGTTGGCTAGCTGCTCCATCATTGCATCATTCAGGTTGCCTGTGCCAACACCTAAAACAGTAAGATAAACACCACTTTCTCGCTTTGTCTTGATAAATTCTACCAATTCTTCCTTGCTGGAAATCCCGACATTAAAATCGCCGTCAGTGCCAAGAATGATTCGATTGTTTCCATCGGGAATATAGTTTTTCACAGCAATTTCATATGCCATTTGAATACCCGCGCCACCCGCAGTCGATCCGCTTGCCTTGAGATTGTCAATCGCTGTTTTGATTTTATCCTTCTCGTCGCCAAAGGTTGAGTCCAATAAGACTTCCACTTTTCCCGCATAAGTGACAATGGCGATGCGGTCGGTAGGCCGCATTTCGTCAACCATCTGCTTAAAACCAACTTTCAATAGTTCAAGTTTATCGTTCGAGTCCATTGAGCCGGAAACGTCAATCAAAAGCACAAAATTTGAATTTGGCAATTCGTGTTCAGGAATGGTTTTTCCCTTCATTCCAAGTCGAAGGAGATAATGGTCAGGAGCCCATGGGCATGTTGAAACTTCTGAATTTAACGCAATGTTTTCATTGTCGGTTGGCTCTGGATAATCAAAAGCAAAATAATTGATATATTCCTCAATGCGCACCGATGCTTTGGGAGGCATTTGCCCAAGGTTTACAAAGCGCCTCATAATGCAATATGAAGCACCATCGGCATCAATGGAAAAGGTAGAAACCGGCTCCTCTGCCGTGTTGACAAAGGGGTTTTCACCATAATCCTCGTATTTCTCTGTTCCTGGATAATCACCTTCGTATAATCCTCCATCCCACCAACTGTAAGCCAATTCCGCTTCATAGAGTTTTTCATTGGAAGTACAATTTAAACAAAATAAAGCACTAAACAAAACCAAAGAAAAAAAATGTCTGTTCATTATTCAAACCATTAGTTTGACAGCCAATAAAATATTTTGGTTTTAAAAAAGTCGCTATATTTAATTATGGCATTCAGTTTTACACTGTTTCAGCCGAATTGTCAACCGCGTCGTCTTCGCCTCATTTTCTGCCACGCTCTTGCCCTTTGCACGCAACGTCCGAGCGGCGTTGGCGCAGGGGTGGCTTCCACTCATTTTCATGCGGTCAAACTTTCACTTCCTTTTCCTAGGGGTTGCTGCTGCCGTTGTGCCAAACCAGCAGTTAGGTATTGGCATTTTCAAGTGTCAATTTCAAAGTCCTCTGAATGGAAGTTGCTATAATATCGCCCATTTTCGGCTGTAAAGCGAAGTATTATAAAGTCACCACCATCCACTCCTCCCTGATAATACATGGAAAATTCGTCTTTCCATATTTCTTTTTTTAAGGTTTTGTCATCAACCACTTCCATTTTTCCTTTCAGCATGACCCCACGGAAAAACCGTTTGTCGCAAAAATATATGCAAGCCTTTGGGTTGTTTCTATATTGCTTTGTTCTCATGGAGGGGCTGTTGGTATGCCAATAGAATGTTTTGATGCCTTCTCGCTTAACAGGCGCCAACATGGCCTTTGTGTTTGGATAACCGTTTTCGTCGACAGAACTTATAAAAGCAACGCTCTGTTTTTCAATCAAATTACCAATGGTTTCTGTTGGATTTTTCATTGTATTACTCTGTTTTCAATGGTGAAAAAAATTCAATCAGATTTCCTCTTAAATCTCTCAAATTGCCTTTTTTGTTTAGTTGTTTCCGTTGTTATATTATTGCTGTCATTGCATGTTAGTCGTTCGCACATTTTTGCCCTGTTTTCCCCATGCAGCTCTATTCTCAACCTGTCCGTATTTATTCATTATACAATGCGCCATAAGAGCAAGGATAGACCAACAAAAAAAATAGCTGAAAAAAGAATTTTATTATATTTTGCAAGCCATTCAGGCAGAAATATATCAAAATTGACTGAATGCTTGTCAGTGTATTTTTTTGCAAGCGACGTTAAGGGACATTCCCATTTGTTTATTAAAAGCACTATGCCTTCAAGAAAAATTGCACCCACACAAAACCAAACCAGTTTGTTGACTTTATTGAATGCCCCGGCATAACACACATAGACAATAACAGTTATAAAAACAAGCCATATTGCTGTGTGAAGAAGCTTGATTAAAAATAAATTTCTGTTCTCCATTTTTTCACTGCATTTTCAGATCCTCGTTTGAGTTTATGAACATTATTTGTTCCTAAACAATCTCATGATTTTATTGGTAGTGCAGTGCATTTTTTTATTATAATTTAAAAACAAACCCTATTCCGGGGTATTTTCTATCTCCAAGTTCAAGTTCTTTTTCTTCTTTTATTTTTCCTCCATGTTTTTTATAAAATCCATTATTTCGCAAACCCTTTATTGTCCATATCACCATGTCTTTGCAGGTTTTATTTTTATAATATAACTTCATATGTTCTAATAATTTTGTTCCTATTTTCCCCCCTTGATGCTCCAATCCAACATATAATGCGAGGATTTCACAATCATATTTGTCATTTGTTGTTTTTCCGCTGGCAAAGCCTTTTATGACATTGCTTTCTTCAAACACATATATGTCTTCGGTTTTCACAACATTTCTAAAAATGTTTATGCATTTTTCAACCGTTCGTTTTTCGATAAAATTATTATCGATTGCCCCCTTGTATGATATTTGCCATACGGTTGAATTTATGTGGGCTATTGACTCCACATCATTGTCGTTTGCTTTTCTTATCACATTTCCCCCGGAATAATTTATGTGTTATTTAATTTTTCATCGTTGAGCTTATAATATTTCAGTCGGGCCGTCAACCTCTCTCGTCTGATTGCACACAACTAGACCGAACGAGGGTTGAAGTGAGCGTAGCGAGAGACGCAGTTTGCGTGCAGATGAGGCGAGCTAAAGCTCGCCTGCACTCCGCTCCATGAAGGGTTTGAGAAAGCATGCTTTCTCAAACCCTTCCCTCCGCTCCGTTTTCACGCGGCCCTCCCTTCGGACCCCGCAGGCGTGCCTGAGGCACGTCGAGGACGGCCGAAGGAGGAAGCGCGGGAATATGTGCGCAAAATGTGGCTCGCAGCAGCTCAATTTAACCCTCGTTCGGTCTAGTGGCAGTTTGGCAAGGTGGCGGCTTTCATGCCCACGAAATGACATATTTCAGCTTGTCGCCCTCCGGAAAGTCTTCCCATATTTTAAATTTGCCTTCAATCCCCAATTCTTGACTGCTCAGCTCGAAGTGGCAAAGCGCAATTCCCATGTCAATGGAATCAAACATGGGATAAGGCTTTTTATAAAAATGCAAGGCATTGTTGTCAAGAAGCACCCGCCATTCCTGCTTATTGTTTGCCGAAGGTGCCAAACGCACCATTTCAAGCGGTGTTAAAAATGGCCCTGCGCTGGTTTTCAAAAGTGGATTGTTGAAATTCTTGTCAAAGAAAAGTTCCTCAAAAGGTTTGCGGGATGCATGGTTGTTGTTTGCTCTGACAATATATTTTTCAAAAAATCTCTGTTTATCACTCGCATAGCCAACAGGTGATACAATTTTTAGTTTTTCATCAGGGTGAAGCCTGACTTGTTTTTTAAAGTCACCGCGACTAAAAGAACCTCCAAGCCAGCAGGTGCCTAACCCCAAATCCGTGCAAAACAAGACAGCTTGCTCAAACATGTATGCAGCAGCTGTTTCGGCAAAAGGCGCTTCTTCATAAACCAACACCAAATAGTCGCACGCCCCCTTAATCCACCCATAAGTCCCCAATTTGACTTGTTCTTCGCCGAAACTCGAGCTTATCAATTCTATTCTTGCCCTTTTGCCGAAAGGCGCTTGCAATGCATGGATGTATTGTTTAATCTGCTCAGTGTGCTCATTGCGCAATGGCTCTGCAATATAGGTGCGAACAGAACGTCGCTTCTGAATTGTTTCTATTATGTTCATGTTATAATTGTTTTGTTTGTTGTTCCATTTTCTATTTCATTGCCCCTTGCGCCCTCGTCGCTTGCATACAGGGCCTCATACAGGGCCTGAGTGTTGCAGGGGTTATTGTCGCTATTATACCAAAATGCCCGGTGTGTGTTGGTGTGTTTTTGTTTTTTTTAGCAGATTACTTGAGAAGACAGTCCCTCCCCTGTCGCCTGTTGAGTTTTGGCTCCAAACAGCATAGGGTAACTTTTGACTTGAGAGAGAGAGAGCGAGGAGGGCGACAGATGTATTATTGGAGGCGTGGATTTTTGGTGTGGCACCTGGGGGCAAAGGCATATGCTCCCTTGTTTTTTGTGCTTTCTATGCACTCTCTGCTTTCTTCTTCCCTTCGGCCCAGAGACATTTCTCAAAAATGAGGCGCGACGCCGACGACATTCTCGCACGCGTTTTTGGTTATAGCGCTTTTCGCGGCGAGCAGAAGGCCATCATCCACCATGTCGCCGGCGGGGGCGACGCGCTGGTGTTGATGCCTACGGGGGGAGGAAAGTCTTTGTGCTATCAAATCCCCGCCCTGCTCCGCGAGGGTACAGCCATTGTGGTTTCGCCGCTGATTGCTCTCATGTATGAGCAGGTGAATACACTCAAAGAGGCGGGGGTGGCGGCGGAATACCTCAACTCCAGCCTCGATGCGGACTCGGCGAGGGCCGTTGAGCAGGCCTTGCGCGCGGGCAAGCTTCAACTCCTCTATATAGCCCCCGAGCGGCTGATGACGCCCCGCTTCCTCGAGTTGTTGGACGGCCTTCGCGACACCCACCAGCTTGCGTTGTTTGCCATTGACGAGGCGCATTGCGTTTCGCAATGGGGGCATGACTTTCGCCCGGAATATTTGCAACTCACCATTTTGCCGGAGCGCTATCCCCGCATTCCGCGCATTGCACTCACCGCCACCGCCGACCGACAAACCCGGGATGAAATTATAGAGCGGCTGCATTTGGGTGCGGCACGCTGCTTCATTTCCAGTTTTGATCGGCCCAACATCCACTATGCGATGGTGGAGAAGGCGGACCCACGCCGCCAGCTGCTCAGCTTCATTTTCCAGTCTCAGCTTTCGCGCTCGGCGGGAATTGTCTATTGCCTCTCCAGGCTCCGCGCGGAAAAAACCGCCGCCTGGCTGAGCCAGAACGGCCTTGTCGCGCTGCCCTATCACGCCGGGCTTCCCACCCAGGTGCGGGCGGCGCACCAGCAGCGTTTTTTGCGCGAAGATGGCCTCGTCATGGTAGCCACCATTGCCTTTGGCATGGGCATTGACAAACCCGACGTACGTTTCGTTGCGCACATTGACTTGCCGCGCTCCGTTGAAAGTTATTATCAGGAGACAGGGCGTGCGGGGAGAGACGGCCTCCCGGCGCAGGCGTGGATGGCCTGGGGGGCGGGGGACGTGGTGCAGCAGCGCCGGAGGATTGAAACCAGCGAAGGCGAAGCCGGCATGGACTATGAAGCCTATCGCCAACTCGCCCACCGCCGCCTCAGTGCCCTCGTGGGGCTCGCCGAAACCACCTCCTGCCGCCGCCAGCAATTGCTCGCCTATTTCGACGAAGAGGCCGCCCCCTGCGGCAATTGCGACAATTGCGTCGCGCCACCCCAAACATGGGACGCCACAGAGGCCGCGCGCAAGGCTTTGTCGTGCATATACAGGGCGGGCCAGCGCTATGGGGCGGGCTACCTCATTGACGTGCTGCGCGGCAAATGCACCGAGAAGGTGCGAGAGCGGGGGCATGAGCGCCTGACAACTTTCGGCATTGGCCAAAACCTCGACGAAAAGCACTGGCAAATGGTATTCCGGCAACTGGTGGCGAAGGACTTTGTCAACGTGGATGAGCGCTATAATACGTTGACGCTCAGCGAGGCCGCCCGCCCCCTGCTGCGCGGGGAAACCCGCTTCCTCACCAGGTTGCCGCCCGAAAAACCCCCAAGGCTCAAAAAACAGCGCAAGGGGGCTTGGGGGGCCACATTCGAAAACAACATTCCCAGCAACAAAGCTCCAGGCAGCGACATTCCCGACGCGGTGGCTAACGCCCTCTTCGAGCGCCTTCGCGCCTGGCGTGCCGGCACGGCCAAAGCGCGCAACCTGCCGGCCTATATTGTTTTTCACGACACCACCTTGCGTGAAATTGCCTCCGCCCGCCCCAGCACCACAGAGGAGCTGCGGCAGGTGACAGGCGTCGGTGAGCGCAAATTAGAAGCCTATGGCAAGGAAATATTGGAGTTGGTGGCAGCCGCGGCGGAGGCAGAATGAAGGCGTTC
This sequence comes from Cystobacterineae bacterium, assembly GCA_009782175.1. GTDB lineage: Bacteria > Myxococcota > Myxococcia > Myxococcales > Myxococcaceae > WRKR01. The sequence continues at coordinate 275,497 of WRKR01000001.1, forward strand.
GCCCTCAAACCAGGCCGGTTTCAATTAAGGTTGATTGTCCTTTGCTCTTGTCCCTGCAAGTCCATTCCCAATATTCCTCGATAATGATCTTCTTATCCTCATTCAATTTTGGATATGAAATACACTTTCCTGTCATTATTTCGTCGTTTTTGTTGATGTGCTGATAAGCAAATTCTAAATGGTTGTCTTCAAATATTTTTCCGATGATCTGTCCCTGCAAAATGCTTCCGCCTTGATATGTTGCCGATATAATCCCCCCGTTTTGTTTATAATAGAAAACAGTGTCGCTCGAAACCTCTCCATTTTCGGAATTGCTTGTTGACTTGAATTGTTTGTTATTAAGGTTTATTTTTATGTCCATATGTATATTCCTCTTGTCCATATATATATTTCTCTTAAGGCCTGTTGACACTTGTTTATAGGCCTTGTCTCGGCAGGAGGATTTCTACATGTCAAACATTTTAACCGTATAACTTAGCTCTTTATCGAGTCCCGAAATAATAACTTGGAATATATCGCCTTCTTCATATTTAAATGAATCATCCAGTTGAGGACGAAATATGATACAGTTATTGATGCCATAGCCACCTAAATTAATATTATAATAAGTGCTTAGGCGGTCTGTAGAGCTGGGTGTGTTTTTTGAAAAAGTCCACAGCGCTCCGCTATTGAGGTGTTTTAATCTCACTTCTGTTTTGTTGATATCGGGTATCCCATATTTTTGCGCATTTATGGATACGCTCCATGGGAGGTTGTTGGTGATAAGCGCTGTTGGGAATACCCCTGGTGATGGCCATGCAATATGATCATAATCCACAACACCGCGAGTCCTATCAAAAGCATACATCAATCCATATCTATTGGCGCCTATACCAAAGCCGGATTTTTTCATGGGTGGATTCAATATCCAGCGTCGATGCCCCACCCTTTCAACATTGTTTGAGGCACTGTCATCCATATAGCGAAATATGGTTGTGGGTGGCAAATTGACGGTTGATATGTTGGAACTCGACGCAGCCTTATAACCTTTTTGATAAAACTCCGGATCCATATCCTCTGGCTTCTCCGGATAATGCGTCAATTCATCAACAGCAGTCAACAAAACTGCCCCGTGCTGGTTTAATTCCGTATATTCAGCATCCAACTCAACATCATCAGGAATTCCAGCTATATAACGAACCAGGTTGATCGCATCAATGCCGGCTTGCAAAACCTCGTTTTTCACCTCACCTATGGCATATGACGGAATAGTTGTTGGAACTGTTATAAAATAACCACCTGCAAAACTTGTTGGAATGCTTGAATATCTGGCTTTAATGATATTTATTTTTTGCTGTTCTTCCTCACTAAAAGAAAATATATCGGTGTTATCATTGGCATTGTCTGTCGTGGAATCCTCAGCATTGTTTATAGCGGAAACATCTGCTTTGCATGCTGGAAAAATTCCTGTTAATATTAATGCCATCAGCATTAATTTCACAAAATATTTTTTCATGGTCCCTTCCTTAGATAGATATAAACGCTCCATTCCAGCTTAAACTTTTCAGTCCCATTATATATTATCCGGTGAATAAAAGGAAGTGTTATGGGCCACGTTTTGATCCTCAAAACCCAACAAGGCCGCTTTGCTATGCTGCTTGGCCCCGCCTCTCTCTCATGCCCATTGGAAGCTGATGACCATGTAAAAAAAGCCTAATGTAAAAACAGCCTATATACAGCCTATATAAGGCACCCCTTGTCCATATAGCCTACCACCAGTGGCTGGGCCTTCGGTGGTTCCTCCCCTACCTCAAAAGCGCCTTCCAGGCGTGCCATGGCCGCCTCAAGGCGACCCTCTTCATTGGCATGTATTTCTATCCACGGCTGGCCTTTCTCTATGTGCTCCCCAGGTTTGCACAACAATACAAAGCCTACGGAGGCGTCTATTTCTTCTTCAGCACGCGCGCGCCCGGCCCCCAGGGCTACGGCTCCAAGCCCTATGGCCATGGCCTCCTGCTTGTGCACATAGCCCGTGCGCGGTGAAAGCAGGGCCTTGCACAACTTGGCCTTGGGCAACAGCTTGGGGTTTTCAAGCTGCGCCACATTCGCCCCCTGCGCCTTCGCCATGTCCACAAACTTTTGGAATGCAGCCCCCGAGTGCAGCGCGTGGCTCAACACCGCTTCTGCCTCGGCCACCTCCTTCGCACGTTTTGCAAGCAGCAGCATTTCAACGGCCAAACGGCGTGTCAAGGCCATGGCGTCCTCAGGGCCGCGCCCATGCAGCATTTCCAAGGCCTCCTTCACCTCAAGGGCATTGCCAATGGCATGGCCCAGGGGCGCATCCATGCGGCTGAGCAGCGCAACGGTGGGCTTTCCCATGCGCTCGCCTATGCCAATGAGGGTTTGGGCCAATGCGCGCGCCTTTGTTTCCGTTGGCATGAAAGCGCCATTGCCCAGCTTCACATCCAACACCAGCGCGTCGGCACCCTCGGCAAGCTTTTTGCCCATAATGGAAGAGGCAATGAGGGGAAGGCAATCCACCGTGGCACTCACATCCCGCAGGGCATAGAGTTTTTTGTCGGCAGGCGCCAGCGTTTGCGTTTGCCCCGCCATACACACCCCGTGGCGGCCCAATATGTCAAGGAAGCGCTCCTTGGAAAGCCGGGTGCAAAAACCCTCAATGGACTCCAGTTTGTCCAAGGTGCCACCCGTATGCCCAAGGCCACGACCGGAAACCATGGGCACCACCACGCCTGTGCTTGCCACCCAGGGCGCCAACACCAGAGAAAGCTTGTCGCCTACGCCACCTGTGGAGTGCTTGTCCACTTTTATGCCGGGCAAGGAGGAGAGGTTGAAGGCCTCCCCCTCCCCGGAATACATTATGGCCTTTGTCCACGCCCAAAGCTCCTCCTCGTTGAGCCCACGGAAAAAAATGGCCATACACATGGCGGCCATTTGGTAATCCGCCACCGTGCCCGCAACAAAACCTTCCATAAAAGCCTGAATGTCTGCCGCTCCCAGCACTCCCCCCTGCCGCTTGTGCACAATTAACTCATAGGCGCGCATAGGGGAAGGCTTAGGCGAAGTGGAAGGGGAAGTAAATGCCTGCAGCAGCATGGGCCTCCTCCTCAGGCGCCACAAAGCAGAGTTTGGTGAGGGCCGCGCTTTCAAAGCGGTGCCTTTAAATGCAGGTGCCGGCTCATTTGCAGAGGGGTTTAGGAGGGTATTCCACACCACCTTCCCATGGCGTTCAACTTGTGTTAAATGCATTCTGTTAATGTTAAACGCGTGTTAAACTTGTAAGCTTGTAGGCTTGTGTTAAACACGTGTTCAACACGTGTTCAACACGTGTTTAACGCAAGGGCGCTCAATATAGCCCATAACACAACCCATAACTCTGGCCGTGGCGGGGGAAAATGGACGCCCAACTCCTTTATAGAAAGAAATTTCCATGAAAGCTTTTGCCCTGGGCACCTTGTGCATTGTGGCGCTGGGCGCGGCAAGCGCCTGCTCTTCTGCAGACTCAACGCAGGAGAGCATTTCACCTCAACCAAGCTATTCCCCGCGCCTGAGTGTGGAAATGCCGGCAGAGGCGGCAAGGCTGACGCCGGTGGTGGCGGGGGAATATAGCGAGCGCTCCACCACTGTGGCCGTTGTGGTTTCCGGGTTTATAAGCAGCGCCGACGCGGAGGGTGTGGAGCTCAGCACAACTCCCGTGAGTGGACTGCAATTGGCCATTGAAACCCCACCTGCCTCGGAAAATGCCAAAACCTTTCACCTCACCGTCAACTATGACGGCAGCACCGCTTTCCCCGAAGGTTTTGCAAAGATCCACCTCCAGCTGACACAGGTGCCGGAGGGTTATGCATATAACGCTGAGCCCCAAACCCTCTACCTGGCCATTGCCGATGGCCAGGCCAAAACCCGCCCTATTCCGCTTAGCCAGGCCAATGTGGAGGCGTTTAATGTTTTTGCAAATACGGAAACCGGTTTGGCATTGCATTATAGGCTGACGGAAAACATTAGGCTTGCGGAGCCCGCTTGGCTGACGACAAGCAATTGGACACCTATAGGTATAGCCTCCACCTTCCCTTCCCCTGTGCTTTCCCCTTTTGTGGGCAGCTTTGACGGTGGGGGCCACACCCTCTTTGGCCTTCGCGTCATGAATATAGGCAATCAGCAAGGCCTCTTTGGCTATATAGAGGGTGCCACCATAGAAAACCTTGGGTTGGTAGACGTCAGGGTGGTTGGCAACTATGCCGGCAGCCTGGTAGGGCAGAATGCCTTTGGCACCGTGCGCAACTGCCATGCCGCGGGGGATGTTGGTGGCAGCATGCATACAGGCGGCCTGGTGGGAGAAAACTCTGGCACCGTGCATAGCAGCTATTTCGCAGGCAATGTCAACAGTTTAGCCAGCGGCGGGGGCACCTCTGTCGGTGGCCTGGTGGGCCTAAACCAAGGCACGGTGCATAGCAGCCATACCTCGGGCAGTGCCACCGGCAGCTATGCTGCTGGCGGGCTGGTGGGCATCAACCAAGGCGCCATAGAAAACAGTTATGCCATGGGCAATGCCACCGTCCCCCTGTTTTATGCCCATGCCGGCGGCCTGGTGGGAGAAAACTCTGGCACCGTGCATAGCAGCTATGCCACAGGCAACGCCACCGGAGTTACCAGAGATGAGATACTCTTTAGCTATAGCGGCACTGCCGGCGGCCTGGTGGGGGCAAACTTGGGAACGGTGCATAGCAGTTATGCCACAGGCAACGCCACCGGCAACAACCATACCGGGGGGCTGGCAGGGACAAACCAAGGCACCATAGAAAACACTTATGCCACAGGCTATGTTTCCGGCGGGGGGACTTATATGGGTGGCCTGGTGGGCCTAAACCAAGGCCCAGTGGAAAACAGCTATGCCACGGGAAGTGTTGCCGGCAAATACCCTGGCGCTGTCGACGAGTATTACCCTTATGTTAGTTATGCTGTCGGTGGCCTGGTGGGGGAAAACCGGAACGCAGGCACCCTACACAACTGCATGGCGTTAAACTTAAACGTTATAGGCGCCACCCTGAATACCAACGTCGGCCGCATTGTGGGAACCAACAACAACGCCCTCTCAAACAACCATGCCTTTAGCGGCATGCAAAGCAATGCCGGCAACACCACCTGGCCCAACCCAGGCCTGGCCCACAACAATGGCGCTGATATCCATGCCGACGCCCTGCAAACAGCCAACGGCTTCCCCGACGCATTTAGCACCACCCCGTGGACATATGTGGAAGGCCGCCTCCCAGGGCTTTTGGGGGAAACGGTGGCCATGCCTGTGTACCTCCAAACAACAATATACCTCCCATAACTGTGCAGCTCCAAGAGAGGGCTGTTTGGGCTTTGCTTTTTTTGGGGGGGGTTGGTGCCGGTTGAGCTTTCCCTCAAAGTGGGCCCGTGCTGCCCTTGTTTTTAAATGTTTTCAAAAATTTAAAAAAAAATGCTTTTTGGGCACCAACAGATTCTGCGTTGTGCTAATTAAATAGCTATTGAAACAACTCAAGAAGGTATGGAAATGGCACAAAAGAGAAGCCCCAACCTCTCCCCCTTGTTTTTTATAAAGTGGTTTTCCATGGGTGCATGCTGCCTATGGCTTGGAGCAGCTTTGAGTGCCTGCTCTTCTTCCCCGGAGGAAACCACCAACCTCCTGGAGGGGGTTTATATTGTGAGTTTTGACAAAAACGGTGGGGATACGGAGGCAAACCCGCAAAGCAAAGTGGTGGAGCCGCCTATAACAACCGTGGATGTTTTGCCCCAAGCGCCCACCCGGGAGGGCCATAGGTTTATGGGTTGGAATACGGAGGCGGATGGGAGTGGACAGCCCTTCACGGCACATACACTCGTGAGGGAGAGCCTCACCGTTTATGCGCAGTGGGAGTTGCGCTTTGGTGTTGAGGTTTCCCCTGTCAGCAAAATGCTGACGCCGATAATGAACGGTGCATATAGCGAGCGTTCCACCAGTTTTGCTGTTGTGGTTTCCGGGTTTAACAGCGAGGATGACAAGGACAGCACAAGGCTGAGCATAACGCCTATGGAGGAGGGGCTCTCCATTGAGGTGAATGACTATAGCACGGCGCAGAGCAAGGTTTTCAACATTAACGTTGTGTATGACGGCACAACAGCATTCCCCAGTGGTTCTGCAACCCTCCGGCTGGCTTTGAGTGTGCCCAGCAGCTATGGATATGGCGGTGAAACCACCACCATTGCCATTCGGGATGGGCAAGAAAAAAACCGCGCCATTCCGGTGGGCCGGGCCAACATTGAGGCTTTTAATGCTTATGCAAATACAGCGGACGGCCGGATCCTGCACTATAGGCTCAGCGGGAATATTGTGCTTCCGCCACCAGTAAACCTGCTGAATTGGACGCCCATAGGCAACACATCCACCCCGTTTATGGGCAGTTTTGAGGGCAACAACTTCAGCATTTCAGGCCTGAGCATCCACGCCGAAAGCAGCAGCTACCAGGGCTTGTTCGGCGCCATAGGCCAAGACGCTGAAATAGCCAACCTGGGGCTTTTAGATCTCAACGTCACCGGCTACGGCTATGTCGGCGCCCTGGTGGGACGAAACGCAGGCACAGTGCACAACTGCTCTGCCACAGGCAATATTGTCGGCAGCGGCAGCAATGTCGGCGGCTTGGTGGGCTATAACGCCAACACCGCTACAGTACAAAACAGCTATGCCACGGGCAGCGTCAACAGCAGCGCCACCGGGAGCGTTTATGTCGGCGGCCTGGTGGGAAACAACTATGGTACAGTGCAAAACAGCTATGCCACGGGCAGCGTCAACAGCAGCGGCAACTATGTCGGCGGCCTGGTGGGAAACCACTATGGTACAGTGCAAAACAGCTATGCCACGGGCAATGTTGAAGGCAACAGCCGTGTCGGCGGCCTGGTGGGTATAAACTATAGTTCTGTACAAAACAGCTATGCCACGGGCAGCGTCAACAGCAGCGGCAACTATGTCGGCGGCCTGGTGGGGCGGAACTTTAATCCCGGCACAATACACGACAGCCTGGCATTAAACCCCAGAGTGATCGGCACGGCGGATGTTGGACGTGTGACGGGAGAGAGCACAGCCGCAGACTCTTTGTCAGGCAACTATGCGTTTAGTGGCATGAGAAACAGTGCGGGCAACACCACATGGCCCAACATAGGCGGGAATAACATCGACGGTGCACAGAGGACTGCCGTCGTCCTGCAAGCTGCCAGTGGCTTTCCCGGCACATTTAGCAGCACCCCGTGGACATATGCGGCAGGCCGCCTCCCGGGCCTCTTTGGGCAGACGGTGGCCATGCCTGAGCACCTCCTCCCCTAAAGCAAGGCGCTGGGGGGTGGTTTATTTTCAAATCCAACGCTCTCTGGGAAAATGGAAAGCTGGGGGTTGACAGCGCAAGAGGACTTCAATAGAGGTGCAACGGTTAAACAGGGAGCGTAGCTCAACTGGCAGAGCACTGGACTCTTAATCCATAGGTTGTGGGTTCGATTCCCACCGCTCTCATATATTTCCAGAGAAGCCCCGGGAGGGGCCAAAGCAGGGTGGAGCAAGGCCTAAAGCAAAAAGCGGAGCTGGGGCGGGGGTTAAGCTGAGGAACAGGGGTTAGGCGGAGCAGAGGATCCAGGCGGAGGGGTACCTCCGGAAGCAGGGCAAGTGGCGGAACTGGTAGACGCGCCAGACTTAGGATCTGGTACCGGAAACGGTGTGAGGGTTCGAGTCCCTCCTCGCCCAAGCAAAACACAGACCAGAGGCTGGCCTGTGCCTCCCTCTTCCTTTGGTGGCCTTATATGAGCATCCCTCATTTTCTCGTAGCGCCGCTCGTGCGCAAGCAGTGCCCAAATTGTCCGCGCCGTTTTATTCGCTAAGGCCACCACCGCTACGTTGTGCGGCCGCCGCTCCTTTAACCTCTCTACCCAGGGAAGGGTTGTTTTTCAGAGGGGGCCTGCGGCCCGACTATTTTCAAAGAAACAAGTTTTTTGTCGCCTCCGGCGAAGGGTTTTTTTGCCCTCCCGGGCAAGGTTGTTTTTCAGAGGGGGCCTGCGGCCCGGCTATTTTCGCTTTCAGCGAGAGGAGTTTTCGCCTCCCGGCGAGTCACTTTTTTTGTCTGGACAAAAAAAGTAACCAAAAAAAACCACTCTCCGAGGGCCCTGCGGGGCTCATCGTCGGTTGCTTCCTAGCTCCTTCCTTGCTGCACCAGCTAATTTTGCCCCGTCGGCGGCGGCGAATATTAGTGTCTA
>WRKR01000002.1 GCA_009782175.1 Cystobacterineae bacterium
GACATTTTGTCGAAAACACTTTCCTTCGACTCAAAGAATGGCGCGGCATTGCCACACGCTATGTAAAAAATACCGCCTCCTTCCTCGCTGCACTCCATGTCAGGTGCATTGCTATGTGGACTAAAATCTATTGACGACACGCTCTAATATTCGCCGCCGCCGATGGGGCAAAAGTAGCTGGTGCAGCAAGGAAGGAGCTAGGAAGCAACCGACGATGAGCCCCGCAGGGCCCTCGGAGAGTGGTTTTTTTTGGTTACTTTTTTTGGACATCCAAAAAAAGTGACTTGCCGAAGGCAAGGTGCGCCTGCAGGGCGAAAATAGCCGGGCCGCAGGCCCACTCTGAAAAACAACCTCCGCCCGGGAGGGCGAAAAAACCCTTCGCCGAAGGCGACTCCCCCCCCACGGAGGGAAAAAAATAAAAACAAAACCAACAGCGAAGAAAACAGTTTTGTTTTAAAAACCTTGAGAGGGCCACCGCCTTTAAGGCACTCTTAAAAAACCACTGCACACTCCACCATGAAAATACTTGCCCCCTTTAAGAAACAAACCAGCCCCGCTTTCCTCTCGCTGTGCCTCCTTGCCAGCCTTGCCTGCAGAACGACGGCTGGCAGCACTGCCACCCCAAAGGGTGACAAAATGGCCAGCCCCACGGAAGTGCTCGTCAGCACTTTTGCCGGAAGCGGGGAGATAGACTGGGAGGAGGAAGAAGGAGGCTTTGCCGACGGCCCAGCAAATGCTGCACGGTTTAATATTCCTTCCGGCATTGCCATAGACAAAGAGGGCAACCTCTATGTGGCGGACAATAACCGCATACGCAAAATAGGGCTGAAATAGGGAGTGGCAGGGCACCCCCCCCTCCACACAGCCATGCCGCATTTTTTGGGTATACAGGTTTTTTTGCTATGCCGAGTTTTTTGCTATGCTGGGCTTTTTGGCAGGCTGAGTTTTTTTAAAAGCACAAAGGAAAGCATGCAAACACAACCCTGGGAGTTAAAGCAAAACGCATTGCGGCAAACCATTGAAGCACGGCTTTTGGAATATGTGCAAACACGCCTTGGCCACGCCCCCAAACGCCTTGCCCAATGCATGGCCTACTCCCTGCTTGACGGCGGCAAACGCTTGCGCCCCGTGCTGTGCCTGGGTTTTGCCGAAGCCTTGGGGCCCTTGCTGCCCTGCGCCTATGAGGCAGCCATGGCCGTTGAAATGGTACACTGCTACTCCCTTATACATGACGACTTGCCCTGCATGGATGATGATGAGTTGCGCCGCGGCCGCCCCACCAACCACAAAGTATATGGCGAGGCCATGGCCATTTTGGCCGGCGACGCTTTGCTGACAGAAGCCTTTGCGGCCCTTGCGGGGCCCTTGGCAGCCCAGCCCAGCATTGAAGAAAGCCAGCTACGCGCGCGCCTATGCCAGGAGTTGGCAATGGCGGCGGGGGCCCTGGGTATGGTAGGTGGCCAGGTGTTGGACACGGATGAAAACCGCCCGGCAGAGTTGGGCTATTTGCTCCGCCTGCACAAAATGAAAACAGGGGCCCTCATAAAAGCCGCCTGCCGCATGGGTGTGGTGGCGGCAAACAAAAACGGCGGCGAGGGGGGCGGCAACAGCGTTGAAAACCCCCAAGCCCTGCAGGCCGCTGAAACCTATGGTGAAGCGGTTGGGCTGGCCTTCCAAATTGCCGATGACTTGTTGGATGTTATTGCAACGCCGGAAGCCATGGGCAAGCCCACGGGTGCGGACGCCGCGGCGGGCCGTGCAACATTTCCGGCCGTGTTGGGCTTTGAGAAAGCCCAGGCCATGGCCCAGGAGCAGGTGGACATTGCCTTGGCCGCTCTGCACTGCATAGAGCCGCAGCCAGGCCTCCTGGCAGGCCTTGCGCGCTTTGCTGTGGAGCGAAAACATTGAGGTTGTGGGAAGCCTTGGAATACCCCAAGGCCATCCGCCAACTCCGCAGCGCCGTTTTGCCGGAGTTTTGCATGGCCTTAAAACAGCATATGCACGCATGCAACGCCCCACCTGAAGCCTTTTCAGCCGTGGAATTAACCATAGCCCTGCACCGCGTTTTCCACACCCCCTATGAGGTATTGCTGTTTGAGAGAGAGGCCTTAGCCCTGCCCCACCGGCTGCTGACAGGGCAACAACTGGGTTTTTTGCCACCCTCGCAGGCCAATGCTTTGCCTCAGCTCCACGCGTTTTTTGAAAAAAGCCACGGCCCCATGGCATTGGCACATGCGCTGCAGCTGGTGAAGGAGCGCAAGCTTTCAAAGCACCCAGGCAAGGTGGTGGTGGTGTTGGAAGAGAGAAGGCCCGTATACAAAGAAAGCTTTGAGGTGCTAAGCCAAGCAGGGGCGGCAAACTTGCCCTGGGTATTGCTGCTTGCCCGCACAAACATGGCAACAGCAACAGAGGCCTTTTTGCCCCGCCATGCATTGGCAGCATTTTGGGGGAGTTTGGGGTTTATGCTGTGGCCCACCTTAGAGGGTACCCACATGGAAAAGCTAGAGGAAGTATTAAGGCAAGCCAAGGCCGCACACAAAGCAGTGGTGCTGCACCTGAAACTTTAAGAGGGGGGGGGGTGTTTTTGTTTTTGGTTTTGGTTTCCCCTCCGTGGGGGGAGCGGGCAGCATAACAGCAGCTTAACCGAGGCAAAGTATAAAAACGCTCTGGTGTGTTATTTGTTGCCCAGGAGGAATTCAGCGGCATGTTGAGCCCAAAGCTCATTGCCTCGCGCGTTCGGGTGGAAGGACTGCATAGAATTAAACCCTCTTGCGCCAACCAGCTTTATTGCATTGAGTGTGGAGGGCTCGTCAATGGGGGGCATATATACCAACCGTGGCCCGTTGGGGTTTTCGGCGTTCACCTTGTCAATGGTGCTTTGGATGGTGCTGTTGAGGTTGTTAACATAGTCCTTCACGGCTGGCTCACGGCTTGCCGGAACGCCGCCAAACTGCTGGGAGGTGTCCGAAAAGGGGTAGCCGCTGACATAAATGGTGGCATTGGGGGCCGCTTCCAGCGCGGCCTTATAGGTGGTTTCCAACTTGGGCGCCAAACCTTCTTTAAGCAGCGTGTTGGCTTCCTTCAGGACTTTTTCAAACTTCGCGTCGCCGCCCGTTATCGTATTTCCGGCCCTCGCCAAATCCCCAAACAGGGCGTCGTTGCCGCCCGCTGTCAACAGCATAACGTCGGCTTTGAGGAGGGCAGCCTTGTTGTTTTCAAACTGGGTGTTAATGGAGGGCTCACTCTTCGCCCCACGTAGATCAAACCCATCCGTCGTCCCCCCTGTTTCAGCGAAGAAATGGCTTCCCATGTTGACATTAATGCGAGCGTCTCCCTCCAAGAGGCGTGCCCATGCTTTGTCGGTACGGCCCGTCTTGTCCGTCTCCACATATGGGTAGCTGTATTCATTCGGGCTTCCCATATATTTGACGACAGACTCTACCGTAGAGTCATGCTTGCCGGCGCCTATGCCGGCCATATAAGAGTCCCCCAGCGCCGCCATCTCCAAAGGAGAAGAGGCAGGCGGTTGTACCACCTTTTGAGTACCCAGCAATTCCCCGTTGGGCCCAGTAAAACTCAGCGTGGCCTCCCGCGGCTCTGTGCCCGCATTCGCGCGAAACATGACGTTTGCCAAGTCTGGTCCGCTGCCCTCAACCGTACCCGGCGCGTTGCCCACAGCATAGGGTTGAGCCCAAGCTTGGTCGGAGCTCACCTTCCAAGGCATACCTTCAGGCACATTAACAGAAAGGACGCCAATGCTTGTACCCGCCTGCTTCAGCTGCCCATCCGGCCCAATGCCGGCTATAGGCGGACCACCGGACATCGGCGCGGCCGACGCGGTGGCTGCCCCCCCCAACCCCATGGCTTGCTTGGCAGGCCCGCTCCCTTCAAAACAATCGACGGGCAAAGCTGTGGAGGCAGGCATATTCGCCTGTATGTTGCCGGCGGGCTTCAAAGCTTCAGCTTGGCGAGGCTCCGGCATGGCGAGCGGTGGGGTAGATGATGAAATTTTCATGGCTTTTTAAACTGCCTTTGCAAAAATTGTGCGAAAAATGTGAGAGAAGAAATAAACCCTCAATATATACGGCGACCTTATCCTATATTATAAGGATTTCACCTACAAAACTGATAGAAAAGTTTTAAACTGTGTGAAAATGTATGTACACCCTCTCTTGGGCTTGGGGCTCTTGGGCTTGGGGTTGGCGCCCATGTTTGTGGCCCACGCTTGTGGCCCATGTTTGTGGCCCACGCTTGTGGGTTTGAGGCAGCCTTTGGGGCAAGCTTGGGTTTTTGCAATTTTCAGCGCAGGCGATAGTGTCCTGTCCTTGGAAACAGGAAGAGGAGGTTTTCTTCCTGCACGCCAAAGCCGATGTTGTGGATAATCAGCGGCGTTCCGTTGGGGGATTTTTTGTCAGAGACGATGCCGATGTGACTGCTGCCTCCGCCCAGGTTCCATGTCACAACATCTCCGGGCAAAAAATCCTCCGCGCGTTTCCCTAGGGGAATGGCAAAACCTTGGCGTTTAAAAAAAGTCTGCAGGTTGGGAACGCGGCGATGGTCTATATTTCTGTCGGCTTCTTTGGCCCCCCAATTCTTCGGATAGAGTGAAAAATGGGCCACCATGTCCTCGTGTACCAAACGTTGCAAATCCACCTTCTGTTGGCGCAGGGCGCGAATGACAACATCCGTGCATACGCCTGTTTGCAAAGGAACATCCCCCCCTGGGTAGCTGAGCTTGCGCCAGGCCGGATCATAACTCTTTGTCACCCCCACCTGGGCCCGCGCATCCGCTATAAGGCGTTGGGCATTAATGCCCCAACCTGTGGGCTTGCTTGCCATTAATACCACGCCCAACACCAGCCAGCATGCTTTCCATTGCTTTCCTGAAAAACGCATATGGGTTTTGTATATCCAAAATACGCCTGCTTTAAAAACACCGCGCTTTGGCTCTGCACCCAAACTTGCTAGGCTGTGCCTAAACCATGGTTTTAACTTCTCATAGCCAAAAGCTGCTGCAAAGCTGCCTTCCGGAAACACTGGCTCAAGCGCTGTGGACAGGCCATGAGAAGCTCCTTGCCACCCTCTGCCCTGCATTGAGTGCTCAAGCACTGGCAAAAGCCATTGAGCAAGCCAAAGCCAACCTCCTTGCGGACGCTTTAATAGACATGGAGCGTCTGGCCCACTTCCTCTGCAAGCAGCAGCTTAAGCCCCAGCTGCTATGGCCTCTGTTGCCTACTTTGCGAGCAAGCTTGCTTGAGAAAAACCCTCTCGCCTCCACGGAAGCCGACGCATTTTTGCTGGCACTTGCTTTTGCATTGCAAGGTTTGTTTTGCCAAATGCAGGCGGACAAGGCCTCTTCCCACCTGGCTTTTCTGGGCAAACACTTTGCCTTCTTGCTGCATGAAATTGCCAACCCTCTGGCCATTGCCGAAACCTCGGCCTTTCGCCTGCAACATTTGCTTTCCGCACAGGGGCCCCCCGCGGCCATGGAGCCTTTGGCGCAACTGCAAACGCAGTTGGCCTCTTTGCTGGAAACCTTGTACCAAATCCGCATGCTGGCATGGGAAGAGCCCAAAGCACCCAAAACCTGTCTGCTGAGCCTCACCCTGGAAAAAGCATTGGCCGCTTTGCCCAGGCATGAGGAGCTTCAGGTGCAGGCAGAAGGGCTGCATGGCCTGGGGGTGGTGCAAGCGGAGCCTACGCAACTGGGGTGGGTTTGGAAAAACCTTTTTGAAAATGCTCTGCGTGCCATGGAGGGGAAAGGCAACTTGCTTGTCCGTGCAGAGCCTGGGCCACAGCAGATTTCTGTCTTCGTCGAAGACTCGGGGCCCGGCATTAATGAGCATTTGCGTGCGCACCTCTTTGAGCCTTTTGTCAGTGGCTATGCAGAAAGGACAGGCTTGGGTTTGGCTCTGGCCAAAACCATTCTGGAAAGGCATGGAGGCAGCATTTCCCTTCAGCAAAGCCGTTGGGGGGGCTCCTCTTTTGTGGTCCACTTGCTTCGTGCCCTTCCCCTCTCGCCCTCCCTTGTCCAATGAATGTGAGAATTTTATTGGTGGAGGACAACCCTTCCCTGGTCAACAACCTCAAAGGTATACTCCATGAGCTGGGTTATTCCGTGCGCTGCGCGGACACTTGCCTGGAAGCCCTCAAAATCAGCAAAGAGTGGATGGACATTGCTTTGGTCGATCTCATGCTCCCGGATGGTGATGGGACGGCGTTGGCGCGTGAGCTCAAACAACAAAATCCACATGCGGAAATTATTTTGCTCACCGGTTTCGCCTCCATTGAGTCCGCAGCTCAAGCTGTGCGCGCAGGAGCTTGGGCCTATTTGGTCAAACCCTGTGCAACCCAGGAGTTGCTCTCCGCTGTTGAAACCGCCTCGCGCCACGTGCGCGCTCAAGAAGAAAAGAGACAACTGGCCAAACGGGCGCAAACAGCAGAAAAACTGGCTGCCGTTGGAACGCTCACCGCTGGCCTTTCGCATGAAATCCGCAACCCCTTAAATGGCGCCGCCTTGCAATTGGCTGTGCTGGAGCGCCGCATTCAAAAACTCCCCAAAGGCAAGCGGGCCGCTCTTCATGAGCCTCTGCTGCTGGTCAAAGACGAAATCCGCCGCTTGGAGCGTATCCTCGACGGCTTCATGCAGTTTGCGCGTCCCAACAACCTTGAGAAACAACCCCTGAGGCTGGACAAAGTCGTCGGACGCGTCATTGCCCTGCTGCAACCCGAAGCACAAAAACGCAACATTGCCCTTGAGTTTTCTTGTGTGGCCATTTCCGTATTGGGGGATGAGGATCAACTCTATCAAGTGTTTATGAATTTAACACTCAACGCTTTGGATGCAACACCCCAGGGGGGGACTGTTCGTCTGTTAACCATGCCCTCTGAGGAAAACCTGGCCATTGTTTCCATTGACGACAGCGGAGCCAGTGTCCCTCCCAATGAAGAAGACAGAATTTTTGAGCCATTCTTCACCACCAAAGCTCAGGGCTCGGGGCTTGGCTTGCCCATTTCACATGCCATTGTGACGCAGCATGGAGGCCACATCCAAGTGCGCGCTTCTTCTTTGGGCGGGGCTTGTTTTTTTGTCAGCTTGCCCAAACTTCAGTTGGACAATTCCAAGCTTCAGTTAGAAAACTCCAAGCTTCAATTAGAGCATTCTAAACCGCTCTAGAGTTATTTCAAGTCTACACACTGGTTTCAGTGGAGGCGAGCTTTAGCTCGTCTCATGAAGGGCTCCATTCAAACCTAAACTGCTCTGGACAATATTTTTTCTTGAGGTTTGGCAGCATATTCTTTGAGCCGGTATTGTATTTTGCGAACGCTGATCCCCAAAATTTCTGCCGCCCTTGCGGTTGAGCCGCCGACCATTTTGAGTGTTCCCAGAATGGCTTCCCGCTCAATCTCATAAAGCGTTGCGCCGGGAATGAAAGCGCCCCCTCCTGCTTCTCCCATGGGCCTGTTGGGGCCACGCAAAGTCGGAGGTAGATCGTCCAAACCAATTTCCGCATGGTTGCTTGCCAACACCGCCGCACGCTCTATAACATTTCCCAGCTCACGCACGTTTCCAGGCCAATCATAAGCAAGCAAACTGTTCAGCGCTGCCGAAGAAATGCCCTTAATTGTCTTGCCATATAGCTGTGAAAATTTTTCGACAAAATGGCTCACCAACTCGGGTATGTCTGACTTGCGGCTTCGCAAGGGAGGCAAAGTGACGGCCACAACATTCAGGCGATAGAACAAGTCTTCCCGAAATTTCCCCTGACGTACTTCCTCGGCCAAATTTTTGTTGGTGGCCGCAACAATGCGAACATCCACCTTGAGGGTTTGCATGCCGCCGACACGCTCAAACTCTTGTTGCTGCAAAACCCGAAGCAACTTAATTTGCAGCGCAGGAGAAACATCCCCAATCTCATCCAAAAACAAAGTGCCATCATGAGCCAACTCAAACCGGCCTTCTCTGCGCCCAAGGGCTCCCGTAAAACTCCCCTTCTCGTGTCCAAACAACTCGCTCTCCAACAAGGTTTCGGACAAGGCCGCGCAGTTGACTTTCACAAAGGGTTTTTCGCAGCGAGGTGATTCTTCGTGGATGGCATGGGCTACCAACTCCTTGCCCGTTCCGGATTCTCCCAAAATAAGCACCGTCGCCCGCGTAGGTGCCGCTCGGCGAACAATCTCAAATACGGAGCGCAATTCCGGACTGTCTCCAACAATGTGTTTGAAGCGAAAACGCTCTTGCAAACGCTCTCGCAACAAACTCCTGTCTCTGAGCAAAGCACGCTTCTCCAGGGCTTTCTCGAGGACAACCAAAACCGTATTCACATCCAAAGGCTTAATGAGGTAGTTTTCAGCCCCCTCACGCATCGCCTCAACCGCCGCCTGCACACTGCCAAATGCCGTCATCATAATAAAATGCGCATCCACCCCCTCGGAACGGCAACGCCGAAGCAGGGAAATGCCATCTAAATGCGGCATACGCACGTCACACAACACCGCGTCAGGGGCAAACTCCAAAAGCTTGCGATAGCCGGCCTCTCCGTCCGCACCCTCTGCAACATCAAAACCCTCCTCAAGCAAAATGGTACGCAAAGCTTTGCGGGCATTCTCTTCGTCATCTATAACCAGAATGCGAGCTCTTCTCGGGTGTTCTGCTTGCATGGCTATGGCTTCCCCTCTTTTTCTTGCAAGGCGGATTTTCCAGGAGCAATAAAACGGATGCTGGTTTTTTTGAGCTCCTGCGTTTGCAAGTTTAAAACCCTCATCTGCACTTCAGGAAGGGTGGGGCTCTGGCCTTCTTCCCCATAAAATATTTCTCTCAAACGCTCACGCTCAATACCCACACGAATATGAATGTGAATGTCTGAAAAGGGCTCCACTTCTGCCTGGGGAGGTCCCACAATAATATCCGCACCTTCCAGAAAACTTGCCTCCACTTTATAGAGGGTTTTTTCGGGTTGCTTGCTCACCAGGTGCAATTTATATTGGTTATAAATTTTGGAGCCTTCCGCTATCCAAGGCGCTAAACCGGGTGGACGAGAAACCTGGACTTCGAAGGATTGACGCCTGGCCAAAGAAAAACCAAGCGCAGAAAAAGCAATCAAAAACGCCACCGCATAAATAACAATGCGCGGACGAAAAAACCGCCGCTTCCCAACCGTGAGCTCCTGCTGAGAGGCCTGGCGAATAAGCCCTTTGGGCTTTTTGAGTTTTTGCATAACCTCATCGCAAGCATCTATGCATTGCGCACAAGCCAAACACTCCATCTGGAGGCCGCTGCGGATGTCTATTCCCGTCGGGCATACATAAATGCACCGCTTGCAGTCTATGCAGTCGCCCTGCTTGGGCGCTTCCTCCCCAGGCTTGGGCTTGGCCAGTTTTCCCCTGGGCTCACCCCGGCTGTAGTCATAGGAAATAACCACAGAGTCCTGATCGTGCAGCACGGACTGCATGCGCCCATAGGGACAAAGCACCACGCAAAATTGCTCGCGAAACCAGGAAAAATTAAAGAAAAACAAAAGAGTCAACGCAACCGTCCATAGAAAAGGGCTCAGATGCGCGGCGGGCCCTTCTCGGATCATCTCTATATAGACGGGAACGGATACAAAAAACGCAACGGAAGCATGCGCAATCAAGGCAGCCAGCAACAGAAAAAGCGTTTGCTTGATGATAAATTTAAAAACCTTGCCCACACTCCTTGGCTGGGCGGCAGCCTTCAGACATTGCTCCCTGGAGCCATCCACCCACCGCTCAACAGGACGAAACAAGGCCTCTAAAAACACCACCTGCGGACATGTCCATCCACACCACACCCTTCCTCTCCAAGCTGTTATCAACAAAAGACTAAAAACAAAAGTCAGCGCAAAAAGAAGAACAATCCAAAAGTCCTGCGCATTAAAGGTTTTTCCAAACAAAAAAAACCGACGCTGAGCGACATCTAAAAATACGGCTGGATTTCCATTAATTTTTATCAGCGGAGCTGCGAAATAAAAACCAATCAACAAAGCAAACACAACTCTGCGCCAAAAAATATAACGCCCTTTAACGTCGGCTGTGCGGATCATAATGCGGGAACCATCCGGCCGCATTGAAGACATAATTTTTGATTCTTTTTCTTCTTCAGGCATGGGCTCTCAAACCTCCATGTTTTTCATATATGTATGGATGCTGTTATATCTAGATGCTGTGTCTGAATAATGCCTGCATATATGTTGGCTGTTGGTTATGGCTGTGGGTTATATGTATTTCGGCCTGTGCTGTTTCTTGCATGTGCTGCATTTGTTACATGTGTTCAATATGTTGTCAGCTATATATGTTTCATGCGCCGCATGTATTGTTGTTTGTATGTGTTAAATGTTGTTTGTATGTGTTATATGTATTGTGTGCGTTGTCTGCGCCGGTTTGCTTCGCATGGGGTTTGCTTCGCATGGTTAAATTTTAACAAGGCAGGGCATGAAAAGCGGCATGAGTTTTCATGCCGCTTTTGGAAAAACAACAAGAAGGGTGAAAGAGCTATTCAGCAGCGATAATCTCGCCTTGAGGCGCTTTCCCCGGCACGTTTGTGTTTCGTATGGACTCCACAAACACCGCAACTTGTTTCACCTTTTCAGGACCCAGGCGAGCTCCCCAGGCTTCCATGCCTTTGTCAGGGAAACCATTCTCCACAGCATTAATAATGTCCATGGGCTCGGCACCATGAAGCCAATATTTGTCTGTGAGGTTTGGACCAATCCCTCCCTGTCCTTGGGCTGAATGGCAAGAAACGCAAACTCCGGCAAATACTTTCTTGCCTGCCTCAACAGTGGCCGGATCGTTAACCAAGCTTTTGATAGACTCATTGCTTAAGGGAGAATCTGCAGCTTGTTTTGCTTGTTGAGCTGCAAGAGCATTCCTTTCTCCCTCATATTCATCCAAGGGGCTTGGCAGGGTTTGGGTTGTCTCATAAACAAACCAATATCCAAAAGCGAACACAATGGTCCCAAACAAAATGGCCAGCCACCAGTTGGGGAGGCGATTGTCTTCTTCTTCAATCCCGTCATAAACGTGGTGAACTCTATTTTTTTCACTCATTGTTGAACCTCGCCATCATCTTGCAAGGGTAAAGAAGCAACTTGTACATAATCCGACTTCTTGTGAACAAACATGACCGTCACCACAACAGCCAGGAAAAACCCAATGAAAATGAGCAATCCCGTCAATGGCAAGCTGGTGTAGTCGTCAATCATCCCTTCTAAATATCTGGACATGTTTAGAGCCCTCCTCCTGAAGCATCTGCAGGCGTTGCAGCCACTCTCGCGGAAGGTGCATCAAATTTCACACCTTCACTTCGCCCAATTTTTTGCAAATAGGCGATGAGCGCGACAAGCTCGCTGTCCCAATTCCAAGAGTCCTCACTCACCGTTTTGGCCAAAGCTTTTAGAGCTTCTAGATCTAAGCTCTCCAGATCCTTTGCCTCCTGCAGGCCTGCCACAATTTCCAGCAGGATGCCTTTTAAGACGGCCTCAGCTTGAGTCTGCTGATCCAGCTCCGCATAATCTATCTGCGCATTCGTATAGGGAACACCCAGTTTCTGCATGGCACGTAGCTTTTTCTCAGCCAGCTTGACGTTGATCTGATTTGTCTTCAACCAGGGATAGGCCGGCATGTTGGAGCCCGCACTGATTTCACGCGGATCCAACATGTGTTTATAGTGCCAAGAAGACGCCTGCTTGCCTCCTTCTCGGTGTAAATCAGGTCCTGTCCGCCGAGATCCCCATTGGAATGGATGATCATAAACAAACTCTTCCAGCTTTGAATGCTCGCCATAGCGCAG
Organism: Cystobacterineae bacterium; assembly: GCA_009782175.1. Taxonomy (GTDB): domain Bacteria; phylum Myxococcota; class Myxococcia; order Myxococcales; family Myxococcaceae; genus WRKR01. The sequence goes on from WRKR01000002.1 coordinate 11,813, forward strand.
CGTTTCAGCCAAGAAGGGCCTTATTTGTTGTGAGTGGCAAAGATAACAACCTTCCCGGACATAAATATCTCTCCCCTGAAGCTCCAGCGCAGTATATGGCGTTTGATATTTGCCTTCACCCTGGGGCAGTTTTTGGTGGATGAGCAGCGTCGGCAAAAGCTCCGCCACACCTCCAATTAAAATAGCCAACAGCGTCATTGTCGTAAATGCAAGCGCATTCCCTTCAATAATGCCAAACCATGACTTTCTGCCCGCCTTCTTGTCTCGCGTGTTGACGACCCAGGCAAATATGCCCAACAACAGTATGGCGCCCATGAGAGCCATCGCAACCATGGCACTCGTCACAAAACCGATGGCCACGACAAAGACGAGAATAAGCCCCGAGAAAACAAAGGGCCTGCCCAGGATAATTCCGACCAAGCCTTCTCCCGCAGGTGCAGACGCTTTGGGTGCAACCACAACCTCCACGGTGGTTGTGACGGCTTTGCCGGACAAGGCCGTTTTGAGAAGGTTCCAACACATGAGAAAGAACCCCAGCAAATACATGGCACCGCCCATTGCACGGACAATATAAGGAATTTCAAGCTTCGCCAATGTGGTAACAAAATTGGTATAAAGCAAGGAGCCATCAGGGCTTAGCGCTCGAAGCATCAAACCTTGAGTGACGCCCGCAATCCACATTGAAACCATATAGAGAACGATCCCAATGGTGGCGAGCCAGAAATGCAAGTCTGCCCCTTTCACCGAATGCAGCTTCGTTCCATAGAGCCTCGGCACCAGCCAATAGAACATGCCGGCCGCCATCAAACCGTTCCAACCCAAGGCCCCCGAGTGTACGTGGCCAATAATCCAGTCCGTATAGTGGGCAAGGCCGTTCACTGTTTTAATGGAAAGCAAGGGACCTTCAAAAGTCGCCATTCCATAGAAAGTGACACCGGCCACAAGAAACTTCAAAACCGGATCTTCCCGCAGCTTGTGCCAGGCACCTCGCAGGGTCAGAAGGCCGTTCAACATGCCGCCCCAAGAAGGCGCCCACAGCATAAGGCTGAACAACATGCCCAAAGACTGTGCCCAGTCAGGAAGCGAGGTATAAAGCAAGTGGTGCGGGCCTGCCCAAATATAAATGAAAATGAGCGCCCAGAAGTGCACAACGGACAAGCGATAGGAATAGACAGGACGCTCCGCTGCCTTGGGGAGATAATAATACATAATACCCAAGACGGGCGTCGTCAGGAAAAAGGCGACGGCGTTGTGGCCATACCACCATTGGACCAAGGCGTCTTGTACACCTGCATAGATGGAATAGGACTTGGTGAGTGCCACCGGCAGGGCCAGGTTGTTGGTAATATAGAGCACTGCAATGGTGACGATGGTGGCAATATAAAACCAAACCGCAACATAAATTTGCTTCTCGTTGCGCTTGGCCATCGTCCAAAAGAAGTTGAGGGCGAAAACCACCCAAATGATAACCACAGCCAAGTCAATGGGCCATTCCAGCTCCGCATATTCTTTGCCCTGCGTAATCCCCAATGGCAAGGTGATGGCAGCCGCCGCAATAATGGCTTGCCAACCCCAAAAATGCAGATTGGATAAAAAGCCAGAAGCTAACCGTGCCTTAAACAAACGCTGAATGGAATAATAGACACCTGCAAAGATCATATTGCCCACAAAGGCAAAAATGACTGCGTTTGTATGCAGCGGTCGCAACCGTGAAAATACGGTATAGGGGATTCCAAGGTTCAGCTGAGGCCAAACCAGTTGGCAAGCAACTAAAACCCCAACCAACATACCGACAACACCAAAGGTGATGGACGCCCAAATAAAGCGCCTCACAATGGCATCATCGTATTCGATACGTTGTGTGTGCATTAATTTTCCTCCGATTTTGAAGGCAATGCCGGAATAACCGGCGGGGACTCATTGTCTTTTTCCAAGTTGTCTTTCTCCAGTGGGAACAGGGCCATCCTGTCAAAATGCTCAAAGTCTTTTTGGCGAACCGAATAAAAAAATAAAACAAGCCCTCCAATGACGAGAACCAAACTCACAAAAATCTGCAAAAGCAAAATATTCACAACTGCACCTCCTGTGCTCGCCAAAAACCATTTGCCGCTCTCTTGCTTTGGGAACCACGAAGCGAAAAAACACAGAAGAAAATTAACCCCAAAGAAGAAATAGGCATGCTGATGGCGGCCCAAACGGGCGTCATATGCCCAAACAACCCCACCACCACCGCGGCAACATTATAAACCAAAGAAAGCCCGAGAATTTTTTTCGTCAACCGCCGCAAAGCCCTCGCTGAAGTCAACGCAGAGCCAATGCCCAACACACCCGCACTGACGAGAAAAAAATCGGACTTCCCAGGCATAACAGGGCGATCAATGGCCACAGCCCCTGCACACCAGGCCTTCTCAAATGCCATGGAGTCATTGACGCCATCTCCCAAATATAAACTGTCCATGGCGTCAATACGTTCCACCGCTTCAGCCTTCTGCTGTGGGGTTTGACTTGCCAAAACATGCGAATGCGAAATGCCCAACCTGTCCGCCAATGAAGAAGTCCGGTTCAGGCCATCTCCCGAAATAACCCAGAGCTCCACCCCTTGCTTTCGCAGTGCTTCAACTTCATGCGCAGCATCCGCACGCAAAAGCTCCGCCGTTTCTAATAAGGCCACTTCTTCGCCATTGCGCGACAAAACCGTCGTCCTCTCTTGCGTGGAGGAGGGCACTGCCCAGGAAGAACGTCCTAAACGCCAGCACGCTTCTCCGCGCTGCCACTCCACGCCTTTGCCCGGCTCCTCATATACCGTCGCGTTGAGATCGAAACCAACGTCCATCCCTTCAAACGCAGCCGCAATGCACATGCTGACAGGGTGGCTCGATCGGGAAACCAAATTATAAAGCACATGCCGCGCTTCTGCGCTCATCTGCCAAAGCTTTTGCGGATTTTTTAATTCCAAGCGACCCAAAGTCAGCGTTCCCGTTTTGTCAAACAGAACTTTTTTCACTTGAGTCAACCGGTCAAGCAAATCTCCACTGCGTATATAAAAACCGTGCCGCTTCAGCGCGGATTGCGTGAGCTCATATGCCAAGGGGATGGTTATCCCCAGCGCGCACGGACACGTCACAACAAGCAAAGCAACCGCAACATTAATGGCCTTGTCAAAACCTGCCCCCATCCACAGGAGAAAACCCAACGAGGCAACCACCAAAACCCCCACCACCCATGCGCGGGACAGCTGGTTCCAAAACATCAAATGAGAATAGCCTCCCTTGCTCGGCGAGACTTGCCTCAGCAAAGGCACCAATGGAGAATCCGCAAAATCTGTCAAAGCCCGCCCAAGCAAAGCCGTTTTTCCAGCGTTGATGCTGCCCGCCATGGCCATGTCACCTTGAGAGAGGTGCTGCGGCTCCAACTCCCCTGTTATCCAATCCGTCGAAACCTCAGCCGGCCCTGACAACAAAGAAAGGTTGACAGGAATAACATCCCCCGGCGCCACCAAAAGCGTATCCGCTTTCCGAATTTCCGGCGCACGCACCAGATGAATGGCTTCCTTCGTCTTCACCCTCACCCAAAAACCCTCAGAGCCTCCATCCTCTAAAAGAAAACGCTTGTTTTTCTCCAAAACACGCTGCCGCAACCAACGCCCTGTCAACATCAAGGTTACGAAAATGTTGAGGGTGTCCAGGTATGCTATATCGCCCCGCCCCTGGCTAAACTGCACCACAGAAACGGAATAAGACAACACAATGCCCAGGGCAATGGGCACATCTAAATGCAAAAGCCTCGTGCGCAAACTCGCCAGGGCAGAGTGGAAAAAAGGCCACCCCCCATAGAAAACCACAATGCTTGTCAAACCCATGCAGAGGTAGGTGAAAACTTGAAACAACATGCCATCTGCCGGGGACATGCCAAAATAAAAGGCCGCTGAAAACAGCATGACATTCATCGAAATGCTGATGCACACGCCTAAACGGAAAAAACCCGTTGAAAACCCCTCCGGCTGCTTATGAGGCGCTCCAAATTGATAGCCAAAACGCTCTACGGATTTTATCCACGCATATATGTTGAATAGGCCACGGGCCCAAACAAGCTGGACTTTGCCCAAGGCTGGGTTGACAACAATTTTTCTCCCGCCCTCTTGCCTGCGAAACAACTCGTTCAGCAACCATACACAAGCCGTGCAATGAATGCCCTGCACGTCCAACTCCATGGAGCACAACAAACCCTCCCCTTGCGTCGCCTTCTCCAACAAAGGCTCCAACCACGTATGGCTGCGTAGCTGCTTTGAAGGAACAGCCGCAGGCGGAATTTGTCCGTCAGCCAGGCTATAAAAAAGAGAAAGCTCCTCCGTGTGCAAAATTTGATAGACCGCTTCACACCCCATACAACAAAACTGCGCATTTTTTGCGCTAAGGGGGACAGGGCTACCACAATGAATGCAAACTCTTAGCTTGTGGTTAACCTGGGTTAAATGAAGCGAGGCTGCCATTAGCTATTTCTATTGCGAATGGCGTGCCTATTATCCTTTTATTACCAATCCATTTTTTTAGAAGCTCAACAGATGCAATTCAAAAGCCAGGGGCCCCATGAGTAAACTCCTATGAACACCCCTCAAACATTTTGTTGCACTTTCAGGGCCCCCCTTCTTATGCTTAATAAAAACGCTTCCCCACCCAAAGCCCGCTTCCCCAAAGCCCGGCCAATAGCTCCTGCGCCTTTTTTGAAGGCGCATTTTTTTCGTAAACCGCCTGTTTTAGGGTTTGGCTTGCGCAATTTTTTCGCAAGCCATGGGCTTGGCCAAATCCCTTCTGAAACCTATTCTAATGTAGGTTCAAACTTTCTTGGAGATAAGGGTCGTTTTTGGAAATGAGCGGCACTTTCCGGAATTTTCTTTGCAGGCAAAAAACAAACAAGCCCACAAAACCCAAAAGGGCCGAAACTTCAACCCAGCCTATAGGGGGTGAAGAGAAATTGTAGGGGGTCACCATTAAATAAATGTCTACCCAGCGACCTAACAATACGAGCAAGGCAACCATGGCAACGTAGTTGGGGTTGCGCTTGAGGGGGCGGGGCAACAGCAAAAAGAAAGGAAGCACCCAGTTGAGTGCAAAATTCAAATAGAAAATGGGCTGCCAGCCTCCATGCCAGCGGCGAACAAAATAAATGGTTTCCTCGGGGAGGTTGCCATACCAAATGAGCATAAACTGGCAAAACCACAAATAGGCCCAGAAAGTGCAGAAAGCAAACAAAAGCTTGGCCAAGTCATGCACATGGGGAATGCGAAACTCCGGAAGCAAGCCCGCCTTGCTTAAAAGTATGCACGTCAACACAATGGCCGCCACCGAAGAGGAAAGGAGGCCCGCAATATTATACATTCCAAAAACAGTGCTGAACCAATGCGCTTCCAGCCCCATAATCCAGTCGAAGGAAGCCATGGAAAACGTCAAAGCAAAACATACCAAAAAGCCTGTGGACCAACGCACCGACTGGTGGGTGCGCTCAAGCAAATTGTCTTTGTCCTGAGCCAAGGAAAGACGGCGCAAGCGAAAAGAGAATAAGAGCCACAGCGCCAACGCCACCAGCATGCGGGTGATATAGAATGGCGTATTTAAATAGGCGACTTTCTCGTGCAGAAGATGATCATACAGCGGTGAGTCGTGATCCATCACCCCCGGCCGCGCCCACTCATAAATGGAGCCGCTGCCACTCAACAGGTTAACCAGTGTCAGCAAAATCAGCAGCGCACCCATGGGCAACAAAGCAGCATAACCCTCAAATACGCGCTTTAAAACAATGTGCCAACCCGCTTTGGCCACCGTGTTCAAAGCCAGCAAAACCAAGCCCCCCGCAGCCAAGGTGACAAAGAAAAAAGCACAAACCAAAAAATTGGTATAGCCCCATAGCGGCTCTTTAAGCATGGCAACAACAAGCCCTCCCAACCCTAAACCGGCCATTAGCAAAGCCACCATTTGTGTTTTGGCCGTCTTTCCTGCGCTCGTCATAAGGCCCCCTGGGAAGGAGTGTCTACATTCTCACTCGTCTCGGCCGGCAACACAACCGTCGGACTTGAAGCTTGGAATGCACGGATGTAACGAATTATTTTCCACCTGTCTTTTTGCGAAATCTGCTGCCCATAGCCATGCATGGAGCCTTGCCCCAACGTAATAACGTGGAAAAGCTGCCCGTCTTTCATGTTGCGCGCATTGCTCGCAAGCAAAGAAGGCGGACGCGAAAACACACGTGTCATAAGCCCTCCACCTTGCAAATCCATCGCATGGCAGGGAATGCACAGGCGCGTAAATAACACCGTGCCTCGCTCAAGAATTTGCGCGTTCGCTTCAGCGTTTTGGGGCAGCGGATCCACCATCTCCACGCCTGCACGCAAAGCTTCTTCTGGGGTTGTTAAAACATAGGGGAACGGCTGATGGCCTCGGGGGACTGTCCCCTGAGGCGGGGGCCGCAACGTTTTTCCATCCGGAAAATGGGGGTTGGCTGAAAATGACTCATAGGCGAGGGAATAGGCCATGTCGGGCGAATATTCATAATTGGGCTTTGAAACCTCTTGCTCACAAGCCAAGCCCAGAAAAGCCAGACAACATGCCCAATAACATATTCCGGGAATTCTCATGGCACCTCCTGGACAACAACGGCACCTTGCGCTTGAAGAAAATGCCGAGCCTGCTCCGGTTCAGCCAACAACTCCAAAGCAAAACGATCGTCCGTCACACGCTCCAAGGGAACCACCTTTTTTCCTGGAAAAAGCTTCGAGCGCACAAAGAAAGCAAAAACACTCATTAAAGCCGCAGATAACACGGCCGCTTCAAAAGTGACGGGAATGAAGGCAGGCGCCGAAACAAAGGGCTTGCCGCCCACATTCAGAGGCCATGCAATGGCAGAGGTATAGAGCATCAGCGAAAACATGCCGCCACCACCTCCCAAAGCTGCCAGCAAACATACCCAGGTGAGCTTTGAAGGCTTAAGCCCCATGGCCTCATCCAAACCATGCACCGCATAAGGCGTATAAACATCCACCACCTTCAACCCCGCTTTTCGAGCAGCCTTCGTCGCATTAAGAATTTGAGCTTCTTGCTCAAACCAACCCACTGTTCGGACTTTGCTCATGCTTTCACCTCATGCTCTGCGTGGTGTGCATTTTTGCGTTTTGCAAAGCTGTTCACCGCTTTCACCTCACCAATGGAAACCACGGGAAGGAAACGGACGAACAACAAAAAAAGCGTAAAAAACAACCCGAAGGTGCCTATAAAAGTGCCCACTTCTATAACGGTGGGCTTATACATCGCCCAACTCGAGGGCAAAAAGTCACGGTGCAACGAGGTGACAATAATGACGAAACGCTCAAACCACATGCCTATGTTGACGACAATGGAGAGAATGAAAGTCGCCACAATGGACGTTCTTATTTTTTTGAAATAAAACAACATCGGCGAAACAACGTTGCAGGAAAACATAATCCAATAGGACCAGGCATAGGGACCAAAGGCCCGGTTAATGAAAGCAAAACGCTCCCAGGGGCTGCCGGAATACCAGGCCATGAAAAATTCGGTGGCATAGGAAAGCCCCACAATCCCCCCCGTGACGATGATGATTTTATTCATGTTCTCAATATGGTGGATGGTGATGAAATGCTCGAGCTTGAGCACCACCCGCGTAATAATCATCAACGTCAACACCATCGCAAAACCTGAAAACACCGCCCCCGCAACAAAATAAGGTGGGAAAATGGTGGCGTGCCAGCCCGGCACAAGCGAGGTGGCAAAGTCCATGGACACAATGGTGTGCACAGAAAGCACCAAGGGCGTGGCCAAGCCCGCAAGCAACAAATAGAGCGTTTCATAACGCGACCAAATGCGGCTGGAGCCGTTCCAACCAAATGACAGAAAACCAAATATCTTCTTTCGAAGTCCAGCCAGACGGTCGCGGATGGTCGCCATGTCCGGCATTAAGCCGATGTACCAGAAAACGGCTGATACGGTGAAATAGGTGCTGATGGCGAATACGTCCCAAAGCAAGGGAGAGCGGAAATTCACCCAGAGGCTGCCGCGGCTGTTGGGATAGGGGAACATCCAATAAATCAACCAAGGGCGCCCTGCGTGAATTAACGGGAAAATGGCCGCGCACATGACGGCAAACAAAGTCATCGCTTCCGCAGCTCGGTTGATGGAGGTGCGCCACTTCTGCCTGAACAAAAACAAAATGGCCGAAATTAACGTCCCAGCATGGCCTATGCCTACCCAAAAAACAAAGTTGGTAATGTCAAAAGCCCACCCTACCGTCTTGTTCAACCCCCATGTGCCTATACCTGTGGCAATCTGGTAGGCCACCATCCCAAAACCAATGCCAAGCACAGCAAAGGAAACAAGGAAAGCCAACCACCACCGCACAGTGGGACGCTGAATTAACGGCGTGACAATGTCATCGGTAACTTGCGACAACGTTCGTTCAGCTGTCACCAGCGGCGTGCGCAATGGGGAGACTTGTGCTTCACTCATCTTTGCCTCCTGCACCACGGTTTGTCACCTTGGCCATATAGGAAACAACAGGCCCAATGTTCAATTCCGTAAGTAGTTTGTAACTGCGTTCACGTTCTGCCATTTGAGAAACTTTTGAGTTTTTATCGTTCAAATCACCAAAATAAATGGCCTGGGCCGGGCATGTCTGTTGACAAGCTGTCAACACCTCCCCATCCTTGAGGGTGCGCCCTTGGTTGTTCGCCAGGGCTTTCCCCTCATAAATTCGCTGCACACACATAGAGCATTTCTCCATGACACCGCGGGAACGGATGGCTACGTCAGGGTTGAGCACCATGCGCTCCAAAGCATCTTCATGCTTATATGTAAACCAGTTGAAACGTCGCACTTTGGGCGGACAGTTGTTGGCACAATAACGCGTCCCCACACAGCGGTTATATACTTGCTGGTTTAAACCCTCACTCGAGTGCACCGTTGCCAAAACAGGGCAAACTGTCTCACAAGGCGCATTCTCACAATGCCAACACATCATCGGCTGGAAAAATACCTCGGGAGCTTCAGGATCTCCCCCAAAATAACGGTCAATCCGCATCCATGACATTTCACGTCGGATTTTGACTTCACGCTCGCCTACAACAGGAATGTTGTTTTCTGCCTGACAGGACACAACACAGGCACCACAACCTGTGCATGCGTTTAAGTCCACCACCATCCCCCAGCGGTGCCCCTCATATTTGTGCCCCGACCATATGCTGTCTGGAAGCCCGCCTGTTTTCAACTCGTGCGTCGCCCCCTCGTGGACTTTGGATGGATTTTTAAAAAACTGATCCACCTCCATGGAGCGCACCAGCATGCGATCTTTCCCAAGCGGATCCAACTTTTCGCTATACGTCTGGCTTCGCGCCAGCTCCTTGTGTGCCCCCGTCTTGCTGACATCAACAGCAGCACCTGCTCGACGTGTTGCCGATAGCGAAGCAATGGCCAGCGGAGCAATGTTGGCACCCAGGTTGTTGCCCACCTTGCCTGCGGATGTTCGACCATATCCCGCAGAAACCGCCACAACACCGTGGGGAACTCCGGGAAGACAAAGCACTGGAATATGGACAAAACGACCTTCTACCTGCAATTTTATCTCGTCGCCGTCGCGGACACCCCACTCCTCTGCTTGAGTTTTGCCCACCGCAGCATAATTCGTCCATACGGTTTTGCTGAGTGCATCAGGCAACTCTTGCAGCCAAGCATTGTTGGCGTGCTCTCCATTGCGCAAATAGAGCGAAGGGTGCACCAAAAGCTCTGTAGGAGAAGGCGAAACCTTCGAGAGACGAACCAACTCCTCCAGTTTGGAAACATGGGCTGCTTCCATGGACGGAAGCGACTTGGACGCTTTGCTTTTATGCCATATGCCCCTGCGCAACACCTCTTCCCAGAAGAGCTGGAAAGGAGCTGTGTTGCCTGGATAAATTTCCTTCTCCCAGAATGAGCGCACAAATTCATAGTCGCTTTTGGGCTCTCCCGCCCAAGCCAACAAAGAGGCAATGCGGCTTCGCGTATCAAAAAGCGGAGAAATAAGAGGTTGAGAAACGGCCCATGTGCCATGCAAAGGCTGTGCGTCAGACCAGGATTCCAGCCAGTGGCTTTCCGGTGCGTGCACGCTGCATAAGGAAGCTGTTTCGTCCAGGCGATCTGCCGTTGAGAGGGAAAAAAGGCCTTTCAACGACTCGCCAAGCTGAGCCCCTTGAGGATGGGCATAAACAGGGTTGACGCCAAGGAAAAGAGCTGCCCCCACCTTCTTGGCCGCCAACTCTGCCAAAAACTCATCAAACAACAACGCCTTGTCATCCAACTTGCGGGCAGTGCCAAAACGAACAGTTATGCCCGAGTTTTGAAGCGCCAAATTGCAAAGCAAGGCCAAAAGCTGAACGCCCGGCTCATCACCCCCATAGAGGACAAGAGCCTTGGGGCCGGCTGCTTTGAGCTCCGAAACCAAACGCGCCAGCTTTTTGTCTGAAAACCCGGCGGGCAACTGGGTGTCGAGCGGGGAAAGCGCCGCTTGAACGACGGGCTCTGACACGGATGTGGGCGCCAACTTGCGCAGCAAAGCGGCCAGCACAGGAAGCATTGCCGAGGGTTTGATGGCATAGCGGATGTCCGCGCATGCACCCGTTAAAGAAAGCGTAGACTCCACTTGAATGTGGCGCAACATGGATCGGCGCTCTTCTTCGCTTGCTATGCACTTCTGGCCTGCCATGCACTTCTGGCTTTCTGTGTCCTTCTTGCCTTCTATGTCCCTGGCCTTCGCATATTGGCGCGAAAACCCCACCGGAGACAGCCAAGAGCCTAAAAAGTCCGCCCCAAAAGAAACCACACATCGGGCTTGGTCTATGAGAAACTCAGGAAGTTGCCTGGAGCCAAACAATACTTCGGTCGCTCTGGCCAGGGCATCCAGCTCGCCACTCGCATCATAGCGAACCGCTTTGGCCAATGGGTATTTCCGCAAAAACCTGGCCAAAGCCGCTTCTTCGGATGGCCCTGTGCACCAAGGCAATATGACGCGGATGGCTTTGCCTTCAGCCTCAGCTTTCTTGAGGGCTTCAGCCGTTAAACTGTCCACCTCTCCCCAGGAAATGGTCCACGGGGGTTGAGAAGGGCCACGCGCCCGGTTCGCATCATAAAGCCCCAACACAGCAGCCTGTCCTGTGGCACATAAAGCACCCTGAGAAACGGGGTGCTGAGCATTTCCCTCCATTTTAATGGGGCGCCCATCGCGTGACTTCGCAAGAAGGCCACATTGCGCAGAACAAGCGCCACATACGGAGGCATACCAAAGGGAGGCGCCAGGGGTTAATTCATCCGGCTTCTGTGTGAAGGGAAGAATTTGTTGCTCAGGCCCGCGCTGGCAAGCGGCAAGCACAGCTGCACCCGACAAGCCCATGAGTTTAAAAAAGTCGCGCCTGGAGCTTTGCTCAACAGGGGTTGCCGATATCCCCACGGGCAACTCTTGTGCAAACTCATTGCCCTTCTCTTTTTCAACCTCCCCATCCCCTGAATATTCGGAAAGGCTTTGCCATAAACGTGGTTTGGGTTCATTCAAATTGGACATGGGTCCCTCTCTCTAACGATGGCAGGCAGAACAGTCTGTGGGTGGGTTAAGTTCTCTTTGGACAGGCTTGGTCCCCGGTTCCATCCAAGCCAAAGGCACAGGCGCTGGCTTCTTCTCCTGGAGTGTTTTTCGATGACAATCCAAACACCACCCCATCGTCATGGTTTCTTGCTGCCAAACGCGTACCATCGTCTCCACTGGGCCGTGGCATTCCTGACAAATAAGTCCACCCGCCACAACATGGCTGGAGTGGTCAAAAAAAGCATGGTCCGGCAGGCGGTGTACGCGCACCCAAGGTATGGGCTGGTTGTTTTCAACATAGCTTGCCAGTTTTTGAATCTCCAGCGAGCCCATTTTCACTTGGGAATGACAATTCATACAAACACTGGAAGGGGGGACTCCCGCATGGCGGCTTTTCTCCGCGCCGAAATGGCAATATTGGCAGTCCATCTCATAAAGCCCTGCATGCAAAGCATGCGAATAGGCAATGGGCTGCTCTGGCATATAGCCCTGCTGGTTATTCAGCGGGCCTGAGCATGCGCAAACAGCGACAGCTCCCACCGCAAGCGTTAAACTCGAAATTCGCAACCTCATGGTTAAGCTCCCGACGAAGTCGTCGCTTCGCCCTGTCGCAGACGCTTCAACACCGAACGAAAAGGAAAAACTTCACCCACACTTAAGCCTGACGCTGGCCAAACCACACAGCAACAAACCACCAACAACAAACACGTGGGTGCCGCCAAAGGCATTGCAAACAACACCCCCGGCGCAGCTGCAGCATCCGGCCCAAAGTCCACCGCAGCAACAAACCAGGACTTCCACGCGGACCCAAGCCAAGTTGAGCTCCAACGGCAACTGACAGCCATGCCTATGCCTGACAAACCCGTCAAAGCAAGCAGCGCATAATAAGAGGCGGGCCTCGCTTGAGCCCTATCCCCCGCTCGCCAAGCTTTTGCCCTCAAAAGCACTTTCTCCAAAGCCCCAAAAACCAGCCCTACCCAAGCTGAAAGAAAAACCAGCTCCCAAAAACCCAAAAGCAGCGGGGGGAAAAGACGTGGCGCCACCACATATAAGGCAGAAACAACATGCAACAACACAATGCCCAGCAAACCAAATACCAAGGCAAGCTCAGAAACAAAGGGGGCTTGTTGTGGCTGCATTTGTGCCGGCAGCGCCTCCAGGGAGGGAGGGGCAACAGCCGCAGGCCGCTTCACAGAAAAGCGCACCAGCAAGGAGCCTGCGAGCAAAAACAATGAAAACAACGGGAAATATTTCAGGCTAAGGTGGGTTAATTCGGCAAGAGGATTCATGCATTCCCTCGCTTCCGGCTCCAAAGGATGAGCGCCAGGCCAACCACAAGGCCCATGCCTTCCAGACCCAGGTATAAAAAGTGTGTCCCTTCAAGGTTGGATATGCTCCCATCACGAGCAACATCCGCCAAAAAGGCTTTTATTTGGTATTGCTCCGTGGGGGTTAAAGGGGCTTTTCCATAGAGGGCCTTCATCATCGGCGTCGACATTTCTTCAAGAGCAGGCACCAGCTTGTTTTCTCCAAGCCGCGCATAAGCAAATGTCAAATCCGGGCCTACAGAGCCACCTCCCCAAATGGACATGCCCCGTACATGGTGACAACCCAAACAAGAAGGGCCCCCATTCTCCAAACCTGCCCTCCCTTCAAACAGCGCCGCCCCCAACGCCACCTCTTCAGGCGTCGCATCCGTCCCCCACTTGGGGCCATCATAGGGGATGCAGGCCTCCTTCAACCCATCACAATAGGTCCAATAACTCCATAGGCTCTCAAATTCGGACTCTTCGAGATCTTGAGGAGCCATCTCCAGCCCTTTAAACTTCTGGACAAGCTCCACCGCAACAGCATCCCCAGAAGAAATAACCTCGGCCGGCGCATTGACAAAACGCTTCACCCAGGCCTTCTCTCTCCGCCGGGTTATCTCTTTTAAATCAGGCCCCGTCTTGTCGCCATTGCCTATAGTATGGCAACTGGAACAGCCCTTGCCCTTCAAGCCAAACAGCTTGGAGGCCGCTTCAAACTCCACAGGAAGCTCCGACTCAGCCTGAGCTGTTGTCGCTATAGCTAAAGCAAGAACCGAAATTCTAAAAACCATAGGCGAAGACACTCGGTACCCTCCTCGCAAATACAGGAGACGCATGCAAATCCAAGACCAAAAGAAATCCAAGCCAACCCAGGAAAATCTCGTGTCGTTTTTCTCGCAAGCCCTGAGCACGCGAAAAAAATGCACCGCCTCTTAATTCAACATATCTGCAAACAAAAAAATCTAATAAGGAAACTCAAGTAAACAACTAACAAAAGAATTTCGAATGCACCCACAAAACCCCGCGCCGTTTTTTTCCGCAATGCATGGGCTAACGAAAAAAATGCGCCACTCCGCTCTTCCATATGGCCGCCCTATGGCCCTCAATTTTTCTTATCAATTTTCTCTGTTCATGTTTGTGGCGGCCTTTTGTTCAAAACTTATTTTCGTTTTTCTTCGTGTGGTCGCCTTCTTTTTGCACTCTTCTATAGCTTGTCAAGAATAAAAGCGGCGAGCAAATCCGCTTCTGAGGAGTTTGGGCGTGCTTGTTCTGTTTTTTGCGCAAACTGAAGGGTTATAATGTAGCCGGGTTGTACACAATAAGCTGTTTCACCAATAATAGCAGAAGAAGCCATCAGCTGTTCGGCCTCCAGCTCGTCAAGCTGCGCCATCGTCTTCACGCGTCCCACGAGGGCCTTCTCGTCCTCACCGCTCTCCAGACGAACAAAATGCACCGCTGGAACCAAAGGAAAGCGTCTAGACTCTCCTTGCACCATGAGTTGTCCGTCACTTAAATCCACCCTGTCTTCCGTCGCCCATGCTTCCAACTGTTTTTCAGGCAAAAAAAGGTTCACGCTCCTATATTAGAGCAAAAGTTTATATTTGGTCACGAGCTTTGTTGTTCCTCCTGCACAGCTTAGGCGTGTGCTGCCCCAAAGAAAGGAAAACCCATGTCGCTTGCAAAGGAAATTTCTGATGTAGAGTTTCAAAATTATGTCCTTGAGTCCCCTCTTCCGGTGCTTGTTGATTTTTGGGCGCCGTGGTGTGGCCCTTGCCGCGCTGTTGCCCCCATCCTCGAAGAAATTGCCAGCGAGTATGCCGCAAGCCTGCGCGTGGCCAAACTCAATGTGGATGAGTGCTCGCAAACAGCGCAGCAATATGCAGTCCGCTCTATCCCTACCCTCCTGCTTTTTAAAGAGGGAAAAGTCGTCGAGCAAGTCATCGGCTCCCTCCCCAAAGCAAAACTCGAGGAGCTCATCAAAAAAGCGCTTTGAGTCCACCCGCGCTACCTTAACTCCTCTCTCGGGGCCCTCTTTCACACCACTCCGGATAGCCTATAGCCCTTAAAGGTTGAAGTGAGCGTGGCAAGGCCGGACGAGGGTGTTTCATTATCCAGACCGGTTTCAATTGAGGCGAGCTCAAGCTCGCCTGCACTCCGCTCCGCTTGAGGCCTGGGCGCAGTTGGCTTCAGCGCAGTTGGCTGCAGATGAGCACGTCCTCAGCTATGCGCTCAACGTGTGAAATGGGCAAGAGGGGCGCCTGGGCTATTTTTTTAAGTTGCAAAGGGCCGCTCCAGGGAATTCCGCCGCTCCCAATAAGCTTGGGCGCCAAAAACAACAACAACTCGTCCGCAAGGCCCTCTCTTAAAAAGGAATGAAAAACACCGGCTCCACCTTCTATGAGGAGGTGCGTGCAACCTTTTTCTCCAAGCTTTTTGAGCAGCGCCACCAGTGAAATGCTCCCCCTCTTCAGGGGCAACTCCCAGAGCTCCACTCCCCGCTTTCTCAACAAGGCTGCTTTGTGTGCATTGTGCTGGCCTGAGGTGGCCAGAATGGTTTGCGCCTGCTTTTGTGTTTGGAAAATGTGCGCCCCCAGGGGTGAGCGCAGCTGGGTGTCCAAAATAACGCGCAAGGGGTTTCTGCTTTTTTTCCCTTTGAGGCGGCTGGTGAGGCGAGGGTTGTCCGCAAGCACGGTGCCCACCCCTATAACAACGGCATCTGTACAATCCCTCAGCTTGTGTACGCGTTGGCGAGAAGCTGCACCCGTAATCCACTTCGAGTCCCCCGTCGCCGTGGCCAAAAAACCATCCAAACTTGAAGCCACCTTTAAAGTGACAAAAGGCCTCCCCGTCTTCACCCACTTGAAAAAAGGACGGTTCAACCTGTCGGCTTCGTTTTGCAATACCCTGGGCCACACCTGAAGGCCTGCTTTGCATAGGTGGCGGTAGCCCTTCCCATTCACCAGGGGGTTCGGGTCTGCCGAGGCAAACACAACACGTGCAATGCCGGCTTCTATAATGGCTTGCGCACAGGGGGGAGTCCGTCCCTGGTGGGCACAGGGCTCCAAGGTGGTGTATAAATCCGCCCCCCGGGCCGCGCTTCCTGCTTTTTTCAGTGCCACCACCTCCGCGTGCGGGCCTCCGGCGTGGGCATGGAAACCCTTCGCCACTGCTTTCCCGTTTTTAACAACTACTGCACCTACAACAGGGTTGGGGCTCGTCCGCCCCAGGCCCTTGGCTGCTTCAGCAAGGGCCATGCGCATCCACTTCTCAGCTTCATCCGGCGGAGGCCTCATGTGGCTTTCCTTCAATGGCCTTCTTCATGGACTCTTGCTGCAACAACTCAGCAAGCTCTGCCATAAACTCAGAAATGTCCCTAAAGGAGCGGTAAACGGAGGCAAAGCGTACATAGGCCACTTGGTCCAAAGAGGAGAGCTGCACCATCGCCTCCTGCCCAATGAGGGAAGAGGCCACCTCCTTGTCACCCAACTCCTGCACTTTGCGCTCAATGGCCAAAGCCGCCGCCTCCAGCTGCTCCATGGAAACAGGCCTCTTCTCACAAGCTTTGCGCAGCCCCAAAAGCAACTTGTCCCGGTCAAAATTCTCACGGCGCCCATCCTTCTTCACCACCGTGGGGTTTAACTCTTCAACACGCTCATAGGTTGTAAACCGGCGCCTGCAGCTTTCACAACTGCGCCGCCGGCGAATGGACAAGCCCTCTGAGGACTCTCTCGAGTCCAAAACACGGGTGTCTTTTTGTCCACAAAAGGGGCAGTGCATAAAAAACGCTATTCTCCCTCGTTCGCAAACATGGGAAAGGCGCTTGCAAACTCCTTCACGCGCGCGTGGATTTTTGCCAACACCGCCTCGTCCCCACCGCTGGCCAATGCCTCCCCCATTAACTTGGCTGTCTGCTTCATGTCGGACTCTTTCATGCCGCGCGTCGTCAACGCAGGCGTGCCCACGCGTATTCCGGAGCTGAGGTTTGGTTTTTGTGGGTCAAACGGAATCTGGTTTTTGTTGACGGTTATGCCTGCCTTGCCCAGCCACTCTTCTGCCAATTTCCCCGTCAGCTGCTTGGGCCTCAAATCCACCAACATCAAATGGTTGTCGGTTCCGCCGGAGCACAGACGAAAACCTTCCTCCATCAAACCCTGTGCCAAACTCTTCGCATTTTTGACAATCTGCTCCTGGTAGCGTTTGAAAGAAGGTTTCAAAGCCTCACCAAAGGCCACCGCCTTCGCCGCAATAATGTGCATTAAGGGCCCACCTTGCATGCCCGGAAAAACAAAACTGTTCACCGCTTTTGCATGGGCCTCTTTGCAAAGCACCAAACCACCCCGGGGGCCGCGCAAAGTTTTGTGCGTCGTGCTCGTCACAATGTCGGCCAACGCCATGGGAGAGGGGTGTATGCCAGCGGCCACAAGGCCCGCAAAATGTGCCATGTCCACCACCAGCTTCGCCCCTACCGCGTCTGCAATTTCTCGGAATTTGACAAAATCAAAAAACCTCGGGTAGGCCGAGCCCCCAGCAACAATTATTTTAGGGTGGTGCTCCTTCGCCAAGGCCGCCGCCTGGGCATAGTCTATGGTTTCTGTGTCGCGCTGCAAACCATAGTGGATGGCCCGGTAGAGACGGCCGGAAAAATTAAAGGAAGCGCCATGCGTCAAATGGCCGCCGGAGTTTAAATCCAGGGCCAACAGGCAATCGCCCGGCTGCATCTGCGACATATATGCAGCCATGTTGGCCTGGGAGCCGGAGTGCGGCTGCACGTTGGCCGCCTCGGCACCAAACAGCTGCTTCACGCGCTCTATGGCCAGTGCCTCCACCTTGTCGACCTCTTCGCAGCCGCCATAATAACGCCTGCCAGGGTAGCCTTCGGCATATTTGTTCGTCAGGACAGAGCCTGCCGCTTCTAAAACCGAGCGGCTCACAATGTTTTCGGAGGCGATCAGCTCCAACCCCTCCTTTTGCCGGAGCTCCTCCAGAGAAATGGCATTAAAAACCGCAAAGTCTGTCTTGGCAAGTTCCAACATGGCCTCTCTTTTCTCACTTCAGTTTTTTCAAATCCGCTTCCGCTTCACTTAGGGCAATTTCCAAGCATTGCCACTCAATGCCCGTGGATGGGGTTGCCCCATCTCTACTTCCCAACGTGTGCCGCTGAGGGCATCCCCCCCCAGGTCGCATACTTTTTGTTGCAACAGGGTATAGGTGTTTTCTTCTTCCTCTTGTCGAGGGACTTCTATTTTCCCCAAGTCCCTGGAGCCTGAAGGAAGGCTGACTGCACTGGTATAGTCTCTGACGGAGCATGTCGTGCGTTTGGCCTCTTCTTGCACCGGCTGTTGGACAACCACCGGAATGTGCGTGCGGCAACCCAAAACAGCCAAGCCAACTCCAGCAAAAAGCAAAAATCCTCTCATGGGCAATCCTCCATTTTATAAACTTTGGCCAACCGAAGCTGATGCCGCCCACCTTCAAAAACATTGTGCAAAAAAGCATCTACTATCGCCACCGCTAAACCCTCTCCTGTCACACGTTGCCCCAAACACAAAACATTCGCATTGTTATGCTGCCTGGCCAAAGTCGCCTCATATGCACTGCGGCAAACAGCCGCACGTATGCCTTTGTGTTTGTTGGCCACCATCGCCATACCATTGCCTGTCCCGCAAATAAGGACGCCCATGTGCTCTGGCTTTTGCGCAACCCAGGCCGCAAGCTTTATGGCAAAGTCAGGGTAGTCCACGGCGCTTTCTGAGTCCGTCCCTAAATCCACAACCTCAAAGGAGCCCAGTTGTTGAATATAAGCAACAAGCTTGGCCTTTTGGCCAAACCCTGCATGATCGGCTGCCAATGCCACGGCTTTTATGGGTTTCATAACTTGCGTATATCAAACCGCCTTGAAGGCCAAAACCACATTGGTCCCTCCAAATCCAAAAGAGTTGGAAAGGGCAATACGCACGCGTGCTTTGCGTGCTTCATTGGGCACATAGTCCAAGTCACACTCTGGATCTGGCTCCGTCAAGTTGATGGTGGGGTGCACCATTCCGCGAGAAACGGTGAGCCCTGTTATAATGGACTCTATGCTGCCGGCCGCACCCAAGGTGTGGCCCAACATGGACTTGGTGGAGCTGATCATCAACTTGTCGGCGTGGCTTCCAAAAACCTTTCGAATGGCACGCGTCTCTGACACGTCATTGTAGGGCGTCGACGTCCCGTGCGCGTTGATATAGTCAACGTCACTGGGTGCCAGCTTCGCATTGTTCAGCGCCAGCTGCATGCAACGCCTCGCCCCCTCGCCCCCCGGTGCAGGTTGCGTCACATGAAAGGCATCTGAGCTGGCCGCATAGCCGATAATTTCACACAAAATGTCAGCACCCCGCCGCTTGGCGTGCTCCAGCTCCTCCAGGATGACAATGCCTGAGCCTTCTCCCATGACAAAGCCATCACGGTTTTTGTCAAAAGGACGGCTCGCTTTCTGAGGCTCGCTGTTGTTCGTTGACAAAGCCTTCATTGCGCTAAAACCACCAATGCCCATACGCGTAATGGGTGCTTCAGAGCCGCCTGCAATCGCCGCATCCATTTCACCACAAGCGATGGATTTGCAAGCCTCACCAATGGCGTGGGCACCCGTGGAGCAGGCAGAGACAGGCCCCCAGTTGGGCCCCTTGCAGTTATAGCGAATTGAAATCAGCCCCGGGGCCATGTTCGCAATAATCTGAATGATGAAATAGGGGGAAATGCGCTCCCAGCCCTTCTCCTGGCCCTTGAGACAGTTTTCTTCAAAACTGCTAAAGCCGCCAATCCCTGAGCCAACAACGACACCTACTCTCTCTGGAGCATAGGCAGATAACCCATCCTCACCGGAAAACCCAGCCCCCTTAACGGCCATGTTCGCTGCTGCCAAAGCATATTGGCAAAAGAGATCCATACGGCGGACTTCTTTTCTGTCAATAAAATCCTCAACAACAAAATCTCCAGCTTCACCGGCAATGTGGGTGGTCAGCTTGCCAACATCAAATCGACTGATTTTGCCAATCCCCGATTTGCCCTCAAGCAAGGCATTCCACGTCTTTTCTGTGCCCGTCCCCAAGGAGGTGACAAGCCCTGTCCCAGTTATAACAACACGGCGGCCTAACATAACGGAACCTATTTTTTGTGCGTGGCAATGTAATTGATGGCGTCACCCACGGTTTTAATGCTCTCCGAATCCTCCTCCGGAATTTCAATCTGAAATTCGTCTTCCATCACCATCAGCAAATCCACAATGTCCAAACTGTCTGCTCCCAAGTCCTCAATGAAAGAACTCTCCGGCTTAATCTCATCCTCTCCTACCGCCAACTTCTTCGTTATGATGGATTTGATTTTTGCCTCAATCTCTTCTTTCAACATGCTTTTAGCCTCCTGAATACAACACGTTAAAAAATTCCCGCGAAAAACAACCCACGGGCTTCACATATACATGCCACCGTTCACCTTTAAAACTTCACCCGTAATATAAGAAGCCTCTTCACTCGCCAAAAAAACCACAGCTCGCGCAATGTCTTCTGCTTTTCCCAGCCTCCCAAGCGCAATGGACGCCACCATCTTCTCTTTCACCTCCGCAGGCAACCTCGCCGTCATCTCCGTATCAATAAACCCCGGAGCCACCGCATTAACGCGAATGGAGCGCGAAGCCAACTCCCGAGCCAAGGACTTGCTCAGGCCAATGAGCCCCGCTTTGGAAGCAGCATAGGCCGTTTGCCCCGCGTTTCCCATTTCTCCAACAACAGAGGCCAAATTCACAATGGCGCCTGAGCGCTGGCGAAGCATGGGGCGCGTCACCGCGCGGCATAACGCAAAAGCACCACGCAGGTTTGTGCTCAACACCGCATCCCAATCCTCATCTCGAAAACGCATGACAAGGCCATCAATAGCAATACCTGCATTGTTGACAAGTACATCCAGGCGCCCGTGCTTTTTCACAACCTCCTCCACCAGCTGCGTGCAGGCTTTGGTGTCGACAACATCCAACGACCATGCGCTGGCCTGAGCACCCACAAGCTTCACCACTTCTTCTGCCTCCGCTTCGTTGCCCGGGTAATAGGTGAGTGCAACGATAGCTCCGCGACGCGCAAACTCCATGACGCAAGCACGGCCAATTCCTCGAGAGCCACCCGTCACCAAAACAACTTTGCCCGCAAAATCATTCATTGCATTCCTCCCAACAGGGCATGGAGACTTTTCTCATCTTCTATATGGGCACAATTCATTTGAGGACAAATCCTCTTTATTAAACCACTGAGCACTTTTCCGGGGCCAAACTCAATGGTTTGGCATATGCCCTCACGGGATAAAAACTCGACGGATTCTGTCCAGCGTACGGGTGCTGCCACTTGCTCAAGCAACAACGCGCGCATGCGCGAAGGGTTTGCATTGGGCAGAGCTTCCACGTTGGAGACAATCGGCGCCGAAGGCTCCGAAAAACAAAATGGCTCAAGCACCGCCGCAAAGCGCGCTTTCACCGGCAACATGAGCGGACAATGAAAGGGGGCTGACACAGGCAAGCGCAGCACCCGGCGGGCGCCCGCTGCTTTGAAAAGCTCTCCGGCACGCTCCACTGCCGCCACATCCCCTGCTATCACCGTCTGGTTGGGCTCGTTGTAGTTGGCAGGGGCAAGCACCTGGCCCTGGGCCGCCTCACCGCAAATGCGCTGCACCTTCGCAACATCCACTCCCAAAACAACCGCCATGGCGCCCACACCTTCAGGGACAGCCTCCTGCATCAACTGGCCACGTGCCCGAACGGCACGCACCGCATCCTCAAAGGGCAATGCCCCAGAAGCCACCAATGCAGAATATTCCCCCAGCGAGTGCCCGGCGAAAAACACGGGCTTCAATGTTGAGCGCTTTGAAAATGCAACCCATGCGGCAATGGAAGTCGTCAAAATGGCCGGCTGCTGGTTGGCCGTTCGCTTCAACTCTTCTTCAGGCCCCTCCCAGCACAAAACAGAAAGCTTCTCCCCCAATGCCTCATCCGCTCGCTCAAATATTTCACGGGACTCAGAAAAAGCTTCACACAAGGCTTTCCCCATGCCGACATATTGGCTGCCCTGCCCTGGAAAAACATGCGCTGTTTTGTTGATCATCTCTTTCATGTCCGTGAGCTCATCCCTTCACTCTTTACCAGCGAATTAGGCCCGCACCCCAGGACATCCCCGCCCCAATTGCCATAACAAGAATTAAGTCGCCAGCCTGAAGCTTCCCCGCACGGTTGGCCTCATCCAAAGTCAGCGGTACAGAAGCGGACGAAGTGTTGCCATAGCGGTTGATGTTGATATGGGCCTTCTCAATCGGAATGCCAATGCGCTCCAAAATGGCCTCAAGAATGCGCACATTGGCCTGGTGCGCCATAACATGCTTCACCTGCTCAAGCGATATGTTGTGCTCGCTGAAAATGCGCTCCACGGCTTGCACCAAAGCCGTCACCGCAAATTTATAGACTTCGCGCCCTCGCATCGATACCTTGTTGTGTCGCGCAAGAAAACTTTCGGGTGTCAATGGGAAACGGCTCCCTCCACCCGGTATGCACAAAATGTCCGCGGCAGAGCCATCTGAATAAAGCTGCAACTTCAGCAATCCACGCTCTGGGCTGTCTGCCTCTTCTGTGGGGACAAGAACCATGGCTCCTGCTCCGTCTCCAAACAAAATGCTGCTCCCTCTGTCTTCCCAATTGGTAATGCGGCTTAAAAGCTCTGCTCCCACCACCAATACACTCTTCACCGCCCCCGTTGCAATGTATTGAGAGGCAACAGACATCGCAAACAATGAGCCTGCACAAGCAGCACTCAAGTCAAAGGCAAAAGCGTTTTTCGCCCCCAGCTTGTGTGCCAAATGCACAGCACATGCCGGCGTCTGCATGTCAGGCGTCACCGTCGCCACAAGCACCATGTCCAATTTTTCTGCAGAAAGCCCTGCCATCTCCAAAGCCTGGACAGACGCAGCAAAAGCCAAATCCGATGTCGCCTCCTCAGGCGCAGCAATGCGACGCTCGCGGATCCCCGTGCGCGCAACAATCCAAGCATCCGAAGTCTCTATTCGCGCTGCCAACTCGTGGTTGCTCAACACTTTCGAGGGGACATAACTTCCCGTGCCTATAATTTTAACTCGTCTCACGAGGTCGGCTGTCTAGCTCTAAAACGCGAAGATGTCACCGCATAGATTTTTTTGCGGTGCACACCTCCGTCTAAAATATGCCCAAAACTCAATTCTAAAACCGAGTTAGCCTAGTTGTTGTCAACCGTCAAAACCTTCTTCGTGCCATAATAACCACAAACGGCACAAACCCTATGCGAAACCAAAGCCGCTCCACACTTGGAGCAACGGTTTAGCTGAGCAGCACAACGAAGGTTGTTGTTGGCCGCTCGACGTCTATCGCGGCGCATTTTTGAGGTCCTCTTCTTTGGAATACCCATGACACTTCCTTTTTCAGCACTCCCTTCATGTCTTGCATTTTGAGAGTTGAATTTCTTTTAACTTCGCAAACCTCGGCTCTACAAGCTTTAACTCACACCCACATGAATGGGTGTTATAATTGCATCCACATCTCGCACATAACCCCTTGCAGGTTTCGCTGCATAGCACGGAAATGGGCAAAGCAAGCAAAACTTGCTCTTTTGCCAAAAGCGACAGCGGAATTGTTTTCCCGTCAAAAGGCTCTATGTCCGCTAAAGCCATCTGGAAAGAGCCTGCCCTTTCAAAATCCTCCGCGCCTCCAAACTGCTTGAGTGCCCTTCCATAGTTGGCCTGAGGAATAAGCAGGGTTGAAAATGAAACAGGCAAAGAAAAGGAAACCTCCTCCAGGCAACGTGCACATCCTGTCCGCAGCTGCAAAGTCAGCTCTGCTTTCAACAAAACTTTTCCGTCTGTTTTTTGCAGCTCCGCACACAGCAATGAAGAATTTATCCAAGAAATATCACTCACTTCTCCGAACATCTCATCCAACAAGGCTGGAGAAAATTCACGTTGAAGCTTAAGTGAAGGCTCTTGAATTTCTTCAATTCGAACGGACATGAAACACCAAAGGCAGGGCGGCAGCTTTTACTTCAGTCTGCTGGCCCAAGTCAACCGGCTGTGCCTTCATTTTCCCCTTATAGGGCCCCAGAGGCGCTTTCTGCTCGGGTTATGCACTTAAAGTGCACACCGCTCCCCTCTCCCCTCAAACTTTCACCCTCAAACTTCAACATTGTCTGACTTTGTCAGACTCGTTTTTGCATAGGCCAGCATGGAGGTGCCGCAGGCGGCTTCTGGGCGCCTTTTTCAGGGAATGGGCTAATTTAAGGGCATGGGCGAAGAAGTTCCATGGAAAAGACGCATGAGCTATTTTAGAAGGCTTTTGAAGACATGCGCATTGCCATTATTGCCGATATTCATGGAAACTTCATCGCCTGTGAAGCTGTCATGAAGGATATACGCCGCCAGGCGCCGGACCTCATTGTCGCCGCGGGGGACTTGGCGCTGCGAGGCCCCCACCCTACAGAGTCGGTGGATTTGGTTTTTTCAGAGTGCCAACACGTTCTCATCGGCAACACCGATGCTTATTTGGCTGAGCGCTATATACGCGGGGCTTATCAAGAGCAGGCGCATTGGAAAACAGAGCTCCTGCAATGGACACGCGAAAAACTGGGCCCGGAGCGCCTGAACAAAATGGCTCAGCTGCCCTTCTCTTTGTCTCTTATGCCCTATCTGGGCCAAAGCATTTTCATCTGCCATGCCAACCCCAGAAACCTGGAAGACTCCTTAGAGCCTACCCTGCCTGAAGCCGCCCTGCGCTATTATCTCGAAGGCATTCGCGCACGCGTCATTGTTTTTGGACACCTCCACTTCCCCTATCGCCGGCGCGTGGGCTCAAGCCTCCTCATTGATGTGGGCTCCACAGGCTTGCAACGCGATGGGGATTGGAGAGCTTCCTATGGCCTTGTTACCTTCACCCCCACCAGCCGCAAAGTGCAAATCCGCCGCGTTAAATACCCTGTGCGCCAAGCAACACAAGCGTTGACAGGACGCTCCGTCCCCGGTGCACGCATGCTGGCACAAAAACTCCTCGAAGCACGCTACCAAAAACACCTCGAGTTCCTCTATGCCGCCCGCCGCTTCCTCGGCATGGCTCCAAGCCGACTCCCAGAGCCCAAAGAGGCTTTGCAAACTTTGAAAACAACAAAAAACAACGCCTTGCCTCCGCCCCATCACCCCCATAAACCTCAGCCCTAAACCTCCAGGGGCCTTTGAAGGTCAAGGCCTTAAAAAAACATTCTGAAATGAGCCTCTTAGAAAGCTCCCTCCCCTTTCATCTTGTGTTTCTCGCGGGAAACATGAGCGTTTTTATGTTCCAAGCCGCTCAAGCGTCTGGCGCTTGGGCATATAACCGGCTATGTTGGGGCTTAAGTCCACTGAAGGAGTCTGCCTGTGTTCGGTCTCAGAGCCCAAGAGCTGGTGTTTATTTTTCTAATTTTATTTTTGCTGTTCGGCGCAGCGCGTTTGCCTCAACTTGGAAAGTCGTTGGGCTCAGCCATTCGCAACTTTAAAAAGGGAATTTCAACTGACGAAGAGCATAAGGATGAGAATGAGGACGAGGACGAGGAACAAACGGCCCATAAAAACCTAGAGGCAAATACGAATGCTTCTAGCATAAACCCTTCAAAAATAGGCTCGAAAAATTAACCTTCACCCCCTCGGCCAAAGCCTCTCCACAAGCCAACACTTCGCCGCCTCTTTGTCTTCTCAAAACAATATACAGCAATACCCAGCAATATACAGGAGCTGATTCTCCCGCTCTCGTTTTTTCAAGGGGAACCGCGGCTTGCTGTACACCCCTTCCTGGTGGAAGCAGGTCCGCGTGGGGAGCGGTGGAACAGCTTGCTTTGGCTTGAGGCGGCCCGACAGTGTTTTTCCCCTCTCTTTAAGGGCATGTTTTCCGTTTTTATTTTGTGTTTGTATTTTGTGCTTATTGTTTTTTAAAAAATGGGGTTTTGCACCCTGGGGGCTGCGTTTGGGCGTTGGCTGAGTTTGGGAGTTGACAAGCTCCTGCGGCTTAAGACAAAACGGCTGGGTATCAAAATATCCTTCACTCCAACAACTCCAGGCAGATTATGAGCACAAACACAACAAAGGCAACCGCGGAAAAAATTTGGATGGATGGCAAGCTGCTCAATTGGGATGAAGCCCAAATCCACGTCTTAACCCATGGGCTCCACTATGGCCTGGGGGTGTTTGAGGGCATCCGCGCTTATAGGGCTCAAAACAACCGCCTCGCCGTCTTTCGCCTCACGGAGCATATGCGTCGCTTTGTGGAGTCCGCGCACATTTGCCAGCTGAATATGCCCTATACCCAAAAGCAGCTGGAAACAGCCTGCCTGGAGCTTTTGCGCTCTCAGTCGGAGACGCTCAAGGACATGGTATATATACGCCCTGTCGCCTTCATGGGCGACGGCTCCATGGGCCTGGCCGCCATCAACCCCACCCGCGTCGCCATCATCGCCTGGGCCTGGGGCTCCTATCTGGGCGAAGAGGGCCTCTCCAAAGGCATACGCGCGAAGGTGAGCTCCTATGGCCGCTTGCATGTCAACACCGCCATGTCCAAGGCCAAAGTCAACGGCCACTATGTCAATTCCATTTTGGCAAAACGCGAGGCGGTTTTGTCCGGCGTCGACGAAAGCATTTTTTTGGACACCCAGGGCTATGTGGCAGAAGCTTCAGCCGAAAACATTTTCGTCGTCGACCGCCACGGCACCGTCAAAACCCCTCCCCTCTCGCTGGCTATATTGGATGGGATTACGCGGGAGAGTGCCATCCAAATCCTCCGCAATGACATGGGCTGCAAAGTGGAAGAAGTTGCCTTCACCCGCGATGAGCTTTATGTCGCCAAAGAAGTTTTTATTACGGGGACTGCCGCCGAAGTTACCCCCATCCGCGAAGTGGATGGACGCCAAATTGGCCCTGGCACCGTGGGCCCCAAAGCCAAAGAGCTTCAGGAGCGCTACCTCAAAGCCGTGCGCGGCCACTATCCCCAATATGAAAACTGGCTCAGCTATGTTTAGAGTCCCCAACTGTAGAGTCCCCAACACATAAAACCGATTTAGCTGTTCGTTTAGCTGCTCGCCTGTGGGCAAGCTCCCTCTTGGAGCAGCTCAATTCCGGAGTCCATCCATGTCAACACACGTGCTGACTCAAAGCATGCAAAGCCTTTTTCCAGCGTTGAGCATACTGTTTTTGGCGTTTTTCCCCTTAGGTGTTTCGGCCACAGAACAATATAAAACGACCTCCTCCTTGGCGGAGCTCTCTTTGCCCCCCAGCTTGCAAAGTTGGCGCGCTTGGGCCATGTATCAAAAGGAATTCCGTTCCTGCCCCTTGGTTGCGGGCACAGTGGGCGTGGATGAAAACCATTTTCTCTGCTCCTGGCCAGGGAAACTCTCTCTTCATGTCGACAACCAAGGTGTACGCCTGCACCAAAGCTGGCAACTGAAAACCGAAGGCTGGGTTTTTCTGCCCGGTAGCCTAGAGCATTGGCCACAAGAGGTACGCATCAACGGTATGCCAGGGGCTACCGTCAACCACGGCGGCCCAGCACTGCGCTTGCCACCTGGCCAATATGAAATAAGTGCCCATATCCCCTGGAAGGAGCGCCCACAAACGCTGAGTGTGCCCAAAGCGGTTGGGCTTATTGAGTTGCGCATGGAGGGCAAACCCGTGCCTCATGTGCAACGTAAAGGCGACACGCTGACGCTGGGCCGCCAAGTGGCTGACAGTGCTGAAACGGCGGAGCTTCGAGTCTATCGCAAACTGAGCGACGGCATTCCCGCAGAGTTGGAGACGGAGCTGCATGTGCACATTTCCGGCAAGGCGCGCGAAGTCAGCCTGGGGCCCGTGCTGCCGGAGGGCTTTGTACCGCTGCTGCTCAACTCACCGTGGCCGGCACGCCTGGACGCGGAAAACCGCCTGCAGGTGCAGGTGCAGCCGGGCAATGCTGTGCTGAGGCTTTATGCACGTGCCACCACCCCCCTCAAAGAGCTTGCCTTATATTTGCCAAAGGACAGCAATATTCCCGAAGACACCGAGGCTCCGGAAGACACCCATGCCCCTGAAGGCAAAGGCAAACAGGCGGAGGCGAAAAAGGCACCCCCCCTGTGGGTGGCTCAGGAAATTTGGAGTTATGAGGCCGCCTTGGCCTTGCGCTCCACAGCTGTGAGTGGCGCGGCACAGGGGAACCATGTGCCCGCATTGCAGGTGGATCCGCGCCAGTCCGGCGTTCCGGCAGCATGGCACAACCTGCCGGCCTTTGCACTGGAGGACAACGCCTTGCTCAGCATTGAGGAGCGCGCGCGCGGACTGGCGGCAGATGAAAGCAACCGGCTGATGTTGCAGCGTGAGTTGTGGCTGAATTTCGCCGGAGACGGTTATTTCGCGCGCGATAATATTTCCGGCAGCATGCGACACGGCTGGCGTTTCGACCTTTCCGCACCCTATATGCTTGAGCGCGCCAATGAGACACTGGGCAGCAACGCTTCAAGTGCACTGTTGATTACGCGCGGCGAAAAGCCAGACACGACGGGCGTTGAATGGCGAGAGACGCAAGTGGGGTTGAATGCCGGTATACGCATTCAAAAAGGCGTCAACGGCATTGTCAGCCGTCTGCCCGTTAATGGCTGGCAGCAGGATTTTGACAGTGTCCACACAAAATTGCGCCTGCCCTATGGCTATCGCCTGCTTGCCGCACCCGGGGCTGACCATGTCAGCAACAGTTGGCTGGAGAGCTGGACGGTGCTCTATATTTTCTTCGCCGCCTTCATCACCCTGCTGGCCTGGCGGCTGCTTGGCTTTGGCGGCGGCATTGTTTCCGCCCTTTATTTTCTTCTGGCCATACAGGAAGCCGCTGCACCCACGTGGACACTCGCACTCGCGCTTGGTTTTTCTCTTTTGGCACGAGCACTCCGAGGTGGCAGGTTGGGCAAACTCTGCAAAGGGCTGCGCTGGGTTATGCTGGCCTCCCTCATTTTGGTGAGCCTCTTTTTCATTCCACAACAATTGCGCAGCGCACTTTATCCTCAGCTTGAAAGCACAGGTGAAGAGAGCGCCTTGTCCTTCCCGCTTCTTGAGCGTTTGCGCGAGGAGCGCATTGCTCTTGCTGGCTGGAGCGAAGACAGTTCGCCATATTATGCAAGCGCAGAAGCTCGACCGGAAATAAGCCCTATGGCCGCCCCTCCCTCCGTCTACCCGGAGCTTTCAGAGGAGCCTCTTTCCCAAACAAGGAGCTCCGTGAGGAAAGCGGATGCCCCCGCGCCAAAAAAACAGAAACAAAATTTAAACCGCTATAGCCAATCCACCGTTATACAAACCGGCCGCGGCGAGGCCAATTGGCACCATGGACACCTTTATTCCCTCTCCTGGAGTGGGCCGGTGGTGGCCAACCAGGAGGTTTCTCTCTTCATCAGCCCCCCATGGTTGACATGCATTTGGCGTGTGCTGCTCTGTGTATTTTTGGGTATACTCATTTGGCGCCTTATGCGAGGCACCACCCCTGAGCCCAAACCTGTGCCCAAAGAAAAAAAGGAAAGCACCCCCCCAGCAGAAAGTGAAGAAGGGGAAAGCGGCTCCACCCACATTCCACCTCCTGCTGAAACCGGCAACACCACCACTGCCGCCATGGCATGCATGCTCCCCTGCCTTCTGCTTGCCCTGCTATGGCCAGGTGCAGCAACAGCGCAAAACACCTCCAACGCTGCGGCCACAGCGAGCATGCCTTTCCCCTCAGAGGCGTTGCTTAATGAAATGCAAAAGCGCCTCAGCAAAGCGCCAGGCTGCGCACCCAATTGTGCCGCCTTCTCCTCCGTAAAAATTCGCGCCGCCGGCGATGAAATATATGTCTCCCTGGAAGCAAATACCGCCGCCGCCGTCGCACTGCCGCTGCCTGTTGGGGAAGACAACCTGACTCTCCTTGAGGCGCGGCTTAACGCTGCCACAGCCGGCCACCTGTTGCACCACAACAACGGTGTGTGGATGGCTTTGGAGCGCGGTGTGCACCACATTGAGTTGCGTTATGCTGTTAATGGAGCCTCTTCCTCACTCTATTTTCCGCTGCGGCCCATGCGCGCGCACTTTTCAGGGCAGGGGTGGAGCACGGAAAGCATTGACGAAAACCGCCTCATTAATGAAACCCTCAACTTGCTGCGCACCACACCACTGCCCAGCGCTGAGGCGGTGACGGAAGCCGGTGCAACACAGCAGTTTCCGCCTTATGTGCGCGTATTTCGCCACCTTGAGTTTAACTTGGACTGGAGCAGCACCACCCAGGTTTTGCGGTTGGCGCCTGAAAAAGGCGGGCTGACGCTGCCTGTGCCTTTGCTTGAGGGGGAGCATGTAACAACGCCGGGCATTAAAGTGCAGGAGCGCCATGCCCTCGCCTCGTTGGGCAGCAGCGAAAGCATGGCTCAGTGGGAGGCACGTCTTGACAAAAGCGAAACGCTGACGCTAACCGCGCCCGCGCTGACAGAGCGCGCAGAGGTGTGGAAAATAAGCGTCGGCCCCTCATGGCATATAGAGTGGAATGGTGTGCCCCTCACCATTCCGGCGAAGGTTGGCACTGAGCAGGTTTTCCAGTTTAACCCACTGCCGGGTGAAACGTTGACGCTGAGCCTCTCGGAGCCGAAGGTGGCTGAAGGCATGGTGCGTGCCATTGACGAGGTAACCCTGGAAAGCAAATTGGGGCAACGCGCCACAACCCATACGCTCCATTTTAGGTTGCGTGCAAGCCAGGGGGGAGAGCACCTCTTCACCCTGCCTGACAACTCCTTCGAGGTGCTTTCTGTCCAACGGGACAACACCCCCCTCAGCCTGCGCCCGCGTGAGGGCAAACTGACGCTGCCGGTGTCTCCCGGCAGCCAGCAGTTTTCCATTGAAATGCGTCAGCACGTTAACATTCCATTTATATTCCAAAGCCCGGAGTTTTCGCTTGGCTGGCCCTCCGCCAACATTAGCCTCAACACGCTGCTCCCCAAAGAGCGCTGGGTGCTTGCCGTCTTCGGCCCACCCGTCGGCTCCGTCATCCTCTATTGGGGGGAGCTCCTCATTGCACTCACCCTCGCCGTTTTGCTGGCCAAAAGCCGTCTGGGGGGCTCTTGTTTTTCAGGACAATTTTCAGAAAAGCGGCCTTTGCTGCGCCTGCACCACTGGCTGTTGTTGACGCTTGGCTTTTCCACATATTCCTGGCTTGCACTCGCCCTCGTCGTCGCCTGGCTTTTGGCCTTCAGCTGGCGCTCCCAAACCCAACTCACCGCATTTCGAGAAGCTCGTCCATGGCGCTTCAATTTTCTGCAAGTGGGCTTGGTGTTGCTTAGCTTCGCCGCACTCGTCACCCTCATTTCCGTCATTCCCTCAAGCCTCATGGGTACACCGGAAATGCACATTGTCGAGGACAGGTATTTCAGCGACGGCACCCATGTACACCGCTTTGCCGACCTCTCCTCTGAAGCATTGCCCACCCTGAAGGTTGTCAGCCTGCCTTTGTGGACTTATCGCCTCGCCATGCTTTGCTGGGCACTTTGGCTTGCCGTTGCCCTCATGGGCTGGCTGCGCCAAGGCTTCTCCGCCTGGGCTTCCGGAGGCTGGTGGCAACCCCTTTTCCGCAGAAAAAAACAATAAAACGTCCACTGCACGTGCAACACAAGCTTAAGTCTGGTCCCAAGCCTTAGCCCTCTGCAAATGCTGAAATTGCTGAAATTGTTTTAAGTTATGGCATACCCTCAGGTTACCTCAATCTGCTTGAGCCACTTCATCTCAAAGCTGTTTTAAAGCCGTTTAAAAATGAGTGAGGTATTAATTCCGCCGAAGGCGAAGTTGTTGGACATCACATATTCGGTTTCTATGGCCCTGCCTTCTCCCGTGAGGTAATCCAACTCTGCGCATTGGGGGTCCACCTCTTGCAGGTTGAGGTTGGGGGCAAACCAGCCCTCATTCATCATCTGTATGGTCAACCAGGCCTCAATGGCTCCGCAGGCGCCCAGCGTATGGCCCAAATAACTTTTGAGTGTGCTGACGGGGAGGGGGCGGCGGAATATGTTTCGCGTAATATGGCTTTCTGCAATATCGCCCGTCCCGGTGGCCGTTCCATGCGTATTTATATAGCCAATGGCCTGAGGGGGGAGGCGTGCATCTTCCAGGGCGAGGCGGAGTGCGCCCCCCATGGTTTCCGGGTTGGGGTGCGTCACATGGGTGCCATCCGTATTCGTCCCAAAGCCCACCACCTCTGCATAAACCTGAGCACCCCTCGCCAGGGCGTGTGTATATTCTTCCAAAATGAGGGTGCCTGCTCCCTCTCCTATAACCAGGCCGTCTCTGTTTTTGTCATAGGCAGCGGGAGTAGAAGCGGGGGCCTCATTTTTCGTGCTGGTGGCAAAGAGGGTATCAAACACGGCTGCATCTGCTGCGCTTAATTCTTCTGCGCCGCCGGCAAGCATAATGTCCTGGAGGCCATGGCCTATGGTTTCATAGGCATAGCCAATGGCCATGCTGCCGGAGGTGCAGGCGGTGTTGGTGGGAATCATTCTTCCGGTGAGGCCATAAAACACTTCGAGGTTGGTGGCGCAGGTATGGGGCATGGCCTTTATATACGTAGTGGCATTCATGTCCTTCAAGTCGCCGTGGACAAGCATGCCATAAAAGTCCATGAGGGGGGGGACGCTGCCCAGGGAGGAGCCATAGGCCACACCGCAGCGGCCATTGCGCAAAAGGGGTGAGTCCACGAGGCCGGCCATGTGCAGGGCGTTGTTGGTGGCGGTGAGGGAGAGGAGGGCGACGCGGCCCATGCCGCGGATTTTTTTTCGTGGGTATTCCGGGAGGGCGGCATCTATAGGGGCGGCCAGCCGGGTATTCATTTTCTCATATTTGTCCCAGGCGTCCATGCGGCGCACACAATTTTTATAGAGGCGCAGCTTGGCCAAAATATCTGGCCACGCATTCCCCAGCGCGCTGACGACGCCGCCGCCGCTCACCACCACGCGCCTCACAGCAAGCCACCGTCAACGGCAATCACCTGCCGCGTAATATAGGAGGCCGCATCGGAGAGGAGAAACAGCACCAGGGCCGCCACCTCCTGGCTTTTTCCTATTCTCCCCATGGGTATAGAGGGGAGGAGTTTCTCCAGGGGTGCCTCTTTCACCATTTCCGTATCAATAAGCCCTGGGGCAATGCAATTTACCGTAATAGAGCGGCTTGCCAGCTCCAGGGCGAGGGCTTTGGTTGCGCCAATAATGCCGGCTTTGGAGGCACTATAATTCACTTGTCCGCGGTTGCCGGCAATTCCGGAAACGGAGGCGAGGCTAATAATTCTGCCCTGTTTTTTTCTGCAAAGGGGCATAACCAGGGGGTGGAGCACATTATAAAATCCATCCAAGTTGGTATGGAGGACTTTGTCCCATTCCTCTGCGGTGAGGGCCGGAAAGGCATTGTCCGCGCAAATGCCCGCATTGCAGACAATGCCCCAAAGGGCGCCCTCTCTTTGGCTATATTCCTCGAGGGTGCTTTGTGTTTCTTTTCTGTTGGCAATATCAAAGCGGAGCAGCTCCACGGCTTTGCCTTGTGCTTTTATTTCTTCTTGCAGGGAGAGGGCTGCATTTTCGCTGTGGCAATAGTGGGCAATAACCTTATAGTCCGCCGCTGCTGCTGCCAGGGCAATGGCTCTGCCTATGCCCCGGCTTGCTCCCGTAACCAACACACTTCTTCCATTCATCTGTTTATCACCGCCGAAAAATCCGCGGACTCCATAATGGTAAGTTTGGCTGAAACTGCTTTTATCTGGCCTTCAAAAACGCTGCATTGGAAGGAGGAAACATTGTCCACAACGGTGTCCTCTTCTATTTCAATGCGGACTGTCCCCTGAAGCACAGGCACATGCAGCACCAACTCTGAAACGCTGAGGATGAAGCCGAAGAGGGGTTTTTCGCCTGCGGCCCGCCTCTTCAGTCCGGAGAGGGCGGAAGTGCTTTGGGCCATCAACTCAAAGCCTGCCCAGGCGGGCAAGCCCTTCAACGCTTCTTTAAAAAAGAGGCAATCCTCCTCAATGTCATATTCTGCGACCAGGGCGTGTCCTTGGGGCTCCCAGGAAACAATTCTGCTTAAGAGAAACATTTTCCCTTCGTGGGGGATTAAGGTTGCCAATTCTTCTTTGTCGATCATAGCTCTTCCGCCCTGCGCATGAGGAGGCTTAAGTTGCAACCCCCAAAGGCAAAGGAGTTATTCATACAATAACGGGCTTTCCTGAAGTGGGTTTTTTCTGCAGGCAACCTCTCCTGGGCTTTCACCAAGTGCAAAGCGGGGAGTGTTTCATCCACAACACCATCCCAGCAATGGGGGGGCAACGTGCCGGTGTGCAGCACACCCCAGCACAGGGCCAACTCCAAGGCCCCCGCCGCCCCCAAAGTATGCCCTATAACAGCTTTGGTGGAGCTGGCCGGTGGTTGGCCCTTGCCGAAAACAGCATGCATGGCTTTTGCTTCTGCGCTGTCATTGAGGCGTGTCCCCGTCCCGTGGAGGTTAACATAGGCCACCTCAGTGGGGCTTATTCCCGCGTGGTGGAGGGCAGCCTGCATGGCGGCGGCGGCCCCTATGCCTTCGGGGTGGGGAGCCGTCATGTGGAAGGCGTCGGCGCTCTCGCCATAGCCTGCCAGCACCATGGCCTCCTCCTCCAATTTTTCTCTGGAGAGCACAAAAAAGGCTGCCCCTTCTCCCAGGTTAATGCCCTTGCGGTTTTTGCTAAAGGGGTTGCTATGTTCTGCAGAAAGCGCCTCCAATGCCCAAAAGCCCAGGAGAGAAGCCTCGGAGGCAATGTCTACCCCGCCGGCAACAACAGCATCACACAGGCCAAAAGCAATAAGCTCTGCCCCTCGGGCAATGGCTGAAGCGCTGGAGGCGCAGGCTGTGGCGAGGGAAAAAACCGGCCCCTCAAGGCCCAAAAACCGGGCGGCATATTCAGCGGGCCTGGCGGCGCTTTGCAAGGAGAGTTGATAGCCTTGAGGCCATGCGCCCCTTTCAAAAAAAGACCGATGTGCCGGGAGGGAGTCCTCCGTCCCATTGTCACAGGAGCCCAGGCACAGGCCCACCCTCTGAGGGCCAAAGCGCTGCAAGGCTTTTTCCGCCGTAGGGCGCAGTTGTTGCAGCGCGGTGGTACAGAGGAAAAGCAGCTTGGTGGCGGCCTCTGGAGGTGGCGTTGGGGCGCGGCCGACGAGGAAGCTGTGGGTTTTGGCGCCGACATGGAGGGTGGTGGGGAGAATGCCGCTTTGGTCGCCGCGCACAGCGGCCTCAAAAAAAGGCTCAAAGGCCTGTCCGGCGCAGCAAATGAGTCCGGGTTTTGAGAGGAAAATGGGCTGAAAACTCACAAAAACGCTCCCCAAATAACATAGGAATAGCCGCGCAAATGGTTGATATATTCAACCCTGTCGGCTTTTTTTTCAATTTCAATAATGGGTTTATTCCCCTCATAGAGGAGGCGTTTTTCCACACCTGAGTCCTGCGTTGTGGTGTGTAGCCTCAGCTTCCCCAGAGAGAGGCGCAGGGCCTCGGGTGTATAAAAACACAGTTGGAAGTCCGCCACCACATATTCAGGTTTTATGTGTTTGGGGAAATGAGCGGAAGAGAAGCTTAAGTTTTTCCCATCATACACCAGAGTACCCAGGCTGTTGCCCATGTCATTGAGCAACTCTATGTGGAGGCTTGTTTTATCCGCCTTTACCCAGGCACTCATATGGAAAGGGGCCTCTCCCTGGGTACCACTAATGCGTTGAGGCATATCCAGGTTTTTTTCAATATATTGAGGTGGCAACAAAACAAAGAAGGAGCTGTTGCTCAAGGGAACAGGCGCATAACTATTTTCAGTTGCTATTTTTTTTGCGCAAGAGCCCCCCAGAAAAGGGAGAAGCACCCCCCAAAGGAACAACACATAGCGAGCTACATAGCGAGGCAGATGGCGAGGCAGATGGCGAAGCACATGGCGAGGCAGATGGCGAGGCGGCATGGGTGTGGGTTTTAGCAAGTTTTGCTCTGCATGGCGAGGCGGGGTTTTTTCCATGTCTGATGAAAAAACCTACATATAACTCGAGTGGATAGCCCGGCTGGCCCAGAGAAAGTCAGTTGCAAAAATAAGTGACTAAGGATATACGGCAATGAGCATAGCAGAGGAACCGGCCGGAAGTCCCTTCTAGAAGCTTTTGCATATGGTTTCCTTTTTCAAAACGCAGCCCCCTCGCGAAGCTCCGCTTTCCCCCAAAGCCATGGTGGCAGCAACACGCGCGGCAACAGCTGTAGCAACATATACAGCAGCATATGAAGCAATACATGTAGCAACACTTTGACTTACGTTTTTGCAAAAATGGAACACTTTCAGGGCCGACACCTATTTCCTTAAAGCTTGTTTTGTGAGCAATAACCTTATGAGAACAAATAACAATTTAAATATCCGTCTTTTATCCACAGCAGGGGCATTGGCCTGCATGTTGGGGTGGGCCTGCACTGCAGAAGTGGGTTTTTTCAACAGCTTCGTGGATGGGGGCTGTGTTACGGGAAGCCCTCAGGCTTGTCCTCAAGGCCAAAGCTGCATAGGCCCCATGGGCTCCCCTATGGGGGTTTTGGGCCTCTGTTTGTCTGAGTGCCTCGTGGGAGAGCCCAATGCCTGCCCTGAAAATACCCATTGCCTGCCCATAACAGGGGAAAAGGAGTTGGGGACTTGCCAAAGCAGCTGCAACCCCAATGCCCCCAATGCCTGTCCCAAGGGGCAAGCCTGCACAGAAATAGAGGGCACGCCCACCTGTCAACCTCTCCCTGAGTGTTATGTGGGCGACAACATGTGCCCTGCGGGACAAAGCTGCGTGGGCAACCCTGGCGCTCCCGCAGGCAGCCCGGGCCGTTGCGAGGCTGAGGCTGAGGCCGAGTGCCGCATAGGTGAAAACAGTTGTGCAGAAGGCCATGTCTGCAAGGGAGAAGAAGGTGCAAAAACCGGCGAGCCAGGCTCATGCCAACCCGAATGCCGCGTCGGCAGCAACAATGGGTGCCCTGACGGCCATGCCTGCATAGGCACTGACAATCCACAATACCTGGAGCCGGGAAGATGTTACCTCATCTGCCATGGCGACAACAATGAGTGCCCGACAGGCCAAGTCTGCATAGGCGCGCAAGCGGGCACTTCGGGCACATGCCAAATGCCACCCCAGTGCGTTGTGGGCGACAACAGCCTGTGTGAGTTGTGGCAAAACTGCATAGGCATTTCCAGCAACCAAGTGGGCGCCCCAGGCCGCTGCCAGGGAGAGCCCGAATGCCGCGTGGGCGACAACCATTGCCCTGCATGGCAAAGCTGCACAGGCTATGAAAGCAATGCCAACAACGCCCCGGGCCGCTGCCAGGGAGAGCCCGAATGCCGTGTGGGCGACAACCATTGCCCCCTATGGCAAAGCTGCATAGGCTATGAAAGCAATGCCAACAACGCCCCGGGCCGCTGCCAGGGAGAGCCTCAATGCCGCGTGGGCAACAACAATTGCCCTGTCAACACCCAGTGCATAGGCTATGAAAGCAATGCCAACGGCGCCCCAGGCACCTGCCAAGCCGCTCCTGCTCCCAGAGATATTACCCGGCTTTATATGTTTTTTGGCCACAACTCGGTGGGGGGAGAAATAGTCAGCGGCTTGTCCAACCAAGTGCAGGGGTTGAGAATACTCTCTTATACGCCGACCTCTATAACCAACACGGCGGGAAACCATTTCGGCTCACCCACCCGCCAACCCGGACTGCTGAATGTAACCACCTATGGCTTGTATAACACCTATAACCAAGCCATCCAAGAGGTGGACGCTTTCACGGCACATGTGCGCGGCATCATCAATGGACGCGGCAACATTCCCGGACAACCCCTGGACATTGTCTTCATGAAGTTTTGCTTCCTGGCTTTCTATAATATGAATTCAGGACAGGAAACCTCGCTCTTTAATTATTATGCCGAGCAGATGGACATCCTCCAAAGAGACTTCCCCTCGCTGATTGTGGTGCACCTCACCCAAACCACCCGGCCTTGCGCGGAGACTCAAAGCTATCTCCACGCGGCCAATATACGCTCTATGAATTATAGGCGACTCATGCTCAACCGCTATGCCAGCGGCGGCCGGGTTTTCGACTTGACGCTTGCCGAGGCCACCGGCGCCAACGGGAACGTCAACCATTGCACCTACCGCGATGCCTCCGGAGAACTCGTCCTGGGGCTGCGCTCAGAATATGCACCCAGCTCCACCAGCACCGATGGACACCTCAACACCACAGGACGCAATACCATAGCTCGGGAATTGGCCAACTTCCTCGCCAACGTCCGTTAGCGCGCCTCAGCACCGCCTTAACCCACCTCGCATGCCGGGAAGCTTTCTCTTCCCGGCGTGCTTTTTTTAATGCTCACGCGCATACCCCGCTTTGCTTTAGCTTGCAGACAAAACCCCCACCCTCTCATGGGGGCTGCTGTCCATAATAAAATGCCAGAGCGGCTTTATGTTGAAGTGAGCCTTCAAAGACATAGCGCGTGAGGCTCGCTATGGAACCGATAATGGGCCTTATTTGCGAATTGTAGGCAAAAGCTGTTTTGCAGCGCTATTTTTTGCCCAAATACACATGCCTGCCCACACTCAGCTTCTCTTTTTCCTTCACAAGCCCGCCTAAAAGAAAAATTTGCAACCCTTTTCATGCCTTAAACCTTATTCCTCACAAACACAGACAGCAGCTTTTTTCAAAAATGTGCTCTGTTGCGCAGAAATGTATTCAGAGGCACAGAAATATCTCCCTGAAAACAACTATATGCACAATGTAGTCCTGGGCTGTAACAAAAGTGTGGCCTATGCGAAAACGCGAATGGAGCGTGAGCTCCAAAGGAGTTGCCTTACGAAAACAACCTCTATTTCCGCTCTATTTTTTTTGCATACAGGGCGCCTACACCTATGAGCATGTGAAATTCTCTCCTTCAGCCTCACAGTCAGTCTCATGAAGCCTCACAGTTGGGTTTAGCCGTTGAGCTTTGCAGTTGAACTTTGCCGTTGAGCTTTGCAATTGAACTTTGCAGTTGAACTTTGCAGTTGAACTTTGCAGTTGAGCCTTCATTGCATTCGCCCTTCACGCATATGGGCCGGAGGTTTTTGCTTCCACTTAAAATGCCTCCTCAAAAAAACTTAAGCTCCCGCCCCACTTGAGAGCTCTAACTCTTTAATATTCTTTTAAATTAACCTCATTTGTTTGCTTAAAACTTCCTATTTTTATGTCCAAAACAAGAAGAAGATAGATTATGAATATACAACTCAGTTGTTTTAAATGTGCAAAACTTGCATTCACCCTTGCCTTGGGGGTTGGGTTGGCTTGCTCAGGGGAGGCTGAGCGACAAAACTCCAATTCCACAGGCCTTAAAACCAAGCTGTCCGCAGCCCACCCCGATGTCCCCTGGACACAACTGGGCTCCACCCCTGCGGAGCTGAGTGCGCTCAGCCAGAAAAAGGTTTTCCTTGCGCACAATACCGTTGGCTCCAACCTTGTCAGCGGACTTAGGCGCGTTGCCCCTGGGCTTTCTATACGCTCGGGCAGCTCGGCCTCCTCGTTGAGTGCCCCCACCCTCCTGGAGCATTTAATAAGCTATGAGGCCAGGCCCCTGGAAAAAATAGCGGCCTTCGAAAACCTGGTAAACAACCTGGGGCCCCTCCTGGATATTGCCCTCATAAAGCTGAGCCACATTGACTTTGATAAATTTGTAGGCATCCGCGTAGAGGACATAACCACCGCCTATGCGGCCACCATAAGCAGGCTGCAAGCCCGCTTCCCCCATGTGGTTTTTGCGCATGTTACGGCACCGCTTTATACGCGCGCCGCCTCCTGGGACAATGCCTCAAGAGAGCAATTTAATGCCTGGCTGCGCACCACCTATAAAGGCCACGTTTTTGACTTGGCCGCCCTGGAAGCCATGCGCGCCGATGGGAGTTTGGCGCTCGCCCTGGACGGGCGCAGCCCCGCGCTGGCCGACGAGTGGGCCCAGGATACCCACCAACTCAACACGGAAGGCGCCAACCGCATTGCCACCTCCCTCATCGGCTTTTTGGCTTCAGACTTTTCCTGCGACAACACCCCGGAGCCCGAGTGCCGCATAGGGGACAACAGCTGCCCCGCCAACCATATATGCATAGGCTTGGACAGCAATGTACAGGGTGCACCGGGGGCTTGTCAGCTTGTGGAGCCGGAGCCCGAGTGCCGCATAGGGGACAACAGCTGCCCCGCCAACCATATATGCATAGGCTTGGACAGCAATGCGCAGGGTGCGCCAGGGGCTTGTCAGCTTGTGGAGCCGGAGCCCGAGTGCCGCATAGGGGATAACAGCTGCCCCGCCAACCATATATGCATAGGCTTGGACAGCAATGCGCAGGGTGCACCGGGGGCTTGTCAGCTTGTGGAGCCGGAGCCCGAGTGCCGCATAGGGGACAACAGCTGCCCCGCCAACCATATATGCATAGGGTTGGACAGCAATGCGCAGGGTGCGCCGGGGACATGTGTGCGAGAGCAAGTTGACACAGGGGAGCCTTGGACAAGCGTTGAGTTTTCTCCAGCTGACTTAAATGCTTTGCGGCTTCGCAAAGTTTTCTTCGGGCACAACTCTGTGGGCCAAAACACCATTGACGGGATGAAACGTGTGGCTTCGACCCTGAGCATACGCTCGGCCAACAGCAGCAATTTAAATGCTGTTATTGGGCAACTTGGAACGGCTCCGGCGCTCGTTGAATATCTGATCGACAACAACGGCAACCCCCTTGCCAAAATTAACGCCTTTGAAAACGCCATGAAAACCGTTGGCAACCGTGTGGATATTGCTTTTATGAAGCTGTGCTATGCGGACTTTCCCACCAATATAAACAACCTCATTGCCGCCTATGAGGCAGCCATGAACAGGTTGCAAAGAGATTTTCCAAGCGTGCTTTTTATACACATTACTGCGCCGCTTTATGACTGGAATGCCTCCTGGGACAATGCCTCAAGAGAGCAATTTAACACCTGGCTGCGCACCACCTATAAAGGCCGCGTTTTTGACTTGGCAACCATTGAGTCCATTCGCCCCAACGGCACCATCGCCTTGTCACGGGACAACAAAACCATTGCCTTGGCCAATGAGTGGACTTCTGACGGCGGACACCTCAATGAGAGCGGCGCAAACCGTATGGGAAGCGGGCTTATAGGCTTCTTGGCTTCTCAACCCCTCAAAACAGACAACATCCTTCTCTTCTAAAAAGCTTCCAGAACGTTTTTACTTAGAACTGATTTGATTCTCCAGACCGGTTTCAATTTGGCATGAGGTCGAGGCGGGCGAGGCTTTTGTGAGGAGCAAGCTCCGGTGGAGCTTGCTGACGGAAGGGAGGTGGTAGGGAGTGCACTTAAGTGCATGACCCGAACAAAAACGAGCCCAACGAAGAGATCATGTCAAAGTGAAAGCGGTCCAGAAACAAAGCTCACAGAGAAGCCCTCAGAAACAAGGGAAGCTGGCCTGACGGCCAGCTTCTTTTTCTCCATTTTGCTTGCAACGCAAGCTTGCCAACCCATAAATTATACAAAGCAGCCCTGCGGCACAAATAACCGCAGCGCAGCCTTAACCACAGCGCAGCAGAGCAAGCGCGCCAAAGCCTGCCTCGAGAAGCAAGCCTCAGCTGAAACCGGCCTATAAGCTCACTGCAACATGGAAACGCCCTAGGCGGCTATTTTTCATTTATAAATAAAAAACTCATTCCTCTTCGGAAGGCTTGGAAGCGCGCGCAATAGCAATAATGGGGAAAGCCAGCACCGCCAACAGAATTAAGGCGGCACAAACATAAATGCTAATTTCAAGAACCGTAAGACTCAATGCAAAACCTCCCGCATAAGACGTGGGAATGCTGTCACTGCTATAAATAAACTGCAACCCAATATTCACACCCCTATTTGTTTTTATTGCATTATAAAAACTTAGCTTCAACACAAGCTTTCATTATGGCCTTAAAGCCTGTCGTTTTGAGGCACGAGGCGCGCGACAAACAACCCTGCTTTCTGAAGGCAGCCCTTTTGGCAAAGCCCACTTAAATGAGCGTGTTAGCCTTCTCCAAACGAAGCGCTCTGGGTGGAATTCCCGTGGCTGGGTGTTTCCTGGGGCTGCATAGCTATACACAACGCTCAAAATGCTTGCTTTGGCTGTGGCAAGCTGGACAATCCATCTCCTATGCCTAAAGTCATTCGCCTCTATAAGCACGGGGGGCCCTCTGTGCTTTGCCTTGAAAACGTGGATGTGGAGCCTCCTTTGCCTGGGGAGGTGCAGGTATTGCAAACGGCCATTGGCCTCAATTTTGTGGATACCTATTATAGGAGTGGCCTCTATGCTTTGAGTTTGCCCAGTGGCCTGGGCATGGAGGCTGCCGGCACGGTGTTGAGTGTGGGCCGTGGCACGGAGGGCTTTGTTGAAGGTGACAAGGTGGCCTATGCCTGGGGGCCCATAGGCGCCTATGCTGAGTTGCGCAATGTGCCTGCGGCCTGTTTGCTAAAATTGCCCTCGCATGTGTCGCCCGAGGTGGCTGCTGCTGTTTTCCTCAAAGGGTTGACGGCGGAGTTTTTGTTGTTTCGCTTGCAGCAATTAATGCCGGGCTCCACCCTTCTGGTCACCGCTGCGGCAGGGGGTTTGGGCTCTCTTTTGTGCATGTGGGCGCACTCGCACGGCATCCGCGTATGGGGAGTCGTAGGCAGCGAGGCAAAAAGACAAAAAGCCCTGGCCTTGGGTTGCGAGCGGGTGTGGTTGCAAGGCGAGGCTTTTTCCAAGGAGGTGCAGAGGGCCACCTATGGCCTGGGCGTGGACGTGGTTTTGGACGGCGTAGGCAAAGCCAGCTTTTATGAGGCACTGAGTTGCCTCAAGCCCAAAGGGCTCATGGTCTCCTATGGCAATGCCTCCGG
The DNA here is from genome assembly GCA_009782175.1 of Cystobacterineae bacterium. Lineage (GTDB taxonomy): Bacteria > Myxococcota > Myxococcia > Myxococcales > Myxococcaceae > WRKR01. The sequence goes on from WRKR01000002.1 coordinate 54,715, forward strand.
GGCCGTGGAGCCCATGTCTCCTTTGGAGTTGGCTTCCAGAGGCTCGCTGTTTTTGACGCGCCCGCGCCTGGCGGACTATATAGCGACGCGCAGCGAGTTGGAAGCCGGCGCAGCCCACCTCTTCCAGGCCTTGGCCAAAGGCTATATTCGCGCGCATTGCGAGCAAAGCTGGCCCCTGTCTGAGGCGGCCAAAGCCCATGAGGCCCTGGAGTCGCGCCAAACACAAGGCTTGTCCATATTGTGTGCGGAGGGAAACAAATAAATTCCCCAAAAAAAGGCTCTCATTGGAGCCTTTTGTTGATGGAGCCTTTTGTTGAGCGGGAAAAGGGATTTGAACCCTCGACCCTCGCCTTGGCAAGGCGATGCTCTACCGCTGAGCTATTCCCGCTTGGAATATGGGGTGCTTCCTAGCGCTAAGTGAGAGGGGCGTCAAGGCCCTAAGCTTATTAATAGGCATTTTTGGACAAAAAACCTCCGCACAGGGTTTTGAGCAAAATTTTCATGTCCAAGCCGGGGGACCAATTTTCTATATAATAGAGGTCAGCCGCAATGCGCTCCTCAATGGAAGTCTGCCCCCTTAGGCCTTGAATTTGGGCCAAACCCGTCATGCCTGACTTCATCATATGCCTCAAATGGTAGCGCGGAATACGCTTTTTAAACTCCTCAATAAACACCGGGCGCTCGGGCCTGGGCCCGACCAAACTCATTTCTCCCCACAACACATTCCAAAGCTGCGGCAACTCATCCAGGGAAAACTTGCGCAGCACAGCTCCCAGGCCTGTACAACGCTTGTCCTGAGGGGAGGCCATTTGCGCCCCCACCACCTCTGCGTCTGTGCGCATGGTCCTATATTTCAGCATCCAAAACAGGCGCCCGTCCATACCCATGCGCTGCTGGCGATAGAGCACCGGGCCCTTGCTGCCCAGCTTCACCAGCAAAGCAATCAGCAACATCAGCGGAGAGAGCAACACCAGAAAAACGAAGGCGCCCAGCACGTCAACGCTGCGCTTCACAATGCGGCTCCAGGCATCCACCGGGGCGCTTTGCAACTCTATCATCGGCAAACCGCCAAACTCCTCCAAGCCCCCTTTGAGCGTCATATATTCCCCCAAATCAGGAACAATTTTGACATCCACCGTACGCAAGGCCAGCTGCCTCATCAGCTCAGCCAGCAAGGACTGCTTCGCAAAGGGCAAGGCCACAATAACATGGTCCACGGGGTGCTCATCCAATATGCGGCCTATGTCTTCTATGCCGCCCAAAATGGGCCCAACCTCCGGCGGGTGCTCCAACTCTTCAGGCTTGTGCGTCAAATAACCCTTCAGCTCCAAACCCAACTCCCGGTGAGAGAGCAGCGCGTTAACTACTTTTTGGCTTAAAGCACCCGTGCCCACCATCAGCACATAGTGGATGTTATAGCCGCGGCGACGCACCTTGTTGAGGAGCGAGCGAAACAAAATGCGCTGCGTCGACAACAACACAAAAGCCAGCCCCACAAACAACAGCAAAGTGACGCGAGAATAGCGCTCCCGGAAAAAATAAGTCAGCGTCACCAACAGCACCGTGGCCACCACGGTTGCCCTTAAAACCTCCAAAACCTCCCCCCAATGCGTACGCGCGCGGTTGGTGCGATAAAGCCGCATTTGCCGAAATACCACAGGGAAAACCAACAACACCACGCCCAGAGCCCATAAGCTGTCCTCCCGGGCCGGAATAACCTCATGCGGCAAGCCCGAATGAAACCTCAACCCATAGGCCAAAGCAAAAGCACACAGGAGTGCAAGCTCATCCATGAGCAGCTTGATGGCGTTATAAAACCGTTGAAAACGTCTAAACACGGGTGGCTTTCTCTCCTGGCACTACGCCCAGCGTGGGGTGGTGCCTCATGGGGCCAACACAGGGCTTAAGGTTCAGGGCTTAAAGCTCAGGGCTTAAAGCTCGTTTCTGTCTAAGCTTATGCACTTAAGCCGCACTCCCCACCTCCACCCTTCCAGAAGCCCGCTCCACTGGAGCTTGCCCCTCACAAAAACCCAAACCTTCCTTCTATGATGGCAAACCTAAAACACTCTCCCAACAACACAATGAGACACCAACACATATTGCCATAACACCCACACAGCTTCAACCCAACAGGGCCTTCATTGGCGTTTGCCCTCTCAAACTATTTGTGCTCCAAAATGCGGTCGGAAATTCTGGCCAGCACCCCCCACATTTTGTCAATGCTGAGCTGCTGCTCCTTTGTTTATTGGAGGGAACAAAATTGTTTCTAAAACTGTTTTCTTCGCCTGGCGGCGGGCATTTTAAATAGGGTTTTTTTTGTCGCCTCCGGCGAAGGGTTTTTGGCAGGGTTGTTTTGCAGAGTGGGCCTGCGACCCGGCTATTTTCGCCCTGCGGGCGCAGCTGAGACTCGCTTCGCTCACCTGACTCCGCTACGCGCAACATGAGAGAGAGCGAGCTCTCTCTCATGCTGTGCAGAACGAAGTCCCGCCTCCCTGTCCGGGGCTGAACAATTAAGGCAGTTGTGTGGGGTAGCGGCCTGAAACACAAGCATCACAAAAACCATTGGCGGGTTGCATGGCCTCCTTAAAGCCTGTGGGGGACAAAAAAGCCAAGGTATCCGCACCAATATGGGTACATACCTCTTCAAGGCTATGGGAGGCGGAAATGAGTTCAGCGCGGGAGGGAGTGTCTATGCCATAGCAGCAGGGCCACTCTGTAGGTGGGCTGGCAATGCGCATGTGTATTTCGCCAACGCCCGCGGAGCGCAGCAAGGAGACAATTTTTTTGGAGGTGGTGCCGCGGATAATGGAGTCGTCCACTACAACCACGCGCTTTGCATTTAACACGGAGCGCACAGCCGAAAGCTTCAGCTTCACACCAAAATTGCGAATGCTTTGCTGAGGCTCAATAAAAGTCCTCCCCACATAGTGGCTGCGGATGAGTCCCTGCTCATAGGGTATGCGTGCAGCCTGCGCATAGCCAATGGCTGCCGCAACCCCCGAGTCTGGAACTGGAATAACCACGTCCGCTGAAACAGGGTGCACTCTGGAGAGGGCCGCCCCCATGCGCTTTCGCGCCTCATGCACGGAGCAACCAAACACCTCAGAGTCCAAGCGCGCAAAATAAATATGCTCAAATGCACAACAGGCCCGCTTGGCTTTGGCAAAGGGGAAGTGGCTTTCCAAGTGCCCTCCCTGGAGGACGCATATTTCTCCTGGCTCTATTTCTCGGACAAAGTCAGCCTCAATCAAATCCAAGCCCGTGGTTTCAGAGGACACCACCCAAATGCCGTCACGCTTGCCCAATACCAAGGGGCGTATGCCATATATATCCCTCGTCGCTATAAGCTTGCCCTCAGCCAAAAGCACCATGGCATAGCCTCCCCGGAGGTGCCCCAATGCCTCTATGAGAGAAGCCTCTACTGCAGGCGCCTTCGCATGGGCCACCAAATGCATAACCACCTCCGCATCCGTCTCGGACTGGAATACGGCCCCCTTCTCCTCCAGTTGGCAGCGTACCTCCTCATAGTTGACAAAGGCCCCGTCCATGGCCACCCCCAAGGGCCCCCTCGCATAGCTTACACATAGGGGCTGCGCATTTTGCAAAGCATGCTTCTCCCGCTTCGGGTAGCGCACGTGCCCTATGGTTAAACCTCCTGCCGCCCCCGAGGGGCTTCCATTTAAATATTGAAGGGCTTTGTCATCAAATACGTCCACCACCAAACCCCGCTTCACCACCTCGCGTATATGCCCCTCATCCCATAACACCATTCCAGAGGCCTGCTGCCCGCGGTGCTGCAAGGCATGCAAACCCAAATAGGTGAGGTTGGCTGCTTCTCTATGTCCGGCAACTCCAAAAATTCCACACATGGCACCTGCTTTAGTCTCTTTGGAAAAAACCTGCTAGGAGATGAGAACATTCCCATGCACCTTTCTTCAAAAAAAAGCCGCCTCAAATACCACCCCCTCGGCATGAGTTTTCTCTTGCTTTTGGGCGGCCTCTATGCCTTCGCTTCCTTCCCTCTGTGCAAAAATACACATGCCCCCCCGGCCCTCCTCTCCTCTCAATATACGCAAGCACCTGTGCAGGTGGGCGCGGCCAAAGCTGAAATTTCCATTCCCCATTGGCCTGTTGCCATGGCCGGCTATGGCCCCTTGCGCCCCAAGGCCACAGAGCAAAGCCTGCCCCTCTATGCCCGCGCCATTGTCCTTCGCTCCTCCGGCTTTGAGTTGAGCCTCCTCTCTTTGGAAACCCTCCTCGTCCCCCCTGCCCTCACTCAAAAACTCCAACAACAGCTGGGGGAGGTTGTGGTGGTGCCTACGCATACGCATAGCTCCCTCGGGGGGTTTGACGCGCGCTGGCAAGCACAAATAAGCACCATGGGGCGCTTTGAGGAGGCTGTGTATGAGGCGGTGCTTGAGGCCTGCCTCCAGGCTGTTGCACAGGCCCGGCAAAACCTGCAGGAGGCACACTTCGCCTGGGAGCAAAGCCAGCTTGAGGCGTGGACGCAGCCGCGCTCCGGCACGCAGGTAGAAAGCCGCCTCTTGAGGCTGCGCTGGCAGAGCAAGGCCGGCCCCCTCGCCCAGGTGCTGGTGCTTGCAGCCCACCCCACACTCGCCCCCAAGAGTGAGAAACAACTCCACCCGGATTTTCCGGGGGAGTTGGCCTTGCTTGAGGAAGGTGCGGGCCATGGGGTTACGTTGGTGTGGCCCTCGGCTGTGGCCAATGCGCGCATTAGCCTCCCCCATGCAACACCCCAAAGCTTTGCGCAAAAACTCCACGCGCATGTGCAAGCTTGGCCTCCTCCTCCCGTGGAAAACTCAACCCCCCTTCAACTCTCCTATGCGCGCATTCGCTTTGCGCTGCCGGCGGTGGACACCTCCAGGCTTGTGCCCAAACTCCTGAGCAGGCCTGCAAACAACCTCTTGTGCCAAGGCATTCCCCCCGAGGCAGAGTTTTCTGTTTTGGCCCTGGGGGCCTTGCAGCTTGTGGCGGTGCCTTTTGAGGTTGGCGCTGAGGCGGCACGGGCTTTGGAGGAGGCCGGGCTGGGCCATGCTTTGTCCATGGCCAACAACTACCTCGGCTATATGGAAACACCAGGCAATGTGGAGCAAAGCCTGGGCGAGTCCTCCCTCCAATATTTTGAAAAAACCTTGCTGGAAAAAATAACGCAGGCCGCCCAACTCAGGCCCTGGGCCGGGCCTTAGGGCCTGTTAACAAACGTAACTCCCGCTGTGCCTCTATGTGCCCGGGCGCCAAAGCGAGGCACTGTATAAAAAGTTTTTTGGCTGCTGCCGCCTCCTTTCTGAGTTTGGCCAGGCGGCCCAAAAAATAATAGGTGTCAGCAAAGGCCGGGTTTTGTTGTTTTGCCTTCTCCAAATCCACCAAGGCCGCCTTCTCCCCATAGCCAAAAATAAAGCGCTTGGTATAGCCCGCATAGGCCCAACACTCCGCGGAGCCGGGGTTCAGCTTTAAGGCCTCCTGCAACAAAGGCAATGCCTCGGCAAACCTCCTGGAGCCCACCATACGCGCGGCTTTTTTAAACAAAGCCTCTGCGGCAAACAAAGCCTCCAGGCCCACCTTCTCCTCTTCCTCTGCTCCTCCAGCCAATTTTAACAGCAAGGCTTTGCGCGCCTCCTCGTCGCTTAAACAGCGGTAGGCTTCCCCCAATTGGGCAAACAACTCCGTCGCCAAGCGCTTGGTGTTTTCAGCGGCCTGGGGCGGCAATTTGTCCGGGTGGAATTGGCGTACCAGGGCAAAATAGGCACGCTTAATTTCCGGGCCCTTTGCCTCTTTGCTCAGCCCCAAAATGGAAAAAGCATTCTCCTTCTCCCAGGCCTTTTTGGTGGCCCTAAGCCGCTCCTCCCACAGGGTTTCCGCAGGGGAAGGCTCCTCAGGCAGAGAAAAAAGTTTGGCGGTGGTTTTGCTGAGGGGCTTTTCCACAAAAGCCCCCGGGGAGGGTGGCGGCAACTCCAGGGAAAACTCAAGCGGTGTAGGGGAGGGCTCCGCATAAAAAGCCAAGGGCGGATCTGCAGGCAGAGAAAAAAGCTTTGAGGTGGTTTTGCTGAGGGGCTGTGGAGCAGCACACGCCAAAGAGGGCTCTGCCTCCGTTGGAGGCGGGAAAAGCCCTCTGTCCCCCTCTCCGCTGGAGGTGGGGCTTAAACCCTCGTCGGGCACCCATATTTCTGCTTGCCACAATACAAAAGCCGTCACCCCATAGAGGCCCAACGTGGCCCCATGCTGCAGGGCTTTGGCCGGTATGCCGCAAAACCTCAAGTGGCCTATGGCCTCAAACTCCGCCTCCTCCCAGGGTAGGTTTTCCGCATAGGCCGCGTGGGGGCCCCCTTTCCAGGGCAAAGCCCACACCTCCTTCAAACGCTGCTCTAAAAAAGAGGGAGGCAAGGCCCTTGCCGCTGACAAAAACAGGCCCCAGTTGTCCTCCATGGAAACCAAGGGCGGGGAGGCTTTGGGCCAGGCCTCTTGCCAAACATAGAGGCCTTGAGTCCACAACATGGCCCGCCTTAAAACTTGCTGCGTAACACCATTTAAGCAGCGCAAAAGCAAAGCCGCTTCCATTTGCCCTGAGGCCAGCTGCCGGCTTAGCCACTGCTCCATGTTAAAACCTGGCGCCTCCAACTCCAAGGGTGCCAACAAACCCTCAGCCAACAGCCAACGCTCACAAGTGTCCTCAAGCCATGTGGACTGTGTCGCCTCAAGCCTCCCACCTCGGAAAACAAAACCCAGGCGCCCTCCCTCATTCTCCAAAAGCAACTGCCCCTCTGCCTGGGCCATGGTGAGGCGACCCAGCAGCCTGAGTGCTGAAGCCAAAGCCAACTGGCCGCTGGCGGGTATGCTGGGGAATACCCTGTTGGCGGGTGCAGGCAGCCAACGCTCAGCTGGCGGAGGCGACGAAAAAAACCTGGGCAACTCATTCATTTCCATAAACTAACCCGCCAACTTCCTGAATTTTTGAAAGCACACTTTGGGCGTGCCGCAAAGCCTCTTTGGGTGGCCAGTGGCCTTCCCTTAAACCCTGAAACTTTTTTCAACACCTTGCCTTTGCTCATGCCTGGCCCCCCTTGGGGGCCTTTGCCCCACCCCTTCAAAAACCCATGAGGCCATGGGTTGAGGCCCATGCCGCATAAGGCCTATGTTATAAAGCCTATGTCTCATAAAACCCATGTGTTCTGCAAAATCTGCTTCCAAAAAATTTTCAAAAAAGAAAAGGGGGGAGGCCCTTCAAAAAAACTCACCTCTTTGCAGAGGGCCTTTCATGCAATAGCCTCATCATCCCCATTCCTCTTCCTTTGGGAAGCGGTTATAGTGGACACTTTGTTATAGTTTTAGTTGTGCTTGTCGTTGTGCTTGTTTGTATTCCACTGTTTCCCTCTAAGCACTCAAGGAAAAGGAGTTGTTTTTGCGATGACTACCACCACCACTTCCCTCAGCAATAACCAGCATCTGCTCAAATGGGTTCATGACATGGCGGCCATGTGCCAACCTGACAGCGTCCTCTGGCTGGATGGTTCTGACGCCGAAAACAAGCGGTTGATTGAAGACGCCCTCGCAACAAAAATATTTCTGCCGCTCAACCCAGAAAAACACCCCGGCTGCTATTTGCACCGCTCCAACCCCAATGACGTTGCGCGCGTCGAGCACCTCACCTTCATCTGCTCCCACAACAAAGAAGATGCGGGCGTTACTAACCATTGGATGGCGCCCGACGAGGCCTATGCCAAACTCAAGGCCCTCTTTAAGGACTCCATGAAGGGCCGCACCATGTATGTCATCCCCTATGTCATGGGGCCACTGGGCTCCAAACACTCCAAAGTCGGCATTGAGTTGACCGACAGCGTTTATGTGGCACTCAACATGCGCCTTATGACGCGCATGGGCAAGGCCGCCCTGGAATTCCTTGGCGACAAGAATGACTTCAACCGCGGCCTGCACTGCACCGGCGACATTAACCCGGAACGCCGCTATATATGCCACTTCCCCGAAGATAACACCATCTGGTCCTTCGGCTCCGGCTATGGCGGCAATGCGCTTTTGGGCAAAAAATGTCTGGCGCTGCGCATCGGCAGTTATTTGGGACGCACAGAGGGGTGGATGGCTGAGCACATGCTCATTCTCGGCCTCGAAAGCCCCCAGGGAGAAACCTCCTATGTCGCCGCCGCCTTCCCCTCCGCCTGCGGCAAAACCAACTTCGCCATGATGGTTCCGCCTAAAGCCTTCAATGGCTGGAAAATCCACACCGTGGGCGATGACATTGCGTGGCTGCGCGTGGGCGAAGACGGAAGGCTGTGGGCCGTCAACCCCGAAAACGGTTATTTCGGCGTGGCCCCGGGTACCAACTTCAGCACCAACCCCAACGCCATGCACTGCGTGGACAAGGACAGCATTTTTACCAATGTTGCTGTGACCAAAGACAACACCGTGTGGTGGGAAGGCATGGACGGCGAAGTGCCCGAGGAGTTGACGGACTGGCAAGGCCGCCCCTGGAAAAAAGGCTCTACCGAAAAAGCCGCCCACCCCAACAGCCGCTTTACGGCGCCGGCCAAAAACAACCCCGTGCTTTCCAAGCATGTGGATGATCCACAAGGCGTCCCCATTTCTGCCCTCATTTTCGGCGGCAGAAGAAGCCATACGGCGCCGCTTGTTTTGGAGTCCTTCAACTGGGCGCATGGCGTCTATATGGGCGCAACCTTAGGCTCCGAAACCACCGCCGCCGCCATAGGCCAAGTGGGCGTGGTACGCAGAGACCCCATGGCCATGCTGCCTTTCTGCGGCTATAACGTCGGCGACTATTTGCAGCACTGGCTGAACATGCAGTCCAAACTGAAAAACCCACCACGCATTTTCCAAGTTAACTGGTTCCGCAAAAACGCAAACGGCAAATTCCTCTGGCCGGGCTTTGGAGAAAATATGCGCATCCTCAAGTGGATGGTGGACCGCTGCCAGGGCAAGTGTGATGCCGCCGAAACCTTGTTTGGCTGGGTGCCCAAAGAAGGCCAGTTGGAGCTTTCGGGGCTTAACATTTCCCCCGAGGCCATGCGTGAAGCTACCTCCCTCAACCTCGACGAGTGGAAGGTCGAGCTTGAGTCCCAAAAAGACTTCTTCGAAAGCGTTGGCCCACGCATGCCCAAAACCTTGGAGCTCATCCGCCAGCAACTGCTTTCACGCCTTCCCTAAGGCAGTGCTTGCAAACGGCCCACTCCACCTGCCGCAGGGGATTTTCCCCTGTCGGCAGTTTTTTTAAGAGAGAGGCGGGGCTCAGCAACAGCAAAGCAGCCTGGTTTGGTTTTGGAGAGCAAAGAATATAAATAAAAAAAATGGCCCTTTGAGTGGTCAACTCCTACACTGTCTCTTAAAAACGAAACTTGCAGAAAAAACAGAAACACGACACAAAATAGAGCTAACTTGAAGAGGAGGTGACTTAACTGTCTTCATTGCAAATAATTGTTTAGGCTGTCCAAAGCCATTGGCCAACTTGCTCGCAGAAATGAAGTATTATGCCCGAAAAGCCGCACAACGATAAAACACAGCCTCGCGTTGACCCTTATGTAGGCGTCACGCTTGACGGGCGTTTTAGGATAGTCCACCTGGTGGGTGCAGGCGGCATGGGCCGCGTATACCGTGCTATACAAATGGGCTTAAACCGCGCTGTCGCCCTCAAAATTTTGGACCCCCCCCATGGCTCCGGCGTCACGGACTCCTTGCGACAACGCTTCCTCGCAGAAGCCTCTATGACGGCCAACCTGCACCACCCCAACACGGTTACGGTTATTGACTATGGCGCTACTCCCAATGACACCCTCTATATTGCCTTTGAGTTTCTGGAGGGACGCACGCTCGCCCAGGTGCTGGCCACCGAAGGCGCTCTGCCCTGGCCAAGGGTTTTGCACATTGCACAGCAAATTGCCCGCTCCCTGCGACAAGCCCACAGCATGGGCGTCGTCCACAGAGACTTGAAGCCCGCCAACATTATGCTGCTGGATGTTGACAGCGATACGGATTTGGTGAAGGTGCTGGACTTCGGCCTCGTCAAAGCCTTCACCAACCACAGAATTCCCAACATGGGCCATGATGTGACGCAGGCCGGCATGCTGGTGGGCTCCCCCACCTATATGTCCCCGGAACAGGGACAAAGCTGCCAAGCCAACCCCAGGAGCGACCTCTATGCCTTGGGCATCGTCATGTATGAGTCCCTCACAGGTGCCCCACCTTTCCAAGGCGGCTCCCCCATTGAAGTCATCCTCAAACACATTAATGAGCCTGTTCCCCCCATCCACCTGGCTCCACACTTGCCCCCGCTCCCACCTGAGGTGGAAAACCTCGTCATGGGCTGCCTGGCCAAACGCCCCGAAGAGCGTCCCAACTCCATGGACGAATTCCTCCTCGCCACCCAAGCCCTCTTCGCCTCCGCCTCAACACTCTCTCCAGGTGGCTCCTCCCCCTATTTGCCCAACGTTGATGCCCATACACCCTCACCCTCGCCCTTCGTGCCTCCCCCTCTGCCTCCGCGCATACCCACCCCTCACCCCCTGGGTGAAACAACGAACCCCAGCGGCCAACACCTGCGCGTGCCAACAACCCCCCCAACGGATGCCTCCCCAAACCAACCACGCTCCACCCTCTCTTTCTCTTCCCCCGGCCAGCCCTCCTTTCCTCCCCCTCAAACAACACACAAAGCAGCTTGGCTCATCGCCTTTGTCGCCAGCGCACTCTGCATAGCCCTCTTCTTCTTCCTCTATCCCCACTTCCATAAGTCCACCCCCCTGCAACACCTTGACGACTTGCCTCCCATTTCCATGCCCCCCGTCATCCAAAAATACAACGCGCCTGAAGAGCTTTTTAGCCAGCGCATTTCCTCTATACCGGCTGGCGCTCTGGTTTTTTTAGACGGCGCGTTTAAAGGCATAACGCCCTTGGAGCTTCAGTTGCCCACCAGCCAGGAAAACCAGAGCGCTTCCTGGAAACTGGAGTTGGAGGGCTTCCAAAACCTCGAGTTTGAAAGCCCCCTGGGTACCCCCATTGAAAAACAACTGCGCCCCCTCCCCAGGCCCAGGGCTCCCAGGGCCAGGCCTCCTCCACCTCCTCCTCCGCCTGCTGCGAATACCCCCCTGGAAAACATCCCCAGCATGGAATTTGACAGCCCCTCCATGGACATTGGAGAGCAGGCTGCCCCACTGCCCTAAACCCTGGCCCTAAACCCTGGCCCAGGCCTCAGTCCAAAGTGGGGACGCAGGTGCATGCGTTTGCGTCGCATCTCGTCCTTGGAGGGCAACCGCCACAGGCATTGGGGGCTGCGGGGCAAGCACAGACGCCTCTGGGAATGTCACATTCAAACTTGCCCTCGCAATAGTCCAGCTCATTGGGGTTAAAGTGAATGTCATTCTCGCAGGGCAGGCGCTCTGCGGTTTCCCAGGCGCGATAGGAGATGGCTACAGGGCTTTGGGCTGCTGGGCGGCAATTTCCGAAGAAAGAAACGGTGCGCTCAAAGCCGTCATAGTCAAAGCCGTTTTGACGGCTCCTCGGGACGTTGGAGCCATAGGGCATTGTGCCGCATGCGCCGCTGGGGTTGCGAATGGCCACGCGCAGAGAAGCGCCAATGAGTGGTTTTTGAGCGCTCACGCCCCCTCCGCCAATGGCCCTATTCACAATTTCTGCCATGGTGTTTGGAATGGCCGTCAAGTTGTTAATGGGTGTCAGAATGCCACCTGTGGCTTCCACAACGCGCTGAATGCGTGTGGGGACAACTGTTGAGGCATACTCTGGCGGTACGCCGCAACCATTGCCGGATCTCCACCCCGGACAATATACCGCATGCACAGGAAGGGTAACTCCGGGCCGAATGGGCAACAAAAACCCCGCATGGCCGGGCACATTGTTGGTGGTGTTTCCTTGGAAGAAGCCGACAAAGTTGGCTGCATTTTCCCAGTTTGGACTTGGCACATTAATTCCTGAGCCTCCATCTGCAGAAGCATTCAACCCGGAGGTGTGGTCTTCCGTGTCGGTAATAACAATAACCACAATTTCCGCATCCCCCCTGAGGGCAGTGCGCGTCCCTGTCGCGGCGGCGCTCATGTCCATGAGTGCCAGGCGTGCAGAGCCCAACATGCCTTCAGAAGAATTGCCGCCAACCCCAATCCAACAACCGCTGTTGGCGCCAAAGCCTGTTGCGCCACACATCGGCTCCGGAGCCGGGTTGCCAGAGCAAGTCCTTGTCACCGCATGGCAAGGGTTCTCGCTGAATTGCAACCAAGCTTGGAATTCTTGAATGTCATTCGTAAAGCCGCGGACAATGCCTGAGTTGCCATGCCCAGGCGTATGGTAGGAGGAGGTCACCAAGGCCACACGCCAATCCAAGGTGCTGTTGTTGAGGGCCGCAGCCATGGCTGTGCCAGCCGCAGCCAATTGGCCTTGTGAAACGGCCATGGAGCCAGAATCATCCACCACAAACAAAAAATCCACCTTGGCGTGCGTGGCCGTGGAGCGCTCACACTGCACCACTGTCCTGTCAAAATAGCGCGCCAATGCCGCACCGCCCGCCACATCCATCAAACCGAAAAACCCGTCGCCTCCTTGGACAAAGTCATTGTCCAGCGCCACCGCCATCACCACAATAATATCGCCCGTGTCGCGGAGCACATATTGCGCGCGTATATGTTGCGTATCTCCAAGGGTGCCACTTGACGGCAACTGGCCACCTCCAGTGCCCAAAAATGTTTCAGCAATGTTATTGGCACGCATCGCTGGGCTCCTGGTTCCTGAAAGGGTGAAAAGGGCACTCACGGCATTGGGCTGCGTTGAAGGCGCATCCCAGGAGATGAATTCTCCGACAGAAGCTGTTCCACCCAGAGCGTCAGCCTGAGTCGAAGCCAGCTGCCTCAAGGCCCTCATGTCAGCCACAGTGTCCGGGTGTCGCCAGGCCACAAAGGCCACATTTCTCGCCGCATCCACGCCCATGAGGCCGTTGGTGCCACCGTTCTGAATGTCCACATAGCTGTTGGCAAAACCCATGGGCAAGCCCAGCACTATTTGCGCGGCAAAATTGCGTCGAATGTCAATGGGCAGCAAATTTTCTTCGGCACACGCATTCCATACTTCGGGCTCTGTCACTCGGTTAGGGTCGTCCGGGTTGTTGGGGTCGGACTCTCCTGGATCCACGCGACCATTTTTATTGGTATCCTCCGCTCCGTCCCAAATGCCGTCGCCGTCAGTGTCGGGGTTTAAGGGGTCCGTCGGGTTGCGAGGGGTTTGGGCATAGCGCGTAATGCCTATGCAGAATGGATCTGGGTCGGGCACCATCTCTTCTGTAAGGCCCAGCTCCACGCCGTCCCAGAGGCCGTCGCCGTCAGTATCGCGGTTGGTTGGATCTGTTTCTCCTGGATCTGCGCGGCCGTTTTTGTTTTTGTCTTCATCCCCATCCGAAATTCCGTCACAATCGGTGTCTTTGCGCAGAGGATCCGTCCTCCGCGTAGGCGGCAAGAGGTTTTGTGGAAAATAGTCTGCACATTGCGGGTCCGGTGAAAAATGGCGCCCAATTTCCACGCCGTCCCAAATGCCGTCGCCGTCGGTGTCGCGGCGGGTTGGATCTGTTTCGAGCTCCAGCTCCTCCCAGTCCGGAATACCGTCACAATCCACGTCGCTGTTTGGATCAGCAGGGTTGGGCGCTCGCTCGGGCGGCGGAGGTATGTTCTCAAAGGGCGACTCCACTTGGCTCGGCTCTTCAATCCCTGGATCTGTAGGCCCTGGCTCTATCCTACCTGGACCTTCAGGCTCCCCTCCCCGCCCTGTGTCCAGCTTGCTCTCAAGACACCCTAGGGAAAACCACAACACAGAAAACAGCAACCATACAACTCTCATAAACCATTCCATCTGAAGCTTCATTCGGCCCATATTCTATGGAAATCTTCTCTTTCCTTGGCGCCAACGCAACAGAAAAGTCTATAATAATCTTCGTTTATGCTTAAAATCCACGCTTCGCAGCTTGCTTTTTTTAAGGGGTTCTGGATGTATGTTTAAGTATTTAGCCCTCGTCTATTTGCGAGCATTCCGGCTGCTTGGCTGCTAAAAAAAAATGCCGCAAGCACAACAGCCCTGTCTGCCTCTCTCCCCAAAGGGAAGCGGCCCTATCCCCCAGGGTAGCGGCCCAGGGTAGCGGCCTTCACCCAGCACATTGTGTGTGGCCGCTTGTTAAAAGACACTGCATGTGGCGGAGGCAGGTGGGCTTTAGACCGCTTCAATTGAAACCGGTCTGTAAAATCAATTCAAATCAGAAGCGGTCTAGTGAGCCTCCCCCGGGAAGGGGAAAAAACAAAACTTACTTTGTGTGCAAGTTGCTTTGTGGGCAAGTTGCTTTGTGGGCAAGTTGCTTTATATGCAGGTTGCTTTGCGTGAAATTGCTTTGTGGGCAAGCTCCGCAGGCTTTGAGAGGTGAGGCCTTAAAAGTGTGCTGCTCAGGCACTTTGGGGGGTCGGTTTTTTCGCAAAAGCCCTGGGCGCTTTGGAGGCTGCTTTTGCAGGTTTGGCGCGAGAGTTTTTTTCTGGCTTCTCCTGGTTTTTGAGTGTTCCCGGCAAAGCGAAGCGGCTGTTTTGGGGTTTTGCTTTGAAATAAAGCGCCGTCTTCCCCAACAACTGTACCAAAGCGGAATGGGTTTTGTCAGCCAACTCCAAGGCACACCCTTTTCGCTCCCCTGGAATGTCCTGCATTTTCGCCTTCACCAACTCATGGTCCGCCAAGGCCTGGCTGAGGGCCTCACAAACGCCTTCCGTAATACCGGCTCTCCCCACATAAACAATGGCCTCCAAATGGTGTCCCCATGCAGACAATTGTCGACGCTCTTTCCCACTCAATGCACGCTGTTTATTCACTTCATTATCCACTTCAACAAACGCAGCTCTCACTGCGCCTCCATATCCAAACGTTGAAGACAGCTACTGCTCAAAAAGCTTCTTTGCAAGCACCGTTTTATGCCTGGGTTTTGCCTTATGCCCAAAAAAACAATGGGAAAACAGTGGGAAAACAGTGGGCTTTCCTCTTTCACCTAATGCTCACTTAAACTTCAGATAATGAATGATGAGGGGTAGCATCTATGTATACTCTAATTCATAGTAAATATTTTTCACAACAAACATTCTGTCAGTGCTGAAGAAAAGACAGATACTCATCCAGAGCCATCGGCAAACATCCAAGGAGAACGTCAAAGGAGGGTTGATCAACATTCATAAAAAAGCTCAATTTTTTTAGAGGAGTGGAGCTCTCTAACCCCAGAGCTCCCATGGGGCCGGAAGCTGTGTGTATTGTTTTGTTCACACCTTGTGCTTCTATTATATTTATTTGCTAACAAAATTATTTTTTAATGCAGACAAGATAAAAAACGGAGGAGATGAACGGATGAGCAAGGCAAGGAAAGGCAACAACAAACTCCATTCTGTGTCACAAACTCCTGTGTCACAAACTTCTGTGTCACAAACTTCTGTATCACAAACCACATTCTGGGTCAGGTTGATATTTTTCAGCCTGGCTTGCGCTTTGTTTTTAGGTATACCCTATGGGGCCTCAAAGGCTTATGCGGCCGAACCCAACAATTTTCCCCAATATTTGGTGGTGCATAAGCTTGAGAGGAATAGCACCCACCCTTTGGGATGGAAGGAGGACAACGCTGAGCTATTCACCCGAGAAAGCATAGAAGAGATTATAAGCATACTCGGCACCACGGGAAACGAAAACAGGCGCCTTGGTGTATCCTATACATTTAATTATAACACATATACTCCGGAGAAAATAAACCTTTCCATAAAGAAGATGATGGAATTGTCCGAAGAATATAACATTCCCATTGTCATTCACCTGGATGGTGTGAATTGGTGGCTGAACACCTCCTTATGGAACTGGTTTAACCCCAACAGCAGCAACTTCAAACCGGAAAACATTCATAATGTAGAGCGCTTTGATTGGGGAACCGGGCCAGAAACAGCTGTGAAAGTGGGCTGGCGAAACTGGGTGGATTCCTCTGTTCCGCAGCACCAAGTCCGTGTGCCGGCACCCCAGCCAAACTTGGCTTCCGAGGCTTTTCGTCAACTCCATGCCAACAAGCTGGAGCAAATTCTGCCCACCATCGCAGAATGGTATAAGCAATTGCCCTCTGACAAGAAATATTTGCTTGGCGGCGTGGTGCTGGGAGCGGAAGTTTCACCCTATTGGGGCAACTTCTATTATCCCAACGGCAACGCGCATTGGGAGTGGGAGTGGAGCAACCAAGCGGCTATTCGAGAACAGGATATTCGAAATGGTTTTGTATATGGACCTGGAAACAATGCCATACCTCTGGGCTATGCCGCCGCCCAGACGCTGGCGAAACGTGGCGTCAAAATTCAGACCACAGGCACCATAACAGCAGAAACCATAGGCATTATCATCAATGACTTTCTTGAGTATTTAATCTCTGTGTCGACGAAGCATATAGAGCCGAATAAGCTGATTACCCACGCCTTTTTTGGCCCCAACCACCCCCTGGAAGCTGGTATTCCCAAAACAGCTGGTGTTATCCCTGGTTGGACGACATTCCCCCAATTTTTAGAGCAGATAAAAGTCGACGAGAACAGTCCTCACAGGGGTATGCCTTGGGCAGCTGTTGAATTTCCGGTCGGAGCTCTCATAACAGCAGATACCTTTGAAAGGATATTCAACCATGGAAACTGCCGACAAATTAACATTAAGCACTGGGAAGATATGAAGCTTAACCCAGGCCACCTCCATGCCATCAGAACGGCGCTGGCCCATAATCCAGGAAACCCACACAGCAGGTTTCAGCTCAACGTCACAGAAACGCTGACTTCAAGCCACCCACCCTTGGTTTCTCCCGGTGGGCAAATGTCGCTCAGGATGCAGGCCGATGGCAACGTGGTGCTTGCAGGGCCCGGGAACGGCCTTATATGGACCGCAGCCACTTATGGCAACCCCGGCGCTTATGCAATCATGCAAAGCAATGGGAATTTCAGCATTGTCAGTGCCACAGGCCAAACCCTTTGGAGCAGTGGAACCCAAGGCAGTGGTGCGGTGAAAGCCGTATTGGAAAACGACGGCAGCCTGGCGCTGAAGACGCAAGACAACCAGACCGTGTGGACAAGTCGCTCTGAGCTCAGCATGGGAATGAGACTAACGGCAAACAATCAGCCCTTGCTTTCTCCCCAGGGGCAAATGTCTCTCAGGGTGCAGGCCGATGGCAACTTGGTGCTTGCAGGGCCCGGGAACGGCCTTATATGGGCCGCAGCCACTTATGGCAACCCCGGCGCTTATGCAATCATGCAAAGCAATGGGAATTTCAGCATGGTCAGCGCCGCAGGCCAAACCCTTTGGACGAGTGGAACCCAAGGCAGTGGTGCGGTGAAAGCCGTATTGGAAAACAACGGCAGACTGACGCTGAAGACCAAGGACAACCAGACCGTGTGGAGAAATTGATCTACCGCTTTCAGAAATTTCAAAAACCGGTCTGTAGTGTTTCAATGTTTTCTACAGACCGGTTTCAAGTTAAACTGATTTGATTCTCCAGACCGGTTTCAATTGAGGCAAGCTAAAGCTTGCCTGCACTACGCTCCATGAAGGAAGAAAAAGCTTGCTTTTTCTTCCTTCCCTCCGCTCCGCTTGGACATGAGGTCGAGGCGGGCGAGGCCTAAGTCCCGAGGGTCAGGCGCGATGGGAGTGCACTTAAGTGCATTCCTTAAGCGAAACCGGAGCCCAATGGAGCGGAGGGAATCATTTGAGAAAGCATGCTTTCTCAAATGATTCCTGGAGCGGAATAGACGAGCGAAGCGAGTCTCACGAAGAGATCATGCCAAAGTGGAAGCGGTCTAGCGGTATAACACATAGTCCAACATTTCCGGCGCAAACCCGGCCTCGACCAGGGCCTTCGCCGCTGTCTGTGGATAGTGCTTCACCGTCAACCGCTTTAAGGCCGAAAACACATTTCTCTTGCGAAAAGCCTCCGCAAAAGCCACCAGCGCCTCCGCGAGTGCACTTTCCTCAAATACCCGCAGGCTGTGCCCCTGCCGCTCAAAAACCGCCACCGGAATGCCTCGCTGGAGTGCAACCACCGTGCCTTGGAGAATAGCAAATTGCCTGCCCGGGGCATGCGGCAAGGCTTTGCCCCATACCTGGTTTGGGTCCGCTGCCGCAAGCCACATGAGTTGGTTTTCAGGGGTTTCCAACCTGTGGAGGAGGGAGGCATAGGCCTCTTCGCTTATATATTGCGCGCCGGACAGCCCCTCCACGAAATAGCCCCGCCGGGCCCGCCCCGTATATTCCCAGCTGCGCAAGGTTTCCAGCGCCGCCGCCCAAGGGAGCCCCAACAAGGGGGCGGCAGTTTCACGGCAAAGCAGGCCCGCCTTCTCAAAGGCACGGCTTAGCCGCTCCTCCATGCTTGGGGGTTTGAGGGGGCGGCAAAGCGCCCAACGTCCGGAAGTGGTGGCTGCCACCCGTGCCGCCACCCTTTGGCGAACGGAAGCTTTTTCGTTTTTTTCCCGCCCAAGCCACATGCGCACAGGCACAAAACTGTCCGCATGTATAAGGCCCTTCTGCATGAGTGAAAAGAGGACTTCCTGCAGCGGCTTTTGCATGTTTTTGGCAGGCAGGGCAGAGAGGAAAGAGGCGCCGCGCTTTTCCAACACCTGCATAAGCCTTTGCTCGTCTGCGTCTGCTTGCGCATGTTGGCCTATGTCCACTTGGCCTATGTCCACTTGGCCTGTGTCCACTTGGCTTATGTCCGCCTCCCAGTCCACATCCGCATAGGCGTGGAAGGAGAGGCCCTCTTCGCCCAAACGCCAGAATACCTCGCCTTCAGAAAGCAGCTTGTCCAACAACTCCGGGCGGTATGCCTGCACCCTTGCGGGCAACATATGCGCTTCCCACTGGGCGGGAGGAAAGGGGCGGCCTTCCAATTGTGCAATGGCCTGTTTGAGTTGCTCTCCCGGTGGCGCCAGTGCCCGCAGGCGCCCGGCCATAAGCGCGGCATAGTGGAAAGCCGGCACCGTCCGCGCCTGCCGCCTCTCGCGCAAGGTGGCGCGGCGGGCGCGCTCATA
Source organism: Cystobacterineae bacterium (assembly GCA_009782175.1). Classification (GTDB taxonomy): domain Bacteria; phylum Myxococcota; class Myxococcia; order Myxococcales; family Myxococcaceae; genus WRKR01. The sequence goes on from WRKR01000002.1 coordinate 73,797, forward strand.
TAGCTTGGCGTGGAAATAGAGGCCCGCGTCCACAAGCACGCTGCCTTGCGCGCGCAAGGCTTCCAAAACCGCATGCGCCGCTGCTTCTGGCCAAAAATAGCGCTCGGCCAACTGTGCGGCGTCCATGGCGCCGCGAAAGCGCAAGGCGCGCCGTACCACGTTTTGGCGGGCCTCTTCTTCACCCTCTTCAAGGGCGGCCTTATAGGTTTCCTGGTGCTCTGCCGCAATCCACAGCCCGGGCTCCACATAGAGGCAGCGCTGCTTTGCCGCCAGGGCTTCAAACCATTCCAAAGGCAAAGGCAACTCCCCGGCGACCACGTCCCCCTCCACCATTAGCAAGGTGTGCAATTGGCGCTCGTCTTCGGGCAACTGCGTGCGCTCAGAGAGGCGCTCCAATTGCTTGGGGGTGGGTTTGAGTTTTTTTTCTGCCTCTTTGAGTGCCTCCTTGGCAGCCAGAGAGGCCGCTGCAAGCACCGCGTCGGTGGTGGGGGCATAGGCATACATGAGTTCGGCTTCTGCTGCCCGGCGCAAGGGCAGGCACATGGGAGAAGGCTCCGCGCAATATATTTCACGCACCTCCACCTCCCCGGAGTGTATGTCCCCAAGCAGCTTTTTAAGGCCGGGCAAGTCCCAGAAGTCCTCCAGGCACTCGCGCTTTGTCTCGCGCATGAGGGGGTGCTCTGCGTGCTGGAGGGCAGAGTCCAACATGTCACTGGCCCGCAGGCGCTGCAGCCAGAGGGGGTTTCGTTTGTTTTGGCGCACGCCCATCATCAGCGCGCGCCCGGCATTGTGGCGAAAGCCAATGTTAAACAGCGGCGTGCCGGGCAAAGCGGCCTCAAGGAGTGTTTTTGCGCTTTGGGCGTTGACAGCCTTCAGCAAGCCTTCCGGCAAAGCCTTTTCGCCGCGGGCCAAAAGCAGAATGCCGTCGTCATCCTCATAGCTGTCCACCTCCACGCCGCTTAAGTTTTGGGCCGCAAGCTTAAGCAATATGGAGAGGGGCGCATTTATCCGCCGCCCATAAATGGAGTGCAGCATTATTTGGTGCAGTCCCGCCGCGTCACAAAAATGCTCTGCAATGAGGGTGCGGTGGTCGGCCAAAACGCCGGTGGCTTCCAACTGCCGCTCTATAAACGCGGCGGTTTCTTTGGCGGCATGCGCTTTAAGGCCCAGGGCTTCAAGTGCCGGCAGCAGCTTTCCGGCATGTGCCGCTTCCGTCAGTTTTCGCATGTGCCGCCCGAAGGCAAGTGCGGTTTGCACTTGGCGCCCCCCGCTGCCCTGTCGCCGCCAGAAGGGTGGCCTTGCGCCTTCGGGGGAAGTTTGGACAACGGTGACGGTGTCTTTGTTTATGCCCACAATTTTCCAGGCGAAGGCACCTAGGAGGAATTTGAAGCCGACGCGCTGCTCGAATACAAATTCTTCTTCCAAGTCTCCAACTTTTACCCCCTCCTGGGTTTTGGCCGCATAGCTTCCCGTGTCCGGAATGGTGCCTGGGGAAGAGGTGGCCAACATGCGGCTATAGGCATCCCCTTCCACGCGCCCGTGGAGGCGGTTATAGAGAATGCGCGGGCGCACGGGCAGCTCGCGCTGGTGCTCATAGTCCCCCGCAAGCATCCGCAACACAGCGTCCACCTCCTCCCGGGAAACCTCGCGAAAAGGGTATGCACGGGGCAAGAGGGACATAGCCTCTTCCACGCTATAGCCCCGGCCCGTCGCCATGGAAACCAGGTGCTGTGCCAATACGTCCAGGCACAAGCGCGGCGGGCGGGCCCGCTCAATGCCCCCTTCGCGGGCTGTTTGGGCGCTCAGGGCACAAAACAAGCCCTCCGGCACGGTGCGTGGAAACATATACATGAGGCTTAAGCGGCCGGGGTTGTGCCCGGCGCGTCCAAGCCTTTGCATGAGGCTGGCGATGGAGGAGGGGCAGGCAATTTGCAACACCTTGTCCACCTCCCCCACGTCTATGCCCAATTCCATGGAAGAGGTGGCGCACAACAAGCGGAGTTTCCCCAAGCGCAGTGCATTTTCGACTTCAAAGCGTTGCTCCTTGGAAACGCTGCCGTGGTGGGTGCGCGCAAAGCCTTCGCCCTCGCGTTGGTTTATATAATATGCCAGTTGCTCTGCCACGGGGCGCCCTTCGACGAAGGCAATGACGCTTCTCGTGCCTTGGCATGCTTTTGCTGCTTCCTTGGCAATTTCCGGCCAAATGCTGCCCTGGGGCTTTGGGCCTTCGGGGAAAGGGTTGGCAATGTGAATTTCAAAACTTTTGTGCATGGGGGGAGCAACAATGTGCACAGCCTCGCTGCCATTGGACAAATAGTCCGCTGCCAACTGAAGAGGTTGAATGGTGGCAGAGAGGCCCACGCGCTGCAGGGGGCGGCCGCACAGAGCGTCTAAGCGGGCCAGAGAAAGGAGCAAGTGCGCGCCGCGTTTGTTGTCCATGAGGGCATGCAGCTCATCCACAATAATGGCGCTTGCTGTTTTGAGCATTTTTTGGCCCGAGGGGGCGCTCAGCAGCAAAAAGAGGGACTCTGGGGTGGTTATGAGAATGTGGGGTGGTTTTTTGGCCATTTTGCGCCGCTCAGCAGCGGGAGTATCTCCAGTGCGGATGGCGGTGGTGAGGGGGGGCTCTACGCCGCTTTCTTGTGCAATGCCGTTTAGGGGGCGGTGCAGGTTTTCGCGAATGTCGGCAGCGAGGGCTTTGAGGGGTGAAACATATACCAATTGCAATTCCGGGCGCAGGCTGTGCGTGCGTGCTTGGCCAAGCATTCTGTCTATAAATACCAAGAAGGCCGAAAGTGTTTTCCCCGTCCCCGTAGGAGCGGAAACCAGCACATGTTGGCCCAAGGCAATGGCAGGCCATGCCTCAAGCTGCACAGCGGTGGGCTTGCCCAAAGTGCGCTCAAACCATTGGAGGGTGGGAGCGGAAAAGCATGTGCTATAGGGGGCAGGTGGTTCCAAGGCTTGGAATGTCAACAAAACCTGACATTATGTCAAGTTTAATCCACACATTGTATAGGTATTTTTTGACATTATGTCAAAAATACCTGACATTTTTTCATTGTCGGCTGTTCGGCTGTGTTGAAGGTTGGCGGTGAGTCTCTCCAAGTTTCGAATAATGACGCATACACTGCGAAGCAGCATTGAGGAAAGTCTATATTTCAATACATGAATGTGCCATACAGTGTTGAATGTCCATGAAGCCCTTTGCCTGTGTGTTGTGCTTGTTTGCCTGCGACATGGCAGGCGTATGCAAAGTGGGCGTCGCCGACGACTGCCCTGCTGGGGCTTTTTGTTATGGCGGCCAAAATGCGAAGTCGGGCGAGAAGGGCGTGTGCACATATGGCTATGGTGACCATGAGAAAGACGATGCGCCTGTTATTCGCGAATTTGGCCCCCTTGCGGCAGCCCATGGTGCAAGGCTTCGCATTCAGGGTGCAAACTTCGGCAAAGAGGCTTCGCAAAACAGCGTCATGCTGAATGGGTTTCCCGCGGCCATTCTCCTGGCTACAGAAAGTGAAATAGAAGTGGAAGTGCCCAAGGAGATGCGTTGCAGCGGCCTCATAGAGGTGAGCGTCCACGACAAAACCGCCCTTTCCGCTCTCCCCTTCACCTATTTGCCGACGGCCATTGTCAGCACCTTTGCCGGCAGCGGTGTGGCAAACTGGCTTGACGGCACAGGGGTTGAGGCAGGCTTCAACTCCCCCAACGCCATTGCCATAGACGAAAGCGGCAACCTCTATGTGGCAGACACCTATAACCACCGCATTCGCACCATTTCTCCAGAAGGCCAAGTCCGCACGCTTGCCGGCAGCGGCATAGCGGGCTTTCTCGACGGCCAGGGAAGCAGCGCGCGCTTCAACTACCCCAACGGCATTGCGCTGGACGCGGAGGGCACTGTTTATGTGGCGGACTATACAAACCACCGCATTCGAAAAATTTTGCCTACAGGGGAAGTCAGCACCTTTGCCGGAAGCGGAACCGCAGGCGCGAATGACGCCATGGGGACGGATGCGCAGTTTCAGTTCCCCGACGGCATTGTGTTGGGCGCGGAGGGCAACCTCTATGTGGCAGACAGCAGAAACAACCGCATTCGCACCATTTCTCCAGAAGGCCAAGTCCGCACGCTTGCCGGCGGCGACACGGCGGGCTTTGCCGACGGCCAGGGAAGCAGCGCGCGCTTCAACTACCCCAACGGCATTGCGCTGGACGCGGAGGGCAACCTCTATGTGGCAGACAGCTACAACAACCGCATTCGAAAAATTTCGCCAGAAGGAGAAGTCCGCACGCTTGCCGGCAACGGCATGGAGGACTTTCTTGACGGCCCGGGGACGGAGGCGCGCTTCAACTTCCCCCACGGCATTGCCGCAGACAACAGGACGGGCAACCTCTATGTGCTTGACGGCAACAACAACCGCCTGCGCATGGTGACGCCGTCCGCAGAAGTACACACCCTCGCTGGCGGCGGCGCAACAGGCAGCCATGTCGACGGCACAGGCAGCGCCGCGCGCTTCAACTTCCCCCACGGCATTGTGCTGGACGCGGAAGGCAACCTCTATGTGACAGACAGCGACAACCACCGCATTCGCAAGGTGGTGTTGGAATAGTATAGAGCTCTCTAAAGCCACTCATTCCAAAAAACGTTTAACACGGACATTTTTCCCATTGCTGATGAAAGTTGTTGCGCCGTGGATGTCCGTGCGGTGGCAGGTGGCTTTGGCGTGCAAATAGCGTTTTTCTATTTCAGGTTTTGGAAAGCCAAATGTATTGTGCACGCCCACGCAGAAAACAACGTGGCGGGGGCGCAATTGCTCAATGAAGCCCTCACTCGAGGAAGTATTCGAGCCATGGTGAGGCGCCTTAACCACCGTGGCAGGAGACAGAGGAAGGGCTTTTTCAACCCCAGAGGAAATGTCCCCTGTCAACAAAAAGCTGACATTGCCGTGTTGGATTTTGATGACAATGGAGGCATCATTTTCATCCTCCATTTCAAAGTCAGTTTCCGGAGAAGGAGACAAAATTTCCCAGGTGCTTTCACCCAGGGCAAAGGGTTTTCTTCCGGCGTGGACTTCTTCAACAAGCACTTGTGCTGAAGTGTGTTTGGCGCTGTGGATGAGTGCTTTGGGCAAAGTTTTTTCAGAGAGCCCCGGCGTCACCCACAGGTGTTTTGTAGGAATGTGTTTAAGCGTAGAAATAAGCCCCAGCGCATGGTCCGCATGGGGGTGAGAGAGTATAGCCAACTCAAGGGCCCTCACTTTGTGTTGGTGGAGAAAAGGCAAAACATAACGTTTGCCCGTATCACTCCCCATGGAGCCCCCGCCATCAACCAAAGCATGTTTTCCACGGCTGCTGGCAAAAATGGCGTCGCCCTGGCCCACATAGAGGAAGCTTAAAACAAACTCTTTTTGGGGAAGGCCCCCCGCAAAAAGGGTTAAACAAGCCGCCAGCGGCGCAGCCAACCCCAACCAACGCATGCGGCCTTTGGACAAAGAGAAAAAGGCAAGGCCCAAAAACCACAAAAGGCACTCCCAGGCAGATGGCCCTGGAATTATCCACGAGGCACCTGGGAGGTTGGCAAAAAAATCCACCAGTTGAAGGAGCAGGTGGCTGCAAAAAATGCCCAGCACAATAATGGGTATGGCCAGTGGAGGTGCAAGGCAATAGAGGGCAGCGCCGACGGCAGCCAAAACAGAGAGGGCGGTACAAAGGGGCAGTGCAACAATATTAGAGAGGAGGCCTGCCATGTTAAAGCGGTGGAAGCTGCCGGCAATGAGGGGTGCTGAAGAGAGTGTGGCCGCAAGGCTTGCACAAAAAGTTATTTTGAGGGTGCTGGCCACATATTTCCACAAGCGGCGCAGACGGGAGTTGGGTTGGCTCAACGCTTCAAGTTGTGCGGCAAGGCCCTGTTTGGGGGAGAGCAACGCTCCAAAGGCGGGAGAGAGCAGCATGAGTGCTGCCACGGACAAAAAAGAAAGCTGCATGGAAAGCTCTCCCACACAAGCCGGCTCTATCCACACAATAAGCAGCATGGAGAGGGCGAGGGTGCTCAATCCATCACTGCGTCCACCCAGGAGCAGGCCAAGCAACCACAGGCTACTCATAAACCCGGAGCGCACAGCCGGCCCCTGGTAGCCCGTAAAAGCGACATAGGCCCAAACCCAGGGCATGGCAAAAAGGGCCCCCACGCGCTTGGCCTCCCATTGCCGAAAAAATATCCAAGGCAGCCGCAAATAAAGCCATCTGAAAAATTGCAAAGCCGCCACCGCCAGCACCGCCACATGCAAGCCGCTGACAGAGAGGATGTGGGCAAGGCCACTCAAAGCAAAAGCTTCCTCAAGCTCATCCCCAAGCTCAGCCCGAAGGCCTGCGGACAGGGCCAAATAGAGTTGGGTGGCCTCCTTGCCGAAGTTGAGTGTTTTGGCATAGGCATCCAGCTTCTGGCGGTATTCCTGCAACTTGAGGTTGAAAAGCCCTGGAGGGCTTTGCGCCAAAACGCCGCCTTGCACAACGCTGCCTGAAAAAGCAATGCCACGCCTTTGGTAGAGTGGCCCCGCGTTATATTCCCCGGGGTTGCGGGCAAGGGGCGGGGGCTTTAGCTGTGCTTTCAACCGGAGTCGCTGGCCCGGGGTGAGGGAGAGGGGCTCCGCAGCATAAAGCATGGCGCGAAACCGCGCCTTCTGTTGGAGCTCCGGCAAAAAGCTGACTTTCAACAAAAGGCGTTTAAACTCCCCGAAGGACTCTATGGCCTCCAACTCCCCTTCCAGGGTGGTGGCTCCAAACGTTAACCCGGCGGGGAGGTGAGTTTGGGCGCGCCAAGCTGAAATGCCCAGGCCCAGGAGAAAGCAGGAAAGCAGCAGCAGCAAATAGGCCCCCGTCCGCTTCCTGAGGGCCAATGCCAAACCACAACCGGCAAAGCCAAAACCCAGCAGCCAAACAGCATGCTTGCAAGGCCCACACAGCATGCCCATGAGGGTGCCAAAACTCGGGGCCACCAGAGGCCTATGCGCTAAGTCCTTCCATAAAAACCGTCTCATATACGCCCTCGCCTGCCTCCACCTGAGGAAACCAGTTTTATTATGCCAAGAAAGGTGTTATAGGGTTTCGCCTTTTCTCATTCTCATTTTATTTTTAGCTGTTTTTTTGCTGCTTTCTCAAAGAGGACACCGGACTTTATGACATTTAAGACAGGTGACAAAGCGGTTTATCCTGGTCACGGTGTAGGAGAGGTTGTAGGCATTGAGCATACGGAGGTTGCTGGGCAGCGCCAGTCCTTTTATGTGCTTCGCATTTTGGAGAGTGCCAATGGGAAGGATCGAATTCTCATACCCATTAACAAAGTGGGCTCCGTAGGCTTGCGTGAGGTGATTAGTGAGGACGATGTGAAGCAGGTTTATGCCATTCTCCAGGAGAAGGATATTTCCGTGGATTCGACGACATGGAACAGGAGATACCGTGAATATACGGAAAAAATAAAAACAGGCTCTGTGTTTGAGATTGCCGAGGTGCTGAGAGATCTCTATCTGCTCAAAAGCGATAAAGACTTATCTTTCGGGGAACGCAAAATGTTGGATACGGCCCGCACCCTCCTCATTAAAGAGCTTTCTCTGGCCAAAGGCTGCTCCAAAGACGATATTGAAGCGGACTTAAAGCAAATTTTCCATACGGCCTAGAGGGTGTCCCTAGCCTCTAGACCGTTTCGACAGACCGGTTGAGGCACAGGGTGCAAACCCTGGCACTCTTTTTAATGGGCCTTTTTCAGCTGAGTTTTGTTCCGCTGCGTTTTTTCAATAGGCCTTGCAAAAAACCACGCGGCCCACCGAGGGTTTGCCTGTTTTGATGCAGGTGCCGTTTTCTCGAGGCAAGTTGAAGGGGCGGTTTCGCGTTGTCAGCCCCAACTCCTGTTTTATTTGCGCCTCGGTGGTGGCCTCTCCATCCCAATGTGCCAGCAAAAACCCTGCATCGGCCTTCTCGCACATTTCTTCCCAGGAGTTGACGACAAAGGTGTGCTGCTGCACAAAGCTTTGGGCGCGCGCAAACATGTCCTTCTGCATGGCCTTAAGCTCTTCCACCACGCGCTCTGCTATGCCCTCCAGGGGCACCATTTGTTTTTCGCCACTGTCTCGGCGCGCAAGCACGCATTGGTGTTTGGCCAAATCCTTCGGCCCCAACTCTATGCGCAGGCAGGCCCCCGCCATTTCCCACTCGTGGAATTTGAAGCCGGGGCTTGTGGACTCGTCCTCATCCAACTTGCTTTTAATGCCTTTGGACAGAAGCTCCGCGTGTATATTTTTGCAGGCCTCCGCGGACAAGAGAAAGTCCTCTTTCTTGCCAATGGGAATGAGCACCACCTGCACCGGCGAAAGCTTGGGCGGCAGCACAAGGCCCTTGTCATCCGAGTGCGTCATAACCAGTGCGCCAATGAGGCGCGTGGAAACCCCCCAGGAGGTTTGGAAAACATGGTGTTGTTGTCCGTCCTTGCCTTGGTATTGGGTACCGAAGGCCTTGGCAAAATTTTGGCCCAAGTTATGGGAGGTGCCGGCCTGGAGGGCCTTTTTGTCCTGCATGAGGGCCTCAATGGAATAGGTGCTGACGGCGCCTGCAAAGCGCTCGCTGTCGGTTTTTTTGCCGCACAGCACGGGCATGGCCATCCACTCTTCGGCAAGGCGGCGGTAAATGTCGAGCATGCGCAGTGTTTCTTCTTCGGCCTCCTTTTCCGTGGCATGGCAGGTATGCCCCTCTTGCCAGAGGAACTCGGAGGTGCGCAGAAACAAGCGCGTACGCATTTCCCAACGCACCACATTGGCCCATTGGTTAATAAGCACAGGCAAGTCCCTGTGGCTCTGTATCCACCTTGCAAAATTGGCATTAATAATGGTTTCCGAGGTGGGGCGCAAAACCAGCGGCTCCTCGAGTTTGCTGCCGCCCGCGTGCGTCACCACCGCCAGCTGCGGCGAAAAGCCCTCCACATGCTCGGCCTCCTTGCGCATATAGGACTCGGGAATAAGCATGGGGAAATAGGCATTTTGGTGCCCTGTCTCCTTAAACATTTTGTCCAGAACGCTTTGAATGTTTTCCCAAATGGCATAGCCATGAGGGCGTATAACCATGCAGCCTTTCACCTCGGAATAGTCGGCAAGTTTTGCGCGGCGAATGAGCTCCACATACCAGTCTGAAAAATTCTCTGCCCTTGTTGTCAGTTTCTCTGCTTGTGCCATGAGTTTCCTTTTGTCTTCCTTGTGGCGCAAAGCGGGGTTGTTTTCAAAAACATTTTTTTTCAATTCACAAAACCCACCCCAGGGCTTGAAAAAGCCCCTATGGCAATGGTGGCGCCAAATGGGGAGAAGGCAAAACACAGAGGAGACAAAACACAGAGGAGGCAAAACAGCATGCTCCAACAAGCCTTGGTTGAGCTGGAGCGCATTAAAGCGCTCAAGGCCATTAAAGTTCCCAAGGCGACACCGGCCAGAGCGGTTTCAGGTTGACTAAAACAAAGGCAAAGGCAAAGAAAAGACGAGAGCACGTTTGAAGCCAAACATGTTCAGGAAAAAGCCTCCTTTAACCTGAGTTGAAATAAGCAGCATTCAAAGGTTGGCGTTGAGCATTCTGCGGGAATTTAAGGGTTGCACAAAGGGGAGTCCATGGGAAAAGGGTTAAAAACAATATTGATCATTGCGGCATGCCTGGTGGGTATAGGGATTGTGGGTGGAATAACTGCTGTTGTTTTAATCAGCAAAGCGTTCATCAAAAACACTTTTGCTGCGCCAGAATATGTCATGGGGGCAGACACCATCAAATCCATCCATGCGGTTGTTGGGGAGAGGACGGTGAGCTCTATGTCAAAGGAGACCAAAAACAGAACGTCTACCCTAACAATAAAATATCGGTCAGAGGATGTGCGAGGAGATTTGGGGGCATATACTCAATATCTCCAAGCTGAAGGTGGATTCACCTTGAGGAAAAAAATGGATTTGTCCGTTATGCCTTCAACCATTGAATTGGCCAAAGAATCCAAGGAGGCAGGCAAGCTTGTTTTGATGGCCATTGAGTATAACGCTTCTGGGTATACGCTCATCATCCAAAAAAGCACAAGCCTCTTGACCATGCCTTCAGAAGGGCACCTGAAACAAAACACTTTTTGAAGTCTCATTTGTCTCTTTCCTGCACTAAACTGAGGGCATGAGCGGTTTCCCTCGACGACGACAGAAAAGTTCTTTCCTGCGTTGGGGGTTTTCCTTCTTCGTGGCCTTTGTGTGCCTCGGTTTTTTTTTGGGGCTGCTCGTCCTGGGCTTTAACCTCAGCGCCAAACCCTCAACGCTTTCGCCCAAGCCACCCCCTTCCAGCCCTTTTGCTTATGTGCCTCTCTCCGAACAAAGCTGGCAAAAAAACCGAGGCGACAGCCCTCCTCTCTCTCTTCCTTCTGCGCAAAAGCCCCCTTCTGTTTTGCCGCCTTCACCTCCAAAGAGGGAGCCTGAAAAGTTTTTCCCCAACAAACAAATTGTGGACGTCGCCCCTGGGAACCAACAGATAGACAAAAATGCGGAATATATAGCAAGCACCAGCAACAAGGTTGACAAGCAAACCCGCGCACGGCACTCAACAGCGCACTATAAAAACGCAGCACCCCAAACAACCTCAACCCAAAAGCAGCAAACCCACGGCCAAGGAGAGCATGGCCACATTTCCGGCAACATGGGCCTGGGGTTGGATGACAGGCCCTTGGCTGAAGGCACGGCTGCGCGCGCAGGGTTTGAAATTCCCCGCATTGCAGCCCAATCCCCCCTTGAGGTGAAACCTGTCCCCCTCTCGTCTGGCCCTCACATTCCCATACGCCAGGAGCGTGAAGCTCAACAAGGCAACTCAGAGAGGCTTGTGCTGGGCTCGCACCTTGGCAGTTATTCGGCTGCGGAAAGCTCGCTGGGGCACATGGGCAAAAAAACAGGGTTGGCGCTTGTCCCTTCCTATGCGGCCCTTGACAAAATTTCTGGTGCAGCGCCCAACGACCATTTGGCGGACATTGAGGAGGGGGATGGGACTTTTCTTTCCACAAGAGAATGGAAATATGCCTCGTTTTTTAACCGCCTCAAACAAAGTGTAGGCCAACATTGGCACCCCAATGTGGTGATGCAGGCGAGAGATTTAAACGGACAAATTTATGGAAGCCAGGACAGGTATACGCTCCTTTCTGTCAAACTGCACAAGAGCGGACGCATTAGCCACATTCAAATTGCCAAAAGCTGCGGCCTTCACTTTCTGGATGAAGAAGCCGTTGCTGCCTTCACGCGCGCTGCCCCTTTTGTCAACCCCCCTTCCAACATGTTTAATGGCGATGAGGAAATTCAATTTTCCTTCGGCTTCTATCTCGAAATATCCCACGGGGGCCTTTCTGGGTTTTTGGGCAGGCCCCGCGGAGGAAGGCTTCGTTAGGCCGGTTTCACTTGAGGCAAGCCAAAGCCTGCCTCCATGGAAACCGGTCTAGTCGTGTACCTGTGCCCAATTGTCCCCTGCCAAAACCTCTGTTTCCAAAGGCACCAAAAGCTTTGCCGCTTGGGACATGTGTTGTTTGGAAAGCTGCTTTATTTCTTCCAGCTCTGCTTCAGGGCACTCCAGCAGCAACTCGTCATGCACTTGCAAAAGCATGCGAGAATGCAGTTTGCGCTTCTTCATTTCTGCGTCCAAAGTCAGCATGGCTCGCTTCATTAAGTCTGCCGCCGTGCCTTGAATGGGCATATTCACCGCCGCACGCTCAGCGGCTTGTATGAGGTGTTTGTTTTTTGCGTTGAGCTTGGGCAAATAACGTCGACGCCCAAAAAGTGTTTCTATAAACCCCATCTTTCGCCCTTGGGCCAGCACCCGCTCAAAGAAGGAAAAAATGCCTGAAAACCGTTTCTCATATTGCTTAATAATGCCCTCCGCCTCCTTTTGAGGAATGGACAGACGCAAAGAAAGTCCGCGCGCTGACAAACCATAGGCAATGCCATAATTCACCATTTTGGCCACACGGCGTTGCTCGTTGTTTATCAGCTCTTCCCTAACACCAAATATTTCAGCAGCTGTCCGCCGGTGTATATCTGCCCCTTCTAAAAATGCCGTCAACAAGGTTGAGTCCTCACTCATATGAGCGAGAATGCGGAGCTCCAATTGGCTATAATCTGCCGAAACCAGTTTCCAACCAGGTTTTGCGCAAAAAGCCGCACGTATTTTTTTGCCCCACGCGTTGCGCACGGGAATGTTCTGGAGGTTGGGCTCAGAAGAGGACAAGCGTCCCGTCACCACCAAAGTCTGGTGAAAATGCGTGTGGATGCGCCCATCCCCCGCAATCCATTGGGGGAGTTTTGCCAAATAGGTGTTTTTCAGTTTTGAGAGGCTTCTATATTCCAAAAATATTTTTGGCAAAGGGTGCATGGGCGCCAATTGCTCCAGCACTTCATAGTCCGTGGAGGGGCCCGTCTTCTTTTTTTTCAGCACAGGCAACTTTAAATCCGCATAAAGCACTTTGCTCAGCTGTTGTGGCGAGTCCAAGTTGAAACGCGTCTTCGCCAACTCCCAAATGCTTGTTTGCAAGTGTTGGCACTTCGCATCCACCTCTGCCAATGCCTCCAGCAGCACCTGCCTGTCCACGCCTATGCCCTGCGCCTCCATGCGCGCCAAAAGCACCAACAACGGCATCTCCATGTCTTTGGCCAAAGCCCACAAGTTTTGAGCTTTCAGCTGCTCCTCCAGAAACAAAACCAGCCTATAGAGCCAAAAAGCCTGCTTGGCTTGCTCCGTTTCAGTTGCTGCAGGTGGAAGCTCCACCCCTAAATATTTTTTGCACAACTCATGAAAAGGCATGGCCCCCAAAGAAGAATCCAAAACATAGGCATACAATTCTGGATCTGCGTCTATGGAGGGCAACTCAATCCCTCTTAAGGCCAATGCGTGCCAAAGCTTCTTTCCCGCATAGGCCATGCGTTTGAGTTCCACCCGGGACAAGAGTTTGCCCATGTGTTGGGCATGGCTTTGCTGGTCATGGCCTGGGTTTTCTAATTCAGCAAGGTTGACAACATAAATGTCTGCTCCTGGCACATAAATAGCCAATTGGGCCTCACCCAAAAAATCCTCTAAAGGCCAACAAGCCACTTCTCTGGCTTCTTTCAGCAAAGAGAGAAGCCGCTCTCTCTGCGGCGCATTGTCTACCTTTATAACCAAGCTTTCGCATGCTTCTTGGGGCGTTTGGAGTGCGGGTGGCGGCTGCACAGCAGAAGGTGTAGGCAAAGCAGAAGGCATTGGCGGCTGCGTGGCAGAAATTTTTTGCAAAAGCCTGTTAAACTCAAGCGTCGTCAACACCGCACGCAGCTTGGGCTCATCCCATGGAATGCACTTCAATTCGGAAAGCTCAACATCCAAGGGCAAGTTTTCACGCAAACCAATCAGCTTTTGCGCGCGTCGAAGTCCGTCGACATTTTCTTCTAAGGCCTTGCGCAGCTTGGGCTTGTCTATTTCGCCAAGCCTTGCCAACAAAGCATCGATGTTGCCAAACTGGGCCAATAAACGCGCAGCTGTTTTGGGGCCAATCCCGGGGACTTTGGGGACATTGTCTGCAGCATCACCCGCAAGCGACAAAAAATCCAACAGCTGCGAGGGGTGTATTCCAAATTTCTCCTGCACGTCTTTTTCGGTGACATAGCGGTTTTGGGTAGGGTTGAATACCCGCACATTTTCACCCAACAATTGAAGCAGATCTTTATCAGAAGAAACAATGCGCACCTTCCAGCCTGCCAACTTTGCCTTCTTGGTTAATGTGGCAATGAGATCATCCGCCTCCCAACCTGGCATTTCCAGGCTTGCAAGGCACATGGCTTGGCCGAGTTTTTTCACCCACTCAAATTGAATGGACAAGTCTTCCGGCGCGGGTGGGCGGTTGGCTTTATAGTTGGGGTCAATCGCCACCCTTCCTGCTCTGCTGTCTTTGTCATAGCAAAGCGCCAAGTGCGTCGGCTGCTCTGTTTCAAGCAAACGCAACAGCATATTTGCAAAGCCCAACACTGCCTGCGTAGGAAGGCCTTGCGCGTTTGTCAGTGGAGGAAGCGCATGGTAGGCGCGAAAGACAAAACCCGATACGTCCACCAACATCAATTCAAAGGGTGGCATGAAATACTTCCTCTCCTCAAAAACCATGAGATCGGTTTAGGGTTGACATGGTTGCTTTCTAGAGTGCCTTCCATGGAGGCGAGTTTTAGCTCGCCCCATCTGCACGCACACTGTGGCTCTCATGAGGAAGCGGTCTAGCGAGGACAGTTGTTGTCTTCCTGCAGCTGTTCAACCCTTTGACGCAGCCCATCCCCATCGACAACATATTCCAAAATCTCCCGGAGCTCATTGCAATTGGATACTCGCTTCAAAAGCTCGTTGGCATGGTTTGTACAATAGCGCAGCAAAGCAGAAAGCAAGTCTGAGTTGTTTTTGTTGAAGTGGTGGCCCACTTTCCAAATTTGGCAAGCACGCTTGGTGTCGTTTTTCTTGCGCCAATCCTCACCATAGCCCAGGCATTTGTTGGGCATGTCATTCAAAACATTTTTTCGGAAGAAGGATTTCAAATAATCATCCAAAGCCGCTTTTTCTTCAGACTCACTCATTTCCGAAGCCTCACCAATGAGCAGCACTTTGTCTTTGTCCAAAACTTCTTGAAAACGCTCTGCCGCTGCTTTGATGTTGGCCTTCTCCAAATGCGACATTCCCTCACTAAAAAAAGTATCTACTTGCCGAATGAGAACTTGCAAGCGGTGGACTTCTCCGTGCAAATCCACTTGGCTCATGTTGTTCCTGACAGCAGCAAGCTTGCCCAGTGCCTCTTTGGTTTTTCCTTCATAATAAAAAAAGATGGCTTGCTCAAAATCCTTCTGCTTCAGCCGCTTTGCAAGCCACTCTTTCACTTGCTCTGTGGGGTCTATGGTCCCGGGACGGATATCCTCCAAAATCCTTTCTTTGCACCGCCACTCAGGTCCACGCGGATCGACTTGTGAGCGAGCTACCAGAAAATGGCGATAAAATTCATTCTCAGGTCGCCATTGCTTGGGCTTAAGCTTTCCGGGGGACAAAACGAGCGTATATCCAATGGGGACATAAAGCTCCGCATCAGGCATGCGCGGGCAAATGAGATCCATATATACACCGCATCTCTTATAAGCCCAGTCCCATTTCTTTGCTTTGCTATAATCCTGGCAATCTTTTTTGGCTCTCTCTTCAACTTTCTTTTTGACAACTTCAGAAAGCTCAGCTGCCTGCCGACGATATTCTCTGCAGGACTCATCAATCTCCGAAAAAAGATCAAGTGCTTTTTCGGGCTCAAACTCCAAAGCTTGCTTTCCTTGCTCAAAATAACGCGCGCATTCGGTTTCCACCGTAATGAGCTGTATAAGGTCGTTGACTTCTTTGTTGATGGGGTCGATCGCTCGCGCACGATCGCAAGCCTCAGCGGCGCGCGCATAGTCCAGCACATGAAGATATTGTCGGCATTGCCTCACAGCTTTTTCTACTTCTATGGCTTCGCTATCCCTCGAGGGAGGAGCAGTCCTGTCAACAGGAGGGCGAGGCGGCGGCGGAGGCGGCGATGAAGACAGCTTCAACTTCAGGGCAACAGCAACCAACAAGCAGACAACGACAATGCCTGCCACAACAAAAAGCGTTTTCTTTGAGCGAGGAGCTCTCTCAACAGCAACAGCTTCTGCTTCCTCTTCGGCTGCTTCCTTTTCTTCATATCTGCTGACTGCTCTGCTGGCCGCTCTGCTTGCTGCCAATGGCCTCTCAGGCCTTTTGGCAAGCGCATTCCTTCGAGACGGCTTCTGAGCAACCTGCGCACCGTCCATTTGAAGACGCATTTCTACGGTCCCAAAACACACCACATCACCGTTGGACAAGGAGGTGGCTTCATGGACGGCTTCACCATTGACAGACGTGCCGTTGGCACTGCCCAAATCCGTCAGCCATATGCTTCCATCTTCATGAACAACCACTTCTGCATGTTGACGGCTCATGGAGACGTCTTCAATTTGTATTTCACAACCAGCCATCCTGCCCACAACAGACGTCCCTACAAGCTCAAAGCGCTTGCCTTCTGCAGGTTTTCCAACGCAGATCAGCACAGCTTGCTTTTTTGAAATGGCGTCCAACCTTAAAGGGCCCATGGTATCTTCTTGAGAGATAACAACAGCCTTGGGTTGTGTGTTCTCTTCTTTCTCTGCTGGTTTGTCCAAGCGAACAACAATCTCACAGTCACCGATAACGACTTGAGCTTTGTCTTCTAAACAAACAGGAGAAGAAATAACTTCTTCATTAACCAGGGTACCGTTGGCAGAGCCTAAATCCTCAACCCAAAGCTCCTCGCCTTCCAGAAAAAACCGGGCATGGCGACGAGAAACCCCTTCTTCTGTCAGGACAATGTCGTTCCCATCCAGACGACCTAGCGTCAGTTGGCCAACAACTTCCCACTCTTCTTCTGTCCCATCCGTATGATAAATAACTAAAAAAGGCATCGTCACTCCTCTCTGAAGATGCCCATGTTGACAGGAATGCCACGTCGCTGCAGATCTTCATAAAACTTGGGAACAAACCCCGATGCAACATAGCGCCCTTTCACCTTCCCGTCCGGTGTAAAACCATCCTGCTTAAAATAAAAAATGTCTTGCAAAGTAATAATGTCGACTTCCATCCCCGAAACCTCCGTAATATAAGAGAGCCTTCGGCTTCCATCCGTAAACCGCGTTTGCTGCACAATAATATGCACGGCACTGGCAATTTGCTCGCGAATGGCCTTGGCGGGCAAATCCATGCCTGCCATCATCACCATGGTTTCCATGCGCGCCAAAGCATCCCGCGGCGTGTTGGCATGCAGCGTCGTCAAAGAACCATCGTGGCCCGTATTCATGGCTTGCAACATGTCCAGCGTTTCACCACTGCGGCATTCACCCACAACAATCCTGTCTGGCCGCATGCGCAAACAGTTCTTCACCAAATCTCTGATGGTAATCGCTCCCTTCCCTTCTAAATTCGGCGGACGCGACTCCAATTGGATCCAATGCTCTTGCGGCAACTGCAACTCGGCCGCATCCTCTACGGTAATAATACGCTCGTCTTCCGGAATAAAACCGCTGATGATGTTGAGGGTGGTGGTTTTTCCTGAGCCCGTTCCCCCGGAAATAACAATATTGCGCTTGGCCTGCACACACGCTTCGAGAAATTCCGCCATCTGCGGCGTTAAGGTTTGGAAACGGACCAAATCTGCAATGCGCAAAGCCTCACGTTTAAACTTGCGGATGGTAATGCAGGGGCCCTTGAGCGCCAAAGGTGGAATAATCGCATTCACACGACTTCCATCCTTTAAACGCGCATCAACCAAAGGTGAGGATTCGTCAATTCTTCGACCAATGGGGGCAACAATACGCTCAATGACGCCAAGCACGGCTTGGTTGGAAGAAAAAATTTTATCCGAAAGCGTAATTTTGCCACGCTGCTCAACATAAAGTTGCGTGGCGTGGTTAACCATAATTTCAGAAACATCCTCGTTGGCCAAAAAGGCTTCCAAAGGGCCCAAACCCAAAGCCTCGTTGAGAATGTCCGTCAGCAGTTGATTGCGGTTGATGTGGGCGGGCAATTCGCCATCCATCTCCATTTGATCGATCAGATCTCGAATGGCTTTCTCTGTGCGCCGCCAGAGCTCTTCATCCCCAAGCCGGTCCAAATCCATGCGCCGCAAATCCAAATAGTCAATCAGACGATCATGGATGTCTTTTTGCAGCTTCGCATAAGCTTCTACGGCTGGATCTATCTTGTGCTTTCGACCTTTAGCAAGCGCGGCCGCAAGCGAAGCCGGCATGTTCTTCTGAGAAAAATCTTCCTTGTCTTCCAGGCGATCTTCTAATTCCTCGTCATCCTCATGCTCATCTTCTATCAGCTCTACGTAGAGGAAATAGTCACCTATAGAAATCTCATCCTCAGGCTTTATAACCTGTGGCCCCGCCAAACGCCGCCCATTGACAAAAGTCCCATTCGTCGAACGCAAATCAACAAGAATAACCCTGCCTTCACGCTCAACCAACTTGGCGTGGTTCTTCGAGACATTCCCTTTGGAAAGACAAATATCGCAGCTCGCCAAACGACCAATGGAAATCTCTGCTTTGTCGAATGAAATCTTCTCTTCTCCAGAATCTTTCTCGGCAAGAGTTACCCAAAGCATAGCACAAATATCTTCCTTAGCCCCAGAGCTCACCACCTGCACAACGGCAAGCGCTGTGCTCACCTTTGTGCAAGTGGTATTTCACCTTTGGTAGTTTAGTCAAAAATATCAAAACGAACATCGCTTCGAGCCTGTTTATAGCGCACTTTCATATCGTCAATCATCTCGCGGATTTTATCAGACTCGGGATTCACAATTCGCGGAGTCACAAAAATCAACAGCTCCCGCTTCGTCGTGTCAAACCCTCTGTTTTTGAACAATTCACCGATGATGGGAATGTGTCCCAGGCCAGGAAACTTAGAAACAGACTTTTGCTCATCATGGTTGAAGACGCCTGAAAGTACAATGGTCTCCCCATGACGAACGGTGACGTTCGTCCTTACGCGACGATTGCGAAAACCTGGCATGCTGACTCCACCACCCAAAGAGACGGAAACAGAGTTGTCTATTTCTGAAACCTCTGCCTCAATTTCCGTCTCAATGTTGCCACTGCGATCTGCCGTGGGTTTAATTTTGAGCATAACCCCATAGGGTTTGAATTGAACCATCATGCTGCTCATCGAAACCAAAGGAAGAGGAACTTCGCCTCCTGCCAAAAACTCAGCCGTTTCACCACTGGCGCACACAAGCTTGGGTTGCGCAAGCAAGCGCCCATAGCCCGTATTGTCTTGAAGGCCAAAAGACCAACCCGAATCTAAACCTCCACTCGCCCCAAAACCACCTTCAAATGGAGTGGATGAGGAAAACAACCCCTTGCTCATGCTGAATGAGCTTGACACATCTCCCACCAAATCCGTCGGGAGCTTGAGCCCATAGCGATCCAAGGTGTTTCGTCGAACTTCTACAAACTGAACTTCAGACAAAACCATGCGGCGAATGCCCACCGTCAATAAACTCTCGACTTGCTCACCCAAAGCCTTGGTGATCAGCTGCACCTTCTCGAGATCTTGCTGGCTCTCCACGGAACCTTCCAGAAAAACAGTCGCACCCACAACGTTGGCACGAATGTTCTTTAATCCCGCCTTTTGAAACGCTGCATCCAAATTCTGCGCAACCAAACGCTTGGCATTGGGTGAAATTTTTACAAGGCTCTTTACGTTGGGATAGATGGCAACCACCTGATCAACCCTGTCTGCGTCCGCCTGGGTATAGGCTTGGCCATCAATATAGACAAAATCCCCAATGATGCGCACGTTGATGCCCTCAATGTCTCCCAAGAGCTTTTTGATATCCGTAACCACAATGCTCTGATCTACCTTGCGAACAGTGACGGTGTAGGCTTGACGCTGCCCGTTATTCCTCCAAACCGTCAACGTCGTCCTGCCTTCCGCCAATGCCGTCAACAAAAGCTGGTTGGGAGGAACAACCTTCACCTCAAGAACATCCGGGCTGCCCGCAGCAACACGAACAGCCCCTGAGATGCTAAGCACACGCTGAGAACCCACACCCATGTTGAGATGACTGCCTTCAGGCTGAGACTGAGCCAGCGCTATCACTCCGAAAACCCAGCAAATTGCCAAAAACCTGCGCATCCGCATCATCACTTCTCCCATATATACTTTGTTAGCCATTTTGTTAGCCTATCCAGAAAGACAAAACCAAGCTCCCCAAACCCCCTAGCGCAATTGATACACCATAGGGAATGGAAGCACGCTCCCGTACCCTATCCTTTTTCGGTGCTAATTCGCTAGGTGAATGTGTGAATCCATGTCGGCGAATATTTCTCACAACAACACTGATGAATGCCTGCAATGCCCCTATCAGTGAAACCAATACCAAAGCCTCCATTATCCTCGGCCAACCCAATGCCGCTCCTACAGCCCCCATCAGCTTAACGTCTCCCCACCCAAACCCTTTGTTCCATAAAGCAAATATTCCTAGAAAACCCGCTCCTATACAACAACCTAAAAAGCCAGAAAAAAAACCTTCTACCCATCCCCATTGCATCCCTTGAATCACCCATGACAAAAATATGGTCGGCAACGTCACCCGATCGTAGATCTTCCGAAAACACAAATCCGTCACAAGACTGATGCACAATGCACAACTCAACAACAAGCAAAGCACCATCTGCAAGCCGTCAGCTGTCACTGGGTATGCTTTAAATAAAAATTATCGGAAGGAAACACGGACACGCTCACTGCAAATATAATATTCGTCACCATCCTCAATCCGCCTGCGCTGCTTCAAACGCTGCTTGTTAAACCAAGTCCCATTTGAAGAGTCCATGTCCTCAATATAACAATCATCTCCTTCCCGAGTGATCACCGCGTGCTCCCTCGAAACCTTCCCGGACTGAATCACCAAATTGCAATGCCGCCCCCGACCAATGATAAATCGAGAAGAACCCACTTCTTGAGGATCGCCCTCATCCAACTGCAAATATAAACTCTTCCCCGCATAAGAGCTCGCAACCCCCAACGCCCCATCCATCTCCCATACATCCGCAGAGGAAGAGGCTCCCAGCTCCTGCCGCGCGCGCATGGAACGCTCTAACTCCGCAGCCGCTTCCATAACACGCGCTTGACGCCCTTCATCATCATCAAGCTCCATGCGCGAAAGGCCTCGGGAGCTGCCTCCTTCAACACGGCGGCTAGGCGGCAATGCAGGCGGACGCTCACTTTCACCATGAAATGCAGTGCGCGCTATCGCATGCTCGCCTTGTACTTCTAAGAAACCATTCAGCCTCGCAAACATAAACATCGCTTGGTTGATCAGGGCTTCCCTGTCGGCTCCCATTTGGACTGCCATCTCTTCAAACACATGCCAGATGTGATCTGCTATCGCTATGCGTCGTTGTGACTTGGAACTAGGTCCCATCTTTCAAGCATCCTTCAGTTCAACGTGAAATCCAAAATATTTCCACCCCTCAACCCCGCCCCTCACCGATAACATGTTAGCTCTGCTTCACCTAAACTTCCATCAACCAAAGCATTGGTGTCCACTTCAATCAAAGCATTAGAAGAAGAAAATGAAACATATGCCCTTCTTCTCACCGAATCGACCCATACGCCAGCAGCAATTCGCGTAGAACAATCGCTAAAATTCTGAATGTCTCGACCATGAGCAGCATAACCAGAGGCCAACACAAGCTCCCAACGCGCATTCCGAATGGCTTTGTCTGAAAAATCCACCCCAAATTCAATGGTTAGGATTGGGTCCGCCGGGGGGGACAAAGAGCTTGCACCATATTCAAACCTCTCCCCAGCTCCTGTTCGTCCCATGTAGCCGGTTTTCGTACCTGCAACCACATAGGACTTGTTGGTTCCTGCACCGGCCCTTAAATGAAAGTGGGTCCTCCCGGAGCAAGCTGAAGGTATGGCTCCTTCTGCAAGCAATGCTCTATTCACTTCATCTATGCTCTCAACAACCAACTCCGCACACAGCGTGTCACCCACAAATATTTCCAACAGATCGCCAGCTTGAGCGCGAGACATGTCCGCAGCACCCGCAGGGAAATACCTCCCGTCTGAATCCGCAGTGGGCAAGTCCACCCACCCCGGTATTAAAGACTCTATTCCAATCAAAACAGTTTCATCCAAGGTAGCCCCATCTGCTACTTTCACGTTGGGAGTCCCATCTTCGTTGAGCAAGGGGCCTTCTATGTAGTCCACCTCTGCAAGCTCTCCTGTGTCGCCTGGAGAAAAAAAGGCGACGGACACCGCTTTGGCGGCTTCAAAAGGCAGCAGCGTCGCCGCATCAAACATCCCCATTAAACCACTGCCTGTTACATAAAGCCCTGCCAACCTCTCCGTCCCGTTGAGGGTGACAGGTACGAAACCCAATGCAATAGGCATCCCTCCCACCGAAGGCATTGCCCTCGTCGGCGCCCAATCCCCCGTCTCCATGTCCAAGGCAACAATGCCACTCCCACAAAGCGCTGCCTCACAGCTCCCCTCGTCAAGCAAAGCATAGAGCCACCTCCCCGCAGGCAATGTGTCAAATGCGGCATGGGTTGCCAACATTCGAAACGCTTGCTGCAGCTCAATCTTCTCCTGCAACACTTGTGTGTTGTCCAGAAGGTAAAGAGCCGACGGCGCGCTGCCCACGCCTCGCACGGCCACAGCCAGCTCACCTTCGGGCAATATGCTCAAGGCTGTTATCACTTGCTCCGGGTAGCTTTGAATGTGGAGCTGCCGTGCGGACAAAGCTTCTATGGAAGCCTCATCAACCGTCTGCTCACCTTCCAAATCCAATGCCCACAGCCTCCCTTCGCTGCCATCATAGGTGGCGAAAAAAAGCGTTGAGTAACTCTCCCCGCGGTGGGCGGCCAGTGCTGTCACAGGCTCTGCCGTCGGAAAACGTTTGAGCTCTTTGAGCCACTCGCGCGAGCCGCCCACAATGGAAATATCCCTTCTCCCGTGGCTGGCCACATAAATGAAAGGACCTCCCACTGTTTTGCCTTTTTTGAGGCCTTCCAGCTCCTCCCAGCGTAGATCGCTCGCCAAAATATTGGGGTAAGTCAAAACAGGAATGGAAAGCGGCTCCAAAGGGTTGATGGCCGGCATAAAATGAGGGCCCCTCACGCGATCGCTGGAGTTCAAATCCAAAACACGCAACTCACTCTTGTCTGTAGATAACGTAAACACCAGCTCTTCGGCCGACACCAAATTGCCGACACCATAAAGCGCTGCACTGCTGCCTTCAGGCTTTTCACTGCAAGCCACACTTAAACATGCGGCCCCCACCCAAAGCATCCAACGGTGTTTGGCAATATTCATCGGCCTTGCTCCTCACATTTGGCAGAATCTTCCCCCTCTATAAGGCAGGTTTGTGACTTGCCTAAAAAAGCAACCACATAGGCATCCTGAGGACGCTTTAAATGGACAATGTCCACCACCGCAATGCGTCCATCGCTGAAATTGCCAATAAACAACCTGGCCCCCTCCCCACGCATGCTGGAAGCCATGGAAAAAGGCCCTTCACCCAAAGAAGTAAGCTGTCCTGTCAATATGCCCGCCTCCTGATCATAAAAAGACAAAGCACTGCTGCCAGAGCTGAGAATGGCCACCAAGTCGTCCCCCTGCCCTTTTCGCTTAAGCACATGCAAAATGTTGGGCGCTTCAGGCAGGGGAATTTCTCGCACAACCTGCAAAAAGGGCGGCGAGGAGGGGTTTGCAGGCTCATCCAAGCGCAATACCAACAACATGTCCGGATAGCGCCCCAACAAAAATATGTGCCTTCCATCACTGGACAAAGCGAGGTCGCGGCCTTCGTTGATTTTTAAACTGCTTTCAATGCCCGCATCTTCTATTTTGCCTGTTTCTGTTTTGGATAACATGCGCAGCGCAGGCGCCTCCCCTCGGCCTGTTAAAAGTACCCAGTTCTTCAAAGGCAAAGCCGTATCCGAGGGAGAAAGCCCTATAGGAATAAACCCTTCGTTCGTCAACTGAGGCTCTGTGGCTGACAAACGCACAGCATAGGAAACGTGGTTTTTGGTGCTCCCGGATGGAGAGTCCGCTGCATTCATGTGGGTGAGCCAAACTTCACCCTCGCTCACCACCGCAAAGCCAGGAGAAGGCGCTCTGGGGAGCCCGGTCTGCGTCCTCTCATTGGCCGTCAAAGAAAGGGCTGTCTGGGTGCAGTCGTTCTCATTCTTTTCTGGTTTGGGGAAACAGCGCAAATTCAAAACCCCATCTGCATTGGGCGCATCCGTGTCTATAACATGCAGCAGAGCACCCTCAGAGCGAGACGGGAGAAAAAAACGCGTCCCCCCACCCGGAAGGGAATAGAGCCCCATTCGGCCTGAAAAACTGGAAACCTTCAACGCATTCTCAGGACGAATGTTCAACGCTCTAATGTGTTTGGGTATTTCTTCTTTCTGGCCAAAAGCGGGAAGAGCTCCCTCGCCCAAGGCAGACAAGTCCACAGCAACAAGGCTCCCCTGCCCATAGCGCTTGTCAAAATTGGCATTCGCCACCAGCAAAATGCCCTCTTCACTCCCTGGCCGCTCTATATAACTCATGCTCGAAGGATAATAGAAAGCGTCCAAAGGAGGCATGCTGTTCATCTCTTCCAGGTTGCAACCCCAAAAGCAAATTCCCAACACCACCCATATTCCCGACCACCTCCGGAGGCTGTTATGGCTTTGACATATATGGCTTTGATAAGGCTGCGACTGGCTTTGATAAGGCTGCGACATAAAATTAGTGCTCAATCTGAATTCGAGAAAAATCCGCCATGCGGTTTAGCCAAGACAGAATATGCTTCAACATGCTGATGCGGTTGCTTCGGATTTCCGCTTGTGGAGCCATCACCAAAACTTCCTCAAAAAAACGCTCCAGAGGCAACTTCAGCGAGCTGAGCCCCGACAAATACTCGGACAGCTTTCGTTGGCTTAAGCTGTCTTCCAGTCTCTTCTCCAGTGTACAACAGCTTTGCCACAAAGCATGCTCTGCTTCTTCATGCAACAGCGCACTGTCTACTGCACTGCCCGCAGGCCCAACTTCCTGGGTGTGTTTTTGAAGCAAATGCTTAAGCCTCTTTGAGAGGCCTGCCAAAACAGCCAACTCGCCACTTTGCTTCCATGCATGCAAAACGTGCAAGCGCTCCTGGGCCAGGCTCAACTGCTCAAAACCCACCGCAACAACACTGTCGACCAAATCCGCTCCAAAGTTTTCTGACCAGAGCACTCTCAAACGGTTTTCAAAAAAAGCCAAAACCTGCTCTTCAACCAGAGGCTTTCCCTTAAAACCAGGAAGTGCTTTCCATTTGCTTTCTAACAATTCCAAACTGGTTTGAATGGCCTTTCTCAGAGAGAAGCGGTAGCCCTTGCGAAGGCAAATGTTCAAAATGGCCAGGCAGGCGCGCCTCAATGCAAAGGGGTCTGCCGTCCCTGTGGGGGCTTTGCCCAGGCCAAACAAGCCACACAGGCTATCTAACTTGTCTGCAATGCTCAGCAAGGCGCCTGCTTCCGAGGTGGGCAAAACGCCCTGGGCCGAGCGGGGGAGGTGGTGCTCAAAAATGGCCGTGGCCACCTCCATGCTTTCTCCGGAATGCAATGCATATTCCCGCCCCATCACCCCCTGGAGTTCTGGAAACTCGCCTACCATTCCGGTGACGAGGTCCGCCTTGCAAAGCAAGGCCGCCCTCTCCAGGTGGGGTACCACTTTTTCAAGCCCCTCTTCTCTTGCCAAAAAACAACTGAGTTGACGCAAACGTTCCGCCTTCTCCGCATAGCTGCCCAGGGACTGCACCCACAGCACGCGCTCCAACATCGGCAGGCGAGAAGAGAGCGGCTTGCGCCTGTCTTCGTCAAAGAAAAACCGCGCATCGGCCAGTCGCGCATTCAGCACGCGAGCATAGCCCTTGGCCGAAAGCGAAACGTCTTTAACTGGCGTGTTGGAAACAGCCAAAAACTTTGGCAACAAGCGACCCTGCGCGTCGACGAGTGCAAAATAACGCTGGTGTTGCTTCATCTCTGAGAGCAGCACCTCGGGCGGCAAATCCAAATAGCTGTCTTTAAACCCACCCAACAGGGGGCTTGGCCATTCGACCAGGTTTGTCACTTCATCGGCGAGAGCCTCGTCTTCCAGCAGTTTTCCACCTGCCGCTTCGGCTGCTCCACGCAAGGCCTGCAGCATCTTCTCCTTGCGCGTTTCAAAACGTGCGATGACTTTGGCTTCAAGCAAAGCCTTCTCATAGTCGGCCACTTCCGGCAAGGCGATGGGGCCGGGGTGCAAAAACCGGTGTCCATAGCTGCAGGTGCCCCCTTGCACATCTGCAAACAGCAGTGGAATTTGCTCATTTCCCCAGCGCCCCACAAGCCAATGTATGGGGCGCCCAAAGCTGGAACGCACATCTGCCCAGCGCATGGATTTTCGAAAGCGCAGCTCATGAATCAGCTTGCCAAACATGGCGGACAACAACACAACAGCGCTCTGCCCTTCTTGGCGGACTTCCGCTGCCACATATATGCCTTTGGGGGTTTCCACGCGCTTTAGCTGCTCCGCTTTAAGGTGGTGGCTTTGGGCAAACTTGAGAGCGGCTTGGGTGGGGTTGCCCTCCGCGTCATAGGCCACTTTAACAGAAGGCCCCAACACCTGCGTCACCGTCGACGCTGAGGCCTCCTTCACCTCCCTTATAAGCAAAGCCAGCCTGCGCGGCGTCGCCAATTTCTCAACTTGGCCATGCAGGAGTCTGGCCTCGCGCGCCTCGCGCAAAAACCCCTCGCTTAAGTCATCCAATGCGGGGAGCAGAAAAGAAGCCGGCATTTCTTCGAAACCTATTTCGAGCAGGGCGTCATTGGCTTTCATGTTTCCCCCTTTTTTTGAAATGTCATGAAGTTCCAGTCTTCGGAAGCGGGCGTCCCCTCCAAAATGGGAGCGTGCTCACCGGTGCGCCATTGTGTTTTCAAGAGTGGCCAGCCCAGGCTTTCGCGGGTGCGCAAATATTCTTCGGCGCAGGCCCTGGCGTTGTTGCGCACGCGTTTAATATAAAGCGCGCGCTCGGTGACGGAAATGGCTCCGCGCGCGTCAAGCAGGTTAAAAATGTGGGAGCATTTGAGGGCCTGATCGTATGCGGGCAAGGGCAAGCCGCCAAGTTTCAGCAAGCGCTGGCATTCTTTTTCGTGGCTCTCAAACAGGGCAAACAGCTGGGAGGCATCGGAGGCCTCGAAGGCATAGCGGCTCATTTCTATTTCGTTGCGGTGGTAGAGCTCTCTATAGGGGATGCCTTGGGCCCATTCCAGTGCATAGACGTTGTCTATGCCTTGCAGGTACATGCAGATGCGCTCGAGGCCATAGGTGAGTTCCGCGCAAACGGGTTTGCAATCAAAGCCACCGCATTGTTGGAAATAAGTAAACTGCGTAATCTCCATGCCATCGCACCATACTTCCCAGCCCAACCCCCACGCCCCCAGAGTGGGCGACTCCCAATCGTCTTCTATAAAGCGCAAGTCATGCTCCAGGGGGCGAATGCCAAAAGCTTCCAGAGACTCCAAATAAAGTGCCTGCGTATTTTTGGGTGCAGGCTTTAACAATACTTGGAATTGGTGGTGTTGAAAGAGGCGGTTGGGGTTTTCTCCAAAGCGCCCATCACCCGGCCTTCGCGAAGGTTGCACATAGGCCACGTTCCAAGGCTCGGGCCCCAGTGCGCGCAAAAAAGTGGACGGGGACATGGTGCCCGCGCCTATTTCGAGATCATAAGGCTGAACCACAATACAACCCTGCTGAACCCAAAACGACTGCAAAACAGAAACCAACTCTTGAAAATACATGAGCACTCTTTAGCGCGGCTCATCAACCAAGGGCAGCGTTTTTATATCAATTGAAACACTGTCCTTCTGGCCAGCTATAATGTTTCTGACAAGCTGGCGGCGTTGGCCCTCCAAATCCACAAGGTGAAACTCCTGCATGCCTTCTTCAATGGGCACTTCCAAAGGGGTGATGCCTATGAGGTTGTTTTTCAAATAAACTTCTGCATTTTCAGGGTTTATGGTGCTGAGCGAAAAAGAGCCCGGGCTTTTTTCCGCTGCTGCTGTGGAAACATGTTGAGCGGAGGGGAGCTCCATGCTGTTGGGGACAGAGGGCAGCTCCATGCTGGCTTCTTTTGTGTTGGCCAAAGGTGTTTTTTCAGAAAACCAGCCTGGCCCATAAAATAACGCAGCCCAAAGCAAAACACCCAGGAGCCCAAGCGCAGCTGCATAGGCTATCCAACGTTTGGCAAAAGAGGGCTGTTGCAGCTGCCTCGAAACAGACGTCTTCGCTTCTGAGCTGTCAACAAGTGAGTTGTCAGCCTGTGAGTTGTCCGCAAGCCGTTCCCTGTTGGCTGAAGAAGGAGAATGTCCTTTTCTATGGCGAAGAGGCCCAGCTTTGGCAGAATTGGAGCTGCCAGAAGGCGAAGGTGCTTTGGGGCTGAGCGGTTTAGGGCTGAGGGGTTTGGTGCTGAGGGGTCTAGGGACAGGAGGCAAGCGCTGTGAGCTTGAAGAGCGGCGAGGTGCCGATGAGCGTCGGGCAGAAATATCGCTCGCTTCTTCCCGCAAAGCACGCACGGCCATATAAAGCTCCTGGCTATCCCCCATGCCTGCGGATTCCAGCAATGCTTGTGCTTGCTTCATTTTGTCAGGAAACAACTCTGACATAAAACGCGCTACCTCATCCTCACTGGCAATGGTATAGGCTTTTTCTAAAGCACGTGCCATCTCCCCGCCGTTTTGAAAGCGCTCCCGCACATTGCGCTCTAGGCCCTTCATCACCACAGCAGCTAAGGCACTGGACAGCCCTGGGTTGAGTTTTTGAGGATGAGGAATTTCTCCCTCAACAATCTTCTTCATCATCACCAAATCCGTATTGGCCGAAAACAAGCGTTGCCCCGTCAAAAGCTCGTGCAGCACAACCGCGGATGCAAACAAATCCGTCCTTCCGTCAATGGCTGCATTGCGCACTTGCTCCGGGGACATATAACCACTGGTCCCCTTCACCATCCCCACCCTTGTGTGGATTAAACGGTTGCGCGCTTTGGCAATTCCAAAATCCACCACTTTGACGGTGCCTGCATAAGTCACCATAATGTTTTTAGGTGAAATGTCCCGGTGAACAATTCCTGCTGAGCTCCCGGTGCTGAGCTCTGCAAAATTATGCGCATAATTGAGGGCCAAACATAGGTCGCGAATAATTTTGACAGAAAAGCCAATGGGCAGCGGAATCCCCCGGCGTGCAGCTCTTCGGATGATGTGCTCTACGTTTTGGCCGGCAATGTATTCCATGGCCAAATACAGTTGCCCCTCTTCTTCACCCAACTCATAAACTTGTCCCACATTGGGGTGGTTAAGCGCACCCGTAATCCGCGCCTCATCCAAAAACATGCGGACGAAGGCCTCGTTGCTGGCAATGTCTGGCAAAATCTGCTTAATAACAACAAACTTGCGGAAACCGCCCGGCCCCGTTGTAAAGGCCAAAAACAGTTCCGCCATTCCGCCTACGCTCAAGCGCGTCAACACCTCATACTTGCCTACCCGGCGTCCCCGGAATACGTCAGGCCCCGGCGTAGTTTTAGACATGCCCACGCACCTTAATATACCTACATGGCAAAAAGTAGATACTCTTTTGTTTTTTAAAGGAGCATAGCCCCTTTGGGGAAACACCCTTCACACCTAAAAACATCTCAACCCTCAATGCTACGCAATTTCTTTAAATGGAGTGCCCGCTGATAAACCTCTCTCTCGCTCCACAGAGAAAGCACCGCAAGCTGCTTGGAAAGCTCTTTCAAACCAAGGCTTTTAAACTCGGAACCCTCCTTCGTCTCAAAAAGAGCTTGTTCAAGCGCCTCATCCAACGTGGCCTCAGGCCAACGCTTTTGCTCCAAACAACCTTCTGTGAGAATGACCACCTCTCCCAACCAAACGCGCTGCCGGCTCAATTCACAAAGCGCGTTTAAAGGAGCGCGCAAAAACTCTTCATGTATTTTAGTGAGCTCTCTGGCAATGCATGCTTGTCTGGGCCCCAAAACTTCGCTCATTATGGCCAAGGTTTTTGAAAGGCGTTTGGGGGATTCAAAGAAAACCAAACTCAGGGGAAGAGAAGCATATTCCTTTAGAAAACGGCGTACCTGGCCTTCTGCCCGTGGAAGAAAGCCCAAAAAGCAAAAGCGAGAGCTGGGCAACCCGGAAGCGCAGAGGGCGGTTGTTATGGCGTTGGCGCCAGGCACGGGAATGACTTCTATGCCTTGTTGAAGTGCGAGTGCAACCGTCAACGCGCCTGGGTCGCTAATGCCCGGAGTGCCCGCATCGCTGACCAGGGCCAGATTTTCCCCCTGAAGCAAATGGTGGATGACTTTTTCCCTTCGCTCATGCTCCTCATAGGCCGGCAAGCTCAGCAGAGGTTTTGAAAGTTGGTGGTGTGCAAGCAGAATGCGTGTCCTGCGCGTGTCCTCGCAAACCACCCGCGAAACGGAGCGCAAAACCTCCACGGCCCGGAAAGTCATGTCCTGAAGGTTTCCAATAGGCGTGGCCACAAGAAAAAGTCGTCCTGGCATAAAACCTTGCTACACTAAAACCCAGCCGCACTAAAACCCAGCCACCTTAAAACCCAGCATCAAACGCTCCCGGCAAATATTCAATATGTGCAGAGCGGCCCTGGCCCAAAATAGAAACCACATCAAAGCGCAAGGCCCGCCCCGCGCATGAATGCCTTTGCAAAAACTTCATGGCAGCCAACACAATGCGCCGCTGCTTTTTTAGCGTAATGGTTTGCAAGGGAAAACACACTTTAGAACGGCTGCGCATGCGGACTTCGACAAAACAAATGAGGTTGTCTTTTTGCACAACCAAGTCCAGCTCCCCTGCCCGGCAGCAGAAATTTTGCTCCAACACAACATAGCCACGCGCTTCCAAAAAGCGCCGCGCTGTTTCCTCCGCTTCGCGACCTCTTGCTCGCCGACAAACGCCCATGCCGCTATTTTGCACAACAAAGCTTTGCTGCAAAGAGCTAAAACTCAAAAACCTTCAAGCGTCTTCAAAGGGTTTCAAGCTTTTTTGTCGGCGGCGGCTTTCCTTGAGCTGCTCTCATCAATGGCTTCAATGCGTGCGGCTTTTCCGCTGAGCTTGCGCAAATAATAGAGGCGCGATCGGCGTACAGCACCCCGGCTCAGCACCTGAATGGACTCATAACGCGGAGAATGCAAAGGGAATATACGCTCGACGCCCACGCCATAGGAAACCTTTCGCACCGTGAAAGTCGCGGCCAGAGAGCCACGTGTCTTGCAAATGACAACACCCTCAAAAGCCTGGGTGCGCTCTTTCTCACCCTCTTTAATGCGCCACAACACACGCACCGTATCGCCGCTCTTAAATGCCAACGGCTTCACATCTTTTCTCAACTGTCGTGAATGAATAAATTCAATGGCGCTCAAGCCCATGACTTCACCTGGAAAAATAAAAGCAACGAAGGTTTGGGCCTCTAGCAAATATTTTGGAGGGGGGCAAGCTTTCCTTGACGTGAAGGTGTTTTTTTGAAAGCTTTGCCTTGTCTCATGGGGACTTAACTCGGGGCTTGGCACTGCCAAGATGCCGGAATTTCTCCAAAACCTCATATACTCTTGAAAGAGAGCACCACAAGGAAACGGCCATGTCTAACCTACTTGAAGCCCATGTTCGCCCGCACTCAGGAAAAGGCGCCTCCCGCAAATTGCGCATTCAAAACCTTATTCCCGCCGTGGTTTATGGCAAACATTTGAAACAACCCCTGCACATTTCCATAGACCCCATTGCCGTGCGCAAGGCCATTCAAACGCCAAGAAAGTTGAATACGGTGTTGACGCTCTCTTTGAGCAATGGTGAAACGCACCTCGTCCTGCTGAAGGACTCGCAGCGACACCCCGTCAATGACAAGCTTTTGCATGTGGACTTCTTAAGCGTGCGCGAAAATGAGCCCGTCAAAGTCAACATCCCCATTGTCCTCACAGGAAAACCCCAAGGCGTCGTCGATGGTGGCGTCTTGTCACAACAAAGGCGCAACCTTGAAGTTTGGGCCTTGCCTGCCTCCATTCCGGAACAAATGGATGTAGATGTTTCTCACCTCAAAATTGCTCAAGTTTTGCACGTCAATGACATTGTCATGCCCCAAGGCGTCATCCACAAGTCCAACGTCAACTTCACCGTCGCCACCATTTCAACGCCGGACGCAGACTCGGCAGCAGCCGGCGCTGCTGCGGCTGCAACAGAAAGCAAAGCCGAAGCAAAGACCGCGAAGGATGCCAAAAAGAAATAACCCGCTCTCCCCGGGAAAAAACCCGCGTTTGCATGTGCTCAAACGCGGTTTTTTCTCCATGAAAGCGCCTCCCCTCACCCAGCGTCTCGAAATGGTTTTATGAAGCTGATCTGCGGTCTTGGAAACCCAGGGAAAACCTATGAGGCTCACCGCCACAACATAGGCTTCAGGGTGGTTGAGTTTTTCGCTCATGCCTTGGGCTTTGCTTGGCTGGGTCCAAAATTTGAAGCCATGTGGAGCCTGGGAAACATTCAAGGGCAGCGTATATTGTTGCTCAAACCTCAAACCTATATGAATTTATCCGGCCACAGCCTGCGCCAGGCCATTCAATTTTATAAAATAGAGCTCCCTGAGGTGTTGGTTGTACACGACGAGTTGGACTTGCCCTGCGGAAAGCTTCAATTTAAACAAGGCGGGGGGCACGGGGGGCACAATGGCCTTCGCAGCATTTCAGAGCAACTGGGCAATAGCAACTATGCTCGCCTTCGCTTTGGCATTGGAAAACCTCAGGGTGAAAAGGCCAAGGAGCGCATTGTCTCTCATGTCCTTTCCGGTGCCTTGGACGAAGAGAAGGCCATAGAGGAAGCAACGGTTGTGCAGGCGGCCAAAGCCCTGGGTTGCTGGGCAGAAGAGGGGTTGGCCACCGCCATGAACCGCTATAACCAACGCAAAGAGGCAAAGAAAGCCTAGGGCCGTTTCAGGTTAAATGGAGCTTGGCAAGACGCAAAGTGTTGCGCGCAAGCTGTGCATAAACTGTCCAAAACTTGCGTGCGGCTTGTGCGCAAGTTGTGTGAAGGCTGCATATAAACGGTGCGCAGCTTGTGCATAAGCCTTTCATCAACCAAGGCAAAGCTGTTCAAAAACCCTGCGCAAACGAAGCGCGCCCTGGAATAAGCTGTGCAAAAGTGGGGCAGAGGCTGTGCAAAAGCTATGCAAAAGCTATGCAAAAGCTATGCAAAAGTTGTACGAAAGTGGCTCGAGGCGTGTGTGCAGGCTGAACACGGTGCACAAGCTGTGTATAGGCCATGCACAAGCTGTGAAAAAACTGTGCATAAGGGCATAAACTGTGTGCAAGTTGTGGACAGTCCGCCTCTCCTGAGGCCCTATCCATTTTTCTAGAGCGGTTCCACGTTGACATGAGCTCTTCGTGAGACGCGCTTTAGCTCGTCTACTCCGCTCTGTGAAGCGAGCCTCCGTTGAAACCGCTCTATAGGCTTACTTCAAATGAAAACCTGGGCAATGCCTTCTGTGTGTTGTTTGGCTGGTGAAGTTGCTTGACCCCCATTCCCATGCGGACTAGAAGCTGTCCGCAGTTAAAATGCGGTGGTAGCTCAGCTGGTAGAGCACGAGCTTCCCAAGCTCGGGGTCGCGGGTTCGATTCCCGTCCGCCGCTTCATGTCGAAGTTTCACAAAGCCCCACAAAGCCCTCAAAGCCTTGTGGGGTTTTGGTTTTTTTGGAGGCTTTGGCGCATGGCCTGCAATCCCTAACGCTCGAATGAACCGGCGCGCTTTAGCGCGGCCGGGTTGAATGATTTATGAGGTCGGCGATTCATTCATAGTCCGTCCATTCACTTGCACACAACCAATGCTCGGGAATTTCAGCCAAGGCAGACTCTGGAACAAGAAGATCCCAGTAATGCTCCCAGCCACCCGTATCATAGGTAACAATCGTAATCGCCGGGCCCCAGCGTTCCAAAAACTCTCGAACCTGATCGAATTCGGTTGAGTCTTCATCGTCATCAACAAAGATTGAGACCTTGCGCGACATGGATAACCCTACCTATAAATAGACAAGAAAGCAGTGCCGTCTAACCCTCAAATATTGCGGATTCTACCTGAAATTTCCGATGAGACAAAGCTAAAACTCAGCGACCGGAAGGCAGTCTATGCTGTGACGCTCTTTCTTGAGACGCAGGGCGCAAGCCGGTTTCAGCGTGTCTAACCCACAGCACCTTGGAGAGAAGGTTGTCAACCGTGTTGGGTTTGTCATGGGCGAACCATATATTATGTCTTTCGGGAGGCGTTTAGGACGGAGGTTTGCGAAGGGTTTGACTCTAAGTTTGTTCAGCGGGTGTTGGCAGAGAAGGAAGAGCAAAAACCCGGATAGCGAGCGGCCCTCACGCACTGGTGAACTTTCTCTTGGGGACGGCAGGCCGAATGATTGGCTTCAGCAGATGTATGGCTAGGCATGGGTTGGCGCATGCCTGGCGCGCTTTTTGCTTAATTTCTTGTGCGCACACCATATGCGACATATCAGATTTTGAGCAGGTTCTTCGTCTCGTTTTTGAACGGGAGGGTGCTGGAGGGCCCGGATGCTGACAGTTTTTGACATGGTTTTTGCCAAAAATAATGCTTCGACTTCACTGTCAGAACGAAAACATCCCAAAAGGTGAGCGGAGTCAATTGGTTAAAAGCCGACAAACGGACTTGTTGAAGCGCTGGAAATGTTGCATGGAGCTGGTGGCCTTGACAAGGTGCTGTTCAGAAAAGGCTTGAAAACAATTGCCAACATCTGCCGCACGTTAAACTATCTCCCAAAGAGCGAGTAACTTTGAGACTCGTAGCGATGAAATAATCTGCCAAGCACAATCCCCAGCTGGATTTTTTGATCAGCCTGCAAAGAAATTAAGCAGCACATACAGTGTTTGTCTTTGGTAATACATACAGTGTTTTTTGCAAATAGATCAATATCTGATATTGAATGAAATTAAATGCAACATACAGCAAAGCGACATGCGGGTCAGTGTAGCATTATAACTTTTCACTTGAAATTCATTTATAAAAACATCAATTATGTTGGCATTCAAGCGATACTCAACAACAGAGGGTGCAACAAAAAAACTTTGTTTATTTTTGATGGAAATTCCAACAAATATAGTCGAGTTTTTCTTGTTTAAAGGGAGTTGCGATAGAAAACAAAAAATGGCACTACTTAACGGCGGTTACTTTTGCTCTGGCGATGATTCCTACCTCAGGGCATGCAATCACCTACACAACAGAATATATCACGTCGTGGGCTTCTTGTGATTGCAGCCAAAATGCCCTAAGCTATACAGACGATCAAATAGGCAAGTTCCACAACAAAATGTCCAGCTATGGACACACAAGGTTGAGAGGATATTCAAACACCACTGTTTGGGCTTCAGATGTAGTCGAAGATACCTGGGGAGGAAAGGACCATTGGTATTCAGACGATGGAGACATGTATGTCTTCTCTGGCCATGGAGGTGTATCTACAGATGGGATTGGTCAGTTCTTTTCTGTTCCTATGTGCAAAAGAGACAATCAGACCAGTTGTTCAGCAACCTCACGAAGAATGGTTTTTGGAGAACGAGGGGGTTCTTTTTCAACACCTAGCTCTGGCTCTTTGCGCTATCTGATGTGGCTGACATGCTATAGCGTCCATACAGCTCCGGATTACCAATGGATAGATACGGCGCGTTATGGCCTCGAATATATTATGGGATATCGAGGGTTATCTATGGATTCTTTCACAACCGACGAGGTCGGCGACGATTGGGCCGAGGAAGCCATTGGAGCCAGTCGAACCTTCAAAGCCTCATGGTTTTATGCCATTGAAGATTGGTGGGTGGACGATACGGGTTCACTCGTGGCGCCTGGAGTGGATTCAAATACTTCAGTTCAACGGCGCGACAACTTGACAAAAAACTGGAGCCGTCGTCCTGCAAGTGAAAGAACCACTTGGATGGCTTGGTCATGGCATGTAGGTTAATGAAAGGGGGAATGAAAATGAAACGATATGAAATAGCTTCGTGTTTTGTTATTTGTTCATCTATCTCGTTGTTTGGATGTCAAGATGAAAATATCGAACAAGCGAATAAGCAAGAAAATAAAATCGGTATTTCGGCGATTTATGGAGGTGTCGATAAAATTCAAGTCGATGGAATTCAATTGGGAAAACTTCTGATTGTCGATGAATGGATGGCCAAAAGAGGTGGCGATGTTTTTGTCCAAGACGAGCTTGCTGCGCAGAATTTTGCTATTTTAAATCAGATGTTTGAAGATGGTTCCTCTAAACAGCTCTCTCTTTCCTTTGTTCAGTTGAGGCCGACAGATCGTGAGGATGCAACACTTCAAAAGAGAATCAAACACTTTGCTCTTTCTGCTTCTGAAAACAAGGAGTTAAATTTCAAGGAATTCCGCGCAGGCAACAAACTCTTGAGCGTCAATGCCCAAAGTGGTGCCGAGCGCTATGTGGACAACGCGCAATTCCACAGAGGCGAGGGCGTTGATTTTGTTTTGGAAAAGGAATTCTATTTAAGCACAGCCAACAAATATCTCGACGAATTGTTTTTGACTCAAAAGGTCGGAAAAGTTTTCCCCTATAAATTCCGTTATTATAAAAATGCAGTTCGGGAAGAGGGCTCTCATATCGCACAAGAGAGCACCTATCAGCTGGCCCTGGCATACAACACGAGTATTGACGGGTTGCCTGTCATTGGATCCGGCGGAAAAATTGCTCTTCATCTGTCCCCCAAGGGAGAATTATTGAGCTATGAAAGCACGCTGAGAGATTTCGACAGAATTGCGCTTATTTCTGGTTCTGAATTATTGTCACCCAAAGCGGCTCAAGCAGAGGCCGAAGCGCGCTTCAAAGAACGTGGAGTGGATTTGTCGAAACTCGTTTTGTCGCGGGCCGAGTTTGGATATTTGCGCCTGGGACGCAAGAGCATTCAAAACTATGTGGCACCACATTATGTGTTTATTTATAGCCCGCCCGAAGGTGTCATGGACAAAAAACGCATGGAAGTGATTCCTGCTATAACAAATCCAAAACTGCTTCAGCTGCTTAAAGAGGATTCAGAGAAAGAAGCTGCCCGCAAAAAGATTGCTCCAGAATATCTAAAAGAGGATATCAAAGAGGAACGATAAAGATGAAAAGATACTTATACTTCCCGCTGTTCCTGCTTTCATTCCTCTTGCTGGGTTGTGACACTCAAAACAAATGCGGCGATTCTAAACTAGCACAACAACCGGGCGACTATGTTGTTGAAGTCTATATCCAAGGAGAGGTTTCTTCGTTTGAAGGCCGTCGGATTGAAGTCAATGGTGTTCAGGCAAAACGGATCGATTGTACTGCTGGAACTGGTGAAGGAGAATGCGCCGCATATAGCGATAAGCCGGAATATGGTTTGAGTTTTTGCACAGAGGACAAAGAAACTTTTCTTCACAAGCCATTGAAAATGGTTGTCTATGAAGGCGAGTCTGTTGTTTCAGAAACTTCTCATGAAAGAGCAGAGTGCCAAAAATCATCGATAACCCAAGACAACTACTTTGTTTTGATGCCGGAAGGAACGCTCAAAAAAGATGCATCCTCTCGGAATTGCGATCGCGCCTGTCTTGGTGGAGTGGCCTTTTGTGCGGAGGTTCAGAGGCACATGCCCCCCTTGTGACGCATTTCAGCAACACGCCATAGCAAAGCCACGCGGAAGATCTCAAAAACCCGCGTAGTTTTTTATATCTCTCAAGCGTCAACAAGCAATGCCCAAAAAAACAACCCTCTGCCAAGAGTGCGAATAAGTCTATATTTTGTGTGCCGACAAAGACGAAACCATGGTGCGCTATTCTATATCGCAAGAAAACCAGCAACTCTTTGCCTCCAAATACAGGCTGATTTTGCCGAGCAAAGGAAGGCATCGTCGACACGGTCATGCGTTGGGGAGCATCTTCCAGATCGCATTCCAGACGCAGCTTTTGAAATTGGTCTTATCTCTGACATGGTTTTCGACTGCACGTTGAGCTGCCGAACAGACGCCAAGAACAATCTCCCTCTTCTGGCTTTCCTCGGCAGCCACGGCGATTTCTTTTAAAAGCTCTTCATGGAAACTTGCGAGTGCAGGACGCATCTGCGCTTCTTCTTCTGGCGTATAGCGAAATTGGTGGGGCGCATGTGTTTCAGCTCAACCTTCACCTTGTCAGATGGCTGTCACGCCGACTTCTCCTTGCCTCACTACCAGAAGATTGAACGTGGTGAACTCGACCCACGCCTTGCGACAATCAAACGTTTGGCCGATGCTTTTGGCATAACCATGTCAGAGCTTTTGAACGGGCTTTAAAATTTCTGGAGCGTTCCGGAGTAGAAAACCACTGCCAAAGCCCTGGAGACAGGCCAAAGCTACTTGCATCCCTTCAAAAAAGGCGCTATGGTTTTTATCAGGTGCTGAACACACCTAGAAGCGGCTTTTCCCGCGCCCGTTAGCGTGGTTTTTTTGCGCCATTTTTATGGCCGGGTAGCGCGTCAGCCGAAAAAGAGCCCTTCGGGGCTGAGGCCTCGGGCCGTTCTTCTAGCGGTGTTCAAGTACCTGGCCTTCCCCCTGAACAAGGGAAGCGTCTTGAACACACTAGAAGGAGACCACATGGCTACAAAAGAAACAGAAACACCCCTTAGGCACAATGAAGACGGTTTGCCTCTCTACCCCACCCGTTATGGCATGAGGACGGCGAAGGAAGCGGCAAACGAGTTGTTTGAAAAGTCACATGCACGGCTTCAATTTCTGGAGAATGTTTTTGCGACCATTCAGTTTGACGGATGCCTGCATTTGAACGCAGTGGAACAAAGGAGGCCAGAGAGCTTGCTCTCGCGCTTCACGGAGAGGAACGGAGCAGACGAGCGAAGCGGATGCGCCAACCATGGTTTGGCTGCCATTCTCGAAGACGTTTCCACGGAGCTCGGTGCCTTCCATGCCTACCCTATTGGTGAGGAATTGGCCCCCGGCAAGCTGGCAGAGGGGAGGCCACCTTAATGGATAGGCTTCTTCCAAATGTCCCCCACGCACTGAGCGCCCAAACGAGCTAACAAACCGGAAAAGCCACCACCGTGTGGACCTGCCCTCGCTTTCATTTTTTTGAAGGCGGGGGTTTTTGTTTCCCGGACAAGAAAACACTCGCTCTTGACATGATATCATTTTGTGATATCATAAGTGTGTGAACAACAAACACCGCAAAACCCTGCAGGCTGTTTTTGGCTTCCCCATGTCGGGAGTGGTGGAGTGGAAGGCCCTGGAGGCTTTGCTGGTGGCGGCGGGGGCCGAAATTGTTGAGGGGCGCGGTTCCCGCGTGCGCTTTGTTTGCGGCAAAGTTGTGGCGACTTTTCACCGGCCGCACCCGGGAAAGGACGCAAAACCCTATCAGGTACGAGACGCGCGGGCGTTTTTGGAAGCCATCGGAGTGACACCATGAAAACCATGCAGCACAAGGGCTATGCCGCCCGCATTGAATACAGCGACGAGGACAAATGCTTTGTCGGCCACATTGCCGGAATCCGCGACGTCGTGGGCTTTCACGGCGAAACCGTGGACGAGTTGCGTGCCGCCTTTGAGGAGGCCGTGGAGGACTATCTCGAAACCTGCGAGCGGGCAGGCTCGTCGCCCCAGCGCCCCTATTCCGGCAAAGTCATGCTTCGGCTCTCGCCGGAGTTGCACGCTGAAATTGCCATGAAGGCTGAAGCGAGCGGCAAGTCTCTGAACCAGTGGGCCACAGAAACGTTGGCCTTCGCTGAATGAGGACCGCCTTGCCATGCTTGCCCGCATGTACATTACCCAGCCTGGCGGTGTTTTTGTTTGGGTCCGCAGTTCGATCCCGTTTATCGGCTTGTTGCTCGGAATGGCCGGTGGCGGTAGGGTGCACTGGGTTCAAAAAACCACCTCCGGCGAGGACAGGTAAGCACAGGTAACTAAAAATTCGCTTCCCCAAGACGCTGACATATAAGAATTTATTTTCCAGTTCAAAGCCCGTCCGCGTTGAGTTTTCACAAAGCCCCACAAAGCCCTCAAAGCCTTGTGGGGTTTTGGTTTTTTTGGAGGCTTTGGCGCATGGCCTGCAATCCCTAACGCTCGAATGAACCGGCGCGCTTTAGCGCGGCCGGGTTGAATGCTTTATGAGGTCGGCGATTCATTCATCGTCCGTCCATTTACTTTCACACAACCAATGCTCGGGAATTTCAGCCAAGGCAGACTCTGGAACAAGAAGATCCCAGTAGTGTTCCCAGCCACCCGACGAATAATTAACAATCGTAATCGCCGAGCCCCAGCGTGCCAAAAACTCTCGAACCTGATCGAATTCGGTTGAGTCTTCATCGTCCTCAACAAAGATTGAGACTTTGCGCGACATGGATAACCCTAACTATAAATAGACAAGAAAGCAGTGCCGTCTAACTTTCAAATATTGCGGATTCTACCTGGAATTTCCGAGGAGACAAAGCTAAAACTCAGCGACCGGAAGGCAGTCTATGCTGTGACGCTCTTTCTTGAGACGCAGGGCGCAAGCCGGTTTCAGCGTGTCTAACCCACAGCACCTTGGAGAGAAGGTTGTCAACCGTGTTGGTTTTGTCATGGGCGAACCATATATTATGTCTTTCGAGAGGCATTCAGGGCGGAGGTTTGCGAAGGGTTTGACTCTAAGTTTGTTCAGCGGGTGTTGGCAGAGAAATGCATTTTCAGGTTTCTGCCCGATGACAGACCGCCTCAATATTGTGGCCGTCAGGGCCGATGACGAACGCTCCATAGTAGTTGGGATGATAGATTTCAC
The DNA here is from genome assembly GCA_009782175.1 of Cystobacterineae bacterium. Lineage (GTDB taxonomy): Bacteria > Myxococcota > Myxococcia > Myxococcales > Myxococcaceae > WRKR01. The sequence continues at coordinate 114,258 of WRKR01000002.1, forward strand.
GAACCCCCGGAGGGCCGTTGTCTTTTGCTCCAGCCTTGAGGGCAGCCTCATAGAATGCTTTGACTTGCGCTCGGCTCTCGGCGGCAAAGGCGATGTGCATTGGGTTTTGCGTTTGTGAATGCATGCCGAACCAAAACTCTGGTTTGCCGTTTTTTCCGAAGCCAGCCCAGCTTTCAATCTCTATGACGAGTGTAATGCCGAGGGGGGCGAGGGCTTGCGAAAAGAAGGCTTTGCTTCGAGCGTAGTCGCTCACAGCAAGGCCGATGTGGTCAATAATCATGTGAATTTATCTCCAAAAACCCTAACTACATTATAGACAAGCTTTTTAAACGAAAGCAGTCTCTCCTAGCTCGCAAGCATTGTAAATGCTAGAATTCGTCGGACTGAAGGAACTGGTGGGGCGCATGTGTTTCAGCTCAACCTTCACCTTTTCACATGGCTGTCACGCCGACTTCTCCTTGCCTCACTACCAGAAGATTGAACGTGGTGAACTCGACCCACGCCTTGCGACAATCAAACGTTTGGCCGATGCTTTTTGGGTGAGCATGTCATAGCTTTTGGATGGGCTTTAAAATTTCTGGAGCGTTCCGGAGTAGAAAACCACTGCCAAAGCCCTGGAGACAAGCCAAGGCCTCTTGCATCCCTTCAAAAAAGGCGCTATGGTTTTTATCAGGTGCTGAACACACCTAAGACAGCGGTTTTACCGCGCCCGACAGCGTGGCTTTTTTGCGCCATTTCTGGCCGGGTAGCGTGCAGTGATACAATACCCTTCGGGGAAAAGCTGCGGGCCGTCTGTCTTCGGTGTTCAAGTACCTGGCCTTCACCTTGAACAAGTGAAGTGTCTCCACCACTAAGACAGGAGGCCAGAAATGGCTACGACAGAAACAGAAACACCCCTTAGGCACAATGAAGATGGTTTGCCCGTTTACCCCACCCGTTATGGCATGAGGACGGCGAAGGAAGTGGCAAACGAGTTGTTTGAAAAGCCACATGCAGGGCTTCAATTTCTGGAGAATGTTTTTGCGACCATTCAGTTTGACGGATGCCTGCATTTGAACGCAGTGGAACGAAGGAGGCCAGAGAGCTTGCTCTCGCGCTTCACGGAGAGGAACGGAGCAGACGAGCGAAGCGGATGCGCCAACCATGGTTTGGCTGCCATTCTCGAAGACGTTTCCACGGAGCTCGGTGCCTTCCATGCCTACCCTATTGGTGAGGAATTGGCCCCCGGCAAGCTGGCAGAGGGGAGGCCACCTTAATGGATACTTCTCCCCTAAGTTCCCCACGCTGCTCACTGAGCGCCCAAACGAGTTAGAACACCGGATGCATTAAACCAGCAAAGCCTAGAAACCCTCGCCTTCTTTCACTTGGAGGCGGGGGTTTTTGTTGGGTGGTGCCCATGTTGCAAGCCTGTCACAGAGCATTGTGACAAAAAGCAGGCACCCTCATGAGGCGGCACAACACAAAGCTGTTTTTTTGTGCTCAGCCCCACATCTGCTAACATTCAAAGCAAGCCATGAGCCCCGAAACCTTGGAGCGCCGCCACCTATTGGCCTGGGAGGAGCGGCAAATTTGAGAGGGCCACCCGAGGATACATTGCCTGGTTTGCGGGCAGCCAGAAGAAGTGCGCCGGCTCGAGTCCTTTTTGTCTCCATAGGGCAGCATTAAAAATCGTTGGTATTTCCCTTGGTATCTCAAAGGAAGCCATAAAATTTCTCAAATAAAATCATTCTGTTATCATCGAACCCTATCCCCGTCCGCACAGTCTGAAACAAACGGCAATTCCGACACGAAAAGTGAGACGGTGGGAAGCGAGCGTGTTTTGGATGAGGGCGAGCTTCCCTTGGATAACAGGCCGGACGATTGGTTTCTGGGTATGTATAGCCGAGGCGGGTTGGCGCGTTGGGAGAACGCCCCAACATGGTGCGAAGTCAAAGAGTGATATAAAACCAGCTATGACCGGTTGTTAGCCGGCCTCGGCAGCAAGTGCTTTGAGTACACCCCTCATTCGCTTCGGCCGGTTTTCCGGTTTCCTGTCAGTCATCTTCAGCACAAGCCTATGAAATTCTAGCGGATTCAAAAAATCTCGGCGATCGCTCCACAGTGGATTGAATTGTGGAATCCGGGTTTAACGTGAACAGTAGAGTAATTGATTGGCAGGCAATTGACAGGCAGTTGTCGCGCTGTCAGCCTAAGTGAGTTTGTACTCAATTTTCAGTTTGTACTCAATTTTCAATTTCCTGGAGATTCTCACATGTCGCTGCGTCATCCGCTTATGGTAGCGCTGATAGCTTTCGTCTTTCTCGTCTCCTGTTCGAACAACCAGCCTTTGTGCGACGACGCGTGCGCCACTGGTATCACCCAGTGCACGGAAGGAAAGCAGCGCCAGTGCGAGAGCGTCGATGGGTGTGCTCGGTGGAGCGACTGGACGCCATGTGCGATCGGGGTCTGCGCCAGCGCGACCATCTGCAAACCATGCGACACCTGTCCGCAGGACGCCACCGAATGCATTGGTGGCAAGGTGCGGGCCTGTGTCACCGACGCCAATGAGTGTCGCATCTGGGGTGAATGGTCCGACTGCGCCAGCGGCTTCTGCAGCAACGAGGTTTGCGGAGATTGCAACCATGCCTGCCCGGCGCTTGGCGCCACCGAGTGCTCGTCTGGCCGAACCCGCACCTGCCAGGTGAACACTGAGGGCTGTTTCGACTGGTCGGATTGGTCCGATTGCACCAGCAGCTCCTGCGCCAACGGCTCTACGTGCGGTGCATGCACCCACACTTGCAGCTCTGTCGGCGCCACGGAGTGCACGGGCGGTCAAATTCGCACCTGCCAGGCCGACGCGAACAATTGCCGCACCTGGAGCGGATGGACCAACTGCGCCGAGGGTATGTGCCATGATGCAATGCTCTGTAATGGCGCGCCCGTAGCCGTGCTCGCCTGCCCAACTTCGGCGATAGCGACCCAATCTGTCACCTTCGACGCGAGCGGCTCGAGCGATCCGGATGGCGATTTGCTCACCTACGCGTTCACTTTCGGCGACGGTACTCCAGGGAGCGGTGGTTCGGCAACCGTCCAGCACACCTTTGCATCCGCTGGGAGCTATACAATCACATTGACTGTTGAAGATCCTGCTGGTGCGACGAGCACGGACTCCTGCATCCTCACCGTAAGCCCACTCCCCCATCCGGATATGCTCATCTCCACCGATACCCAGTTGTGCGGCGTGGTATACGCCGGCCGCTTCTCGGTGCAGGGCGGTGCCACGGTGAGCTGCCCCACTGGAGAGCTGACGGTCTATGCCGACGACGTCTCCATCGATCCGAGCTCAACAATAAACCTGAGCGGCACGTCGTCGAGCCCAGGAGGCGTCGAATTCGGCGTATGCTACGAACAATGCGACTATCTTAGCCGCTCTTATGCGTGGGTCGGCGGAGGAGGTGGGGGCGGAGGAGCCGCTGGCAGCGCGAGCAACTCCACGACTGGAATCTGCGGGAGCCCATACTATCAACAGTTTCCCTGCCCTGGCGTGGCGGGCGGCAGCGTGTTGGGCAACAACCATAACCTTTCCAGTCAGCCTGGAAGTGCGGGGGGCCGTGGTTGCGCATCCATAAGCGTTCTTGACGGCACTTGCTACACCTATTCCGCTTCTGGCAATGGCGGAGGCAGCATCAAGCTCGTCGCGACACGGACGATGTCGATAATGGGGCAGCTCCTAGCCGACGGCGCCGATGGGGCCGATGTATATGGAGCGGGAGCTGGAGGAGGTGGAGGAGGCTCAATCGTTCTGGTCAGCCCCGGCCTAACCATCAGCGGCACGCTCTCAGTCGCTGGGGGACAGGGAGGAGTGGGCAACAGGCCCAACCAATATAATAGCAGCACCGCCAACGGCGGCAACGGCGCCGGTGGCCGCGTGAAGCTGGCATATGGCCCCGTCTACTCTAATACCGGCACCATTAATGGCGCCGCCTCCACCGTCGAATCGGTGATGCCGCCCACCCAAATCGGCTCGCCAACACATCCCAACTCCAATTTCACCTATAACGATCTTTCCCAGGACATTCAGTTTAGCTGGCTCGAGCCCTACGCTGGCGTGCAGGGTTATTGGTATGCCTTTAACCAGACCGCCGATTTTGCGCTTACTCCGTCCAACGGTACCTTTACTGCTGCGACCTTGGTTAGATTACCAGCCAACACGATCGATCAGTCGGGCACCTGGTATTTCCACATAATCTCGACCAACGCCTCGGCGATAAGCGGCACTGTGGCAAACCGCTTTCCCGTCACTATTCAGAGAGGGGAACAAACCCTGAGCTCCAGCAGCCACCCGAACGAGTCGAATTGGTACATGAACACCACTGTTACCATGTCCTGGACGCCGCCTTCTGGGCTCTCAGCAGACAGCTACCGCGGTTATTGGTATAGGCTCGATCGGGTGAGCAACAGCAACCTGTTGGCCGGGGATGAGGGTTGGACCTACACCACAAACCGCCAAGTGCTTCTCACACATGACTCGGCCGGACAGGCGATCAGCGATTTTAGCTATCACTTCCACCTCGTCTCCGAAGATACCATGGGCAACTTGGGAAGCGAAGCGGCGCACTTCCGTGTCCAGATAGGCACAGCTGCACCCGCCACGAGCAGCTTCTATGGCTACGTGCAGACCAGCGGAGGAGCAGGTATCGACGGCGCAAGCGTGAGGCTCGAGCCCTATGGGCTGACGCAGACGACCGACTCGAACGGCTATTTCCTCTTCACCAACGTGTTCGAGGGGCCCTATACGCTGACGGTGAGCAGAGCCGGATACCAGACGCTGACGCAGCTGCAAGAGGTTTCGGCCTCGGCCTCGCCGGTTAGCTTGGTGCCCTGAAGTGGATTTCAGACAGCCTGCAGCAGGCAATCTCCAACCCGCGCTGTCGATAACTTCTTGGAAGGCGATGAGAGCTGCGTCGAAGTCGGCCAGCTCAGCTGATAGCGGCCATCCTCTCCATCGTGTACGCCATGGAGGTTGTAGGTCGCAACGCAGATGATGGGTGGGACGAACCCTCTCTATACTTGCCATCGGCTACCGCGTGCGCAGCCACCGCGGCACGCAGTTTCGCCAGTGGGCCACGGCGCGGTTGAATGAATACCTTCTGAAAAATTTTTCGCCACGGTGCAAAACAAAATGCATTGGGCTACGCATGGCCACACGGCTGCTGAGTTGATTGCCCAGCGGGCCGACGCCGCAAAGCCGTTGATGGGCCTGCAAAACACCCGGCCTGGCGGCAGTGTTCACTCTGGAAGACTTCAAAAAAAGAGCGGCCATTTATAGTGCCACTTTATAGCGCCGTCTTATAGCGTCGTTCGCGGAGGAAATAAAATGCACCTGCCTGCCAAACAAGCCCTTGTATGTTGGTTGTCTTCAACTGTTTTGCTGGTGGGTGCACTTCTGTTTTTTTTGGGTCTTCCCTCGGCGGACGGTGGCATTGAAGCCATCACTCTCTTAACGCTGAAGACGGGAATGCCCGCTCTGTTTTCCTGGTTGTGGGTACGCAAGCGAACTCCACCATGCTCATGGGGCAATTTTATTCTCCGCTATATTGGGTGTTTCTTGCTCTTGGCATTCATTTTGGCATTCAACCAAATAAGCAACAAAACAAGCACCCGAACAAAGCCCACACAGCAGCAAATAGAGAAAACCCTGATCAGCGCCGCTGAGCTCATAAATGCACGAGCTCCACTCATGCTGGATGAGGAAACCCGGTTGGATAAAGCCGTTGTTGGACCTGGGGGAAGATTGACATTTTTTTATTCGCTCCTTAGCCATTCTTCGCACGAGCTTGACAGCGACGTGTTTCTCGAAAACCTAATACCGGAGATGAAGGAAAAAACCTGTTCCCAAAAGGAAATAAAGCCTGCGCTTCAAAATGGCGGAGTTTATGTCTTCGCCTTCGCAGGGAATGATGGTGTGGAGATTGCCCGCATTGAATTGAGCAAAGCGGATTGTGGCTATTAAGCCTTCAGGGTGAAGAGGTGGAGATAGGCTGGTTTTATTTTAAAGTGAAAGCGGTCTAGGAAGCAGAAAGTATGCAAAACCTTCTTGAAAAACTGGAAACAGCAGCGGAGCAAGGCGATGCAGCGGCGCAAGCCAGTCTCGGTTTGAGGTATGCCTATGGTTTTGGTGTTGTGCGTGACGAAGCGGAGGCGGCGAAGTGGCTGAGGAAGGCGGCGGAGCAAGGGCGCAAAGACGCACAATTCGAGCTTGGTTTAGCCTATGCTGAAGGACGAGGCGTCACAAAAAACACTGCAGAAGCAACAAAATGGCTCGCAAAGGCGGTGAGCGGCCAATACAACATAACGCGCAGGCTAAAGTTTGGGGAGCTCCTGGAAGCTGCCAGGTGCGCACTATGGCAGGGAGACGAGGAAGCAGGGCGTGTCCTCAGTGAGATCTACGCCAACGGTTGGGGTGTTGAGCGCAACGAAGCAAAGGCGGAATACTGGAACAGCGAAGCGGAGGCGGCACGGAGGTTGAAGAGCCTGAGGCAGTCGGCGGAGCAAGGAAACAAAAGGGCACAACGCGCCCTGGGGGAGATCTATGCCGAAGGTCGAAGCGTACAGAAAGACGAGGTAGAAGCAGCCAAATGGTACAAATTGGCGGCAGGGCAAGAAGGCATTGCATTGGAGATACGAGCGGAGGAGGGAGATTTTGAAGCGCAGAAGGTTTTAGCAAGGCAGTATCTCAAAGGCGATGGCGTGGTGAGAAACGCCGAAAAAGCGGCCAAGTGGTGCAAAAAAGCGGCGGAACAAGGAGACGAGGCGGCGCAATACCACCTTGGGCTGATGTATGCCACGGGCTTTGGCCTCACGCGTGACCACGCAGAAGCGGCGAAGTGGCTTGAAAAAATGGCGGACACAGAAAAAGCCGAGCCTTATTGTTGCTTTGTGCAATTTATCCTTGGGCTGATATATACAGCGCTGAAAGACGAACTCAAGGCGAAGCAATGGATGGGAAAAGCGGCGAGACAAGGCTTGGCGGATGCGCAAAGTTTGTTTTCAGAGATTTTCGGCGTTTCATGGGAAGAAACGGGCGAGACGAAGCGAAAATGGGTGGCAGAAGAAAACCTTGAGGAAGCAGATCTTTTGGAGGCAGACATCAGCTGGTGGTGGACTTATGTCTCCGGAAGATGTTGCTGGCAAGACGTAGACACAAGGGAAGTGTCAAAGCAACTCATAGAGGCAGGAGACTTGGATGCAGAATTCTTTCGTATGTTCTGCAAGATACCTTTGTGAGCAATCTCAACAACAACATCCACAACATAAGTGGCTGGCCGAAACACGCCAACGGTGTTTTAATATTCAAATTTTCCCTCAATTCGGCATTGGCCATCAGGCATTGCCGAAATGATTAACGCCATCCCCATGCTCATTCAGAAATTGGAAAAGCGAGCCTTGCCCGTTGTCGTTCTGGTTGCGGCCAAAGACAAGAAAACCATCCCCATTATTTTGACGATGGCAGCTGCCTTGGAAACGTTGATTGGTGCTGCTGCGCACGCCGCCGTTCGTCAAGGTGGCCATTCGTTTGCCGACGGCCATCATCCGTGTAGCCGAGGTGGTGCTGCCACTCGCGGGCGTCTCGTTGCGCCGCCACCATGACTCCTTGGTCGAGCGGCCGGCCGTGCCAACGCAGTGAGGAGCAAAGCTTTGGCCCCAACAAAGAGATTAAGTGCTTTCAGGCCCCTGCTTGGGGTTTCGGCAGGCCCCCAGGCCGGTTGTTGTGTCGTGGCCACCGCACACTCTGCTGTCGGAACAATTGCCGTTTTCAAAGCACCCGGGTTGACAGCCGAGCTCCGGAGAAACGCAGACAAACTCACCCTGAGGACAACCCACCTCGCAATAGGAGGCTGGCACACAGCTGCCGCTTTTGCATGTTTTCCCATCAGAGCAGTTGTCGTCGGTTTCGCATTGGCGCTCTCCTATGCAGTGGCCCTGGTCGCCCTGGTCGCCTTGAGCGCCTTCTGTGCCCAGGCAGCGTTGCCATAACTCACATGGGCTGTCATCGCCGACGGTGCATGTGACAAGTGCCGGCGCACAACAATCCTTCGTGTCCTCTTTGCAACTGACCAGCAAAGAAAATGCGAGGACAAGGGAAAGCAAAGCACACAGGAATGGAGCTTTCTTTATATTTAAGCTGTTTTTTGTTGCCTCTGAAAACATGTGCACATACCTCCGTTGACGAGTGCTGGAACATGTGCGACAGCAAACCGCCCCCCAGGACGAAACCCCGCTCAAGTGCCAGTTTGACAAGCTTTTTAGCTTCTGCACAACAACCCTATTCATTTAAAAAGCCACACACAAGAGACGACAAAGGCCGATGGCTTTTTTCTTGCCGGTGGAGAAGGCAAACTTTGGCTCTCTCCAACACGCACGACACTCAAATTCTTCGCTATAGCAACATTTTTGTGGCGGCTTGAGGCTTTCTCCTGCGTTTGCTTTTTGGGGGTGGTGAAGGCGTTTGGAAAAGCCCGCGCCCGCATGGCGAAGAGAAATGTTTTCACCCTCCTCTATTATTTCACCACAATTTTGCGAATGCGGTGGTTGAGGGTGTCCGCCACATAGAGGTTGCCTTTCGTGTCTATGGCAATGTCGGAAGGCATATGAAACCGTGCAACATTCCCCGGGCCGTCGGCATAGCCTCCTTCACTTGTTTCTAATAGGCCAAACTGTTCTGGGCCAGGCTCCCAATTTCCGGCAACTGTGCTGACTTCTCCTCTCGGTGTTATTTTTCGGATGCGGTGGTTGTCTAAGTCCGTCACATAGAGGTTGCCGCCTTTGTCGATGGCTATGCCGGAAGGCCTATTAAACTGTGCAGCAATTCCTTGTCCATCGGAAAAGCCTCCTCTCAGTTCATCATTATTTCCGGCAAAAGTGCTGACTTCTCCCGCAGGCGTTATTTTGCGGATGCGGTGGTTGAGGGTGTCCGCCACATAGAGGTTGCCGCCTTTGTCTATGGCAATGCCGGAAGGCATATGAAACCGCGCAACATTCCCCGGGCCGTCGGCATAGCCACCTATATCTCCATCTTCCTCGCCGCTTCCGGCAAAGGTGCTGACTTCTCCCGCAGGCGTTATTTTGCGGATGCGGTAAACATCTGCCACATAGAGGTTGCCTTCTTTGTCTATGGCAATGCCGGAAGGCGCATTAAACCGCGCAACATTCCCCGGGCCATCGGCATAGCTACTTCCATCTTCACCTTCCTCGCCGCTTCCGGCAAAGGTGCTGACTTCTCCTTCAGGCGTTATTTTGCGGATGAGGCCGTTGTCCGCCACATAGAGGTTGCCGCCTTTGTCTATGGCAATGTCGGAAGGCGAAAAAAACCGTGCAACATTCCCCGGGCCGTCTGCATAGCCTCCTTTTCTAGCTCCATCTTTCTCGCCACTTCCGGCAAAGGTGCTAACTTCTCCCGCAGGTGTTATTTTGCGGATGCGGTGGTTGTCGCTGTCCGCCACATAGAGGTTGCCGCCTTTGTCTATGGTTATGCCGGAAGGCCTATTAAACTGTGCACCATTCCCCGGGCCATCGGCATAGCCTCCTTTTCTATTTCTATTTCCATCTCCATCTTCCTTGTCGCTTCCGGCAAAGGTGCTGACCATGGGTGGCTGTTTTCTGGTGAGGCTTGCTGTTTTTGAGTCCACCACAATTTTGCGGATGCGGTTGTTTCCGGAATCCACCACATAGAGGTTGCCTTCCTCGTCGATGGCAATGCCGGAAGGATAATAAAACTCTGCAACATCCCCGGGGCCGTCGGCATAGCCTCCAATTTTCAAACCCATCCCAACACTACTTCCGGCAAGGGTGCTGACTTCTCCCTCAGGCGTTATTTTGCGGATGCGGTGGTTGAAGCTATCCGCCACATAGAGGTTGCCTCCTTTGTCGATGGCTATGCCGGAAGGAAAATGAAACCGTGCCATGCTTCCTTGGCCGTCGACAATGCCTTCCCTGCTTTTCTTTCTCCAACCCACGTCTCCTCCTCCGGCAAGGGTGCTGACTTCTCCTTCAGGCGTTATTTTGCGGATGCGGTTGTTGTCTAAGTCCGCCACATAGAGGTTGCCTCCTTTGTCGATGGCTATGCCGGAAGGCGCATTAAACCGCGCAACATTTCCCGGGCCGTCGGCATAGCCTCCTTTTCTAGCTCCATCTTTCTCGCCACTTCCGGCAAAGGTGCTCACTTCTCCCGCAGGTGTTATTTTGCGGATGCGGTTGTTGCCAGCATCCGCCACATAGAGGTTGCCTAAAGCGTCTATGGCAATGCCATTAGGTATAATACCATCACCCATATTAAACGCGGCCGCATTTCCCGGGCCGTCTGCAAAACCTCTCTCGCCGCTTCCGGCAAAGGTGCTGACTTCTCCCGCAGGCGTTATTTTGCGGATGCGGTGGTTTCCTAAATCCACCACATAGAGGTTGCCGTCTTTGTCTGTGGCAATGCCGGAAGGCCTATCAAACCGTGCAACATTTCCCGGGCCATCAGCAAAGGCGCTATGCCATTTGGAAGCTTCCCCACTCCCGGCAAGCGCGCTCACTTCCCCTGCCTGCGTTATTTTTCGGATGCGGTGGTTGCCCAAATTCGTCACATAGAGGTTGCCTTTCGCGTCCAGGGCAATTCCGGAAGGCACATAAAAATGTGGGCCGTCGGCATAGCCTCCTCCATCTTCACCTGCCCCACCGCTTCCGGCAAAGGTGCTGACCATGGGTGGCCGTTTTCTGGCGAGGCTTGTTGTTTTTGAGTCCACCACAATTTTGCGGATGCAGTTGTTGAAGGTGTCCACCACATAGAGGTTGCCGTCTTTGTCTATGGCAATGCCAGAAGGCCCAGAAAACCGTGCAACATTCCCTGGGCCGCCGGCATAGCCTTCTCGACCACTTCCGGCAAAAGTGCTGACTTCTCCCGCAGGTGTTATTTTGTGGATGCCGTGGTTTTTGATGGTGCTCGACACATAGAGGTTGCCTGTTGGGTCTATGGCAATTCCGATGGGATGGTCGAAGAATATTGCCTTTGTTCCCGTGCCCTCGTCAAAGCCAAACGCACCGTCGTCGGAAAAGGACAAGGTGCTGACTTCTCCTTCAGGTGTTATTTTTCGGATGAGGCCGTTGAAGGTGTCCGCCACATAGAGGTTGCCTTTCGTGTCTATGGCAATGCCGGAAGGCATATTAAACTGTGCAGCATTTCCCGGGCCGTCGACATAGCCCCCTTCTCTAGCTCCATATTTATTTTCCTCGCCACTTCCGGCAAAGGTGCTGACTTCTCCTTCAGGTGTTATTTTGCGGATGCGGTGGTTGAAGCTATCCGCCACATAGAGGTTGCCCTCTTTGTCGAGGGCAATGCCGGAAGGCGCATTAAACTGGGCAACATTTCCCGGGCCGTCGGCATAGCCGCTTGCTTTTATATTTCCATATTCATTTTCCTTGCCACTTCCGGCAAGGGTGCTGACTTCTCCTTCAGGCGTTATTTTGCGAATGCGGTGGTTGAGGGTGTCCGCCACATAGAGGTTGCCTTTTGCATCCAGGGCAATGCCATTATGTTTATCTATGCCACTATCATCACCCATATTAAACGCGGCCGTATTCCCCGGGCCATCGGCATAGCCTCTTTCGCTTCCGGCAAAAGTGCTGACTTCTCCCTCTGGTGTTATTTTGCGAATGCGGTGGTTGAGGGTGTCCGCCACATAGAGGTTGCCGCCTTTGTCTATGGCAATGCCGGAAGGCCAAAAAAACCCTACAACACCTCCTTTGCCGTCGGCATGGCCACGCTCACCATTTCCGGCAAAGGTGCTGACAAACACCTCCGGTGCCGCGGCTGTTTCGTCGCCCTCTTGCCTGACAATGCCCGCCGCCGTCGTCTTGCACCCTGCAAGCAGGCCAAGGCCGACAAAAAAACTCAGCACGAGAAAAGTGGAATATGGAAATGGACAATGAAAAACAGGCCAGTCTTTTTTCTGAGGGGACATAAGTGGTTTCACTATGGAGGTTTCAACGGTTATTTGAAAGTGCCTTCAATGCCCACTTTAGACCGGGGGCGGGGAGGTTTGTGAGGCGCGGGTTTTCATGAAGGTGGGTTTTTTTGTTGAAAGCCCAAATGGCTGTGCTGTCTATAAGCCATGAGCGCGAGAAAAACGAAAATATACTTAGACACCTCCGTCATCAGCCACTTGGATGCGCCGGAAACTCCCGAGAAAATGGAAGACACCCTGCGGTTGTGGGAGGAAATTAAGGCGGGCGCCTATGAAGTGGTTCTGTCCGAGGTAGTGTTCGACGAGCTGGACGGATGCTCGGATGCGAAAAGGGACTGCCTTGATCTTTTTCTCCAGAAAATCCAGTATGAGCGAGTGGAGTCCGGCAACGAGGCGGTTGCGCTTGCGAGCAAGTTTGTGGACTTCGGAATTTTGCGGGAGAAGAGCTTCAACGATTGTCGCCACATAGCGGCCGCGCTGCTGTCTGGCTGTGAGATCCTGGTCTCGTGGAATTTCAAGCATATTGTCAACGCCAGGACAATAAAAGGCGCAAGGGATATTGCGGCGAGGGGTGGTTATAAGGATATAATGATCTACTCTCCAACCATGCTTGTAGAAGGAGGCGACGATGAGTGATATACCCAAGCCGGAAATTAGCCCCGCCTTCACACTTGAAGACATCCGCAAAATCAGAGACTGGAAATACGAGAGATACAAAGGGATGACTCCGCAAGAAATTTGCGAGGATACCCGCAAGGGCGCGGAGCGGTTTTTTGCCAGGAGAAAACCGGCGGACCCGGCCATGTTGGCAGAGGTTGATCGCCGACTTGAGGCCATCCGCAAAAAGTACAAAAAGACAGGCTGAAGAGACAAACGCTAGCTGAAGGCCACAAACCCCCTCAAAAGCCCTCTTCCCTATAGGAAGAAACCAAAGCTTGTTTTATAAAACAATGCGAAGCTTGCGCCCCTTCAAGGCCTCGGGCCGTTCTGTTCGCGGTGTTCAAACACCTGGCCACCTCTCTTGGCTTGCATACCCAAAAAAATTCAGCTATGGCTTTTGACAGGTGCTTCAACACACCTCAAGTAAGCGGTTTTCCGCGCCCGACAGACGTGGTTTTTTTTTGGCCATTTTTGGCCGGGTAGCGCGAAAGCCGAAAAAGAGCCCTTCGGGGCTAAGGCCTCTATATGAGCATCCCCCATTTTCAATAAGTTTTTTTCTGCATTGTTTTTTTGCGCATAGGCCTTTTTGACGTCGCCGACAGGAAAGTTTGCAGCTCTATATTCAGCGTTTAGTGCAGTAAGTTATGTTTTCCACTGCTCGCTCGGATGAAATTCGTTTAACTCGCACCTCATTCGGGCCACGGACTTCAAAATCCTTAAGCCTTAGCAGGTTCAGCGAGTCTCGGTTTTCCCGTCTTCGTCATCTCCTTTGCCTTCGCAAATCTTCTTAAGCATCCTCCTCTAAACCTGGGGCTTCATACTCACATAGTCCTTTTGGTAGCGCCGCCCATGCTTAAGCAACGCCCATACTGTCCTCGCCATCTTGTTCGCCAACGCTACCACCGCAACATTGTGCGGCCGCCGCTCCTTTAACCTCTCTACCAAGAGAAGGGTTGTTTTTCAGAGGGGGCCTGCGGCCAGGCTATTTTTAAAGGAAAAAGTTTTTTTGTGGGGGTTTTTGTTTTTTTCCCTCCGGGGGGGAGTGTCGCCTCCGGCGAAGGGTGTTTTCGCTTTCAGCGGGGGGAGGTTTCGCCTCCCGGCGAGTCACTTTTTTTGTCTGGACAAAAAAAGTAACCAAAAAAAGCCACTCTCCGAGGGCCCTGCGGGGCTCATCGTCGGTTGCTTCCTA
>WRKR01000003.1 GCA_009782175.1 Cystobacterineae bacterium
TTATGGAGGGGGGGGGGTGGGGGGGGGCTTTAGCTCCCCTTTAAAAAGTGACTTGCCGAAGGCAAGCCGCGCCCGCAGGGCGAAAAAACCCTTCGCCGGAGGCGACCCCCCCCCCCCCCGGAGGGAAAAAAACAACCCCCCCCCCACAAAAAAACTTTTTCCTTTGAAAACAGCCGGGCCGCAGGCCCACTCTGAAAAACAAACCCTGCCCGGGAGGGCAAATAAAACCCTTTAAAATCGGTTTTAGGGTTTCTCCTCCTGAGCTATAGGGTTTTCGGACAAAGCATAGGCGGCGTTGCGGCGAAGGCCTTCGGCTTTGGCGCGCATAAGGGAGGTGCCCAGCAGCTGGGCATGCTCTGCCTCTCCCAGCTCCAAAAAGCGCTGCAGGGGCCAAAGCGCAAAGGGCCGCGGTGCAAAAGCGGCATGCCCTGGCTTGGCCTTGCGGTTGTGGGGGCATACCTCCTGGCAACTGTCACAGCCAAATACCCACTTGCCCGACCGGCCGCGCAAAGCCTCAGGCCAGGCCCCTCTGTTTTCTATGGTGTGGAAACTCAGGCAAAGGCGCGCGTCCACACGTCTGCCCTCTAAAATGGCGCCTGTGGGGCAAGCCTCTATGCAGGCGCGGCAGTTGCCGCAAGCCTCCTTCAGGGGCTGGCCCACGCTGTCTGCGGGCTCATCCAAAAGCAAACTCGCCAGCAAAAGCCAGGAGCCTTTGCCCGGGTGTATAAGGCAACCGTTTTTGCCCACAAAACCCAGGCCTGCTTTGGCGGCCCATACTTTTTCGAGCACCGGGCCACTGTCCACAAAAGCCCGCATGCCCATGCCCGGGTAGGCCTCCCGCAAACAGGCCATCAGCTGCTTCAACCAGCCCTTAAACGTTTTGTGGTAATCCCTGCTGCGCGCAAAACGCGCTACCACAGAGGGGGGGTGGGGGTGGAAATAAGGGCAAGCCAACACCACCACCGTTTGCGCCCTGGGCAACAGGCTTTGCACATTTAAACGCACATCTGCCGTCTCCTTCAGCCAGGGCATGCCCTCCCCCAGGCCCTCTTCCAGCCATTGCCGCAAAAAACCGCCCTCCAAAGGCTCGGCTGCGGCAAAGCCACACAACTCAAAACCTATTTTTTGTGCGCACGCGGCAATGTAGGCGGTGTTAACCAAGGGAGGTATGGGGGCTATAAAGTATTTTTGGCTATGGGGAAAGAGGCCTCTTCCCCCTGGGCCTCAAGGTTTGCTGCGCGTGCCATGAGGAAAAGCATGTCCGAGAGGCGGTTTAAATAGGTCAGCAGCTCCTGGGGTACCTCCTCTTGCCCAGAGAGGGCCACCACCTTGCGCTCGGCCCGCCGCGCTACAGCCCGGGCCATGTGCAAGGCGGCGCTTGGCTGTGGGCCTCCTGGCAAAATAAACTGCCTTAAGGGAGGCAGCTGCCGCTCAAAGGCTGCTATTTCTGCCTCCAGTTGCATAACCCAGGCCGGAGGGAGCGGCGCCACCCTGGCCGCCGCAGGGCTTTGGGGAGGGGAGGCCAAAACAGCCCCCACCGTCAACAGCTCCGTCTGTATACGCAGCACGGTTTCTTCTGCCGCTAGCCCAAGGCCCAAACTCCTCGCAAAACCCAAAACACTGCTTAACTCATCTATGTCCCCATAGGCCTCCACACGCGCGGCATTTTTGGGCACGCGCATACCCCCATAGAGGGAGGTTTGGCCCCCATCCCCTTTTTTGGTGGTTATACTCACAAAAGCTCCTGTTTTTTTAAATGCCTTCAAAATATAAAAAACCCAGCCCAGCCCAGCCCAGCCCAGCCCAGCCCACGCCAGGCCATGGGCAAGTTTTGCCTCTTTAAGCTTAACCCCTCGCCTTAAATTTGCCGTTTATAAGCTTCCAGGGGCAACTCCCATACGTGTATGCCGCAAAACCTTGCACCTTCGGGGCACAGGGGGGAGAGGCCCCCCCACTTCCTCAGTGTGCAAGGGGGGGCCATCCACTGTGCCAGTTGAGGGTGTATTTTCCCCAGTTGCAGCACTTCCTCTTTGGAGCTTTGCCAAATTTCCTCTTGTGCGAGGTAGCACAGGCGTTGTGTCCATTTGTGTTTAAAATAGGGCAAGGCGCCGGATTCCACAAAGCGTATAGGGAAGGCGTTGGGCAAAAGCAGGAGGGCCGTTTCAGGGCTTATGTTGGCTTCCAACAAGGCCTCTATGCTGTGCCAGAGGGTATTGGCCACCTTATAAAAGGCCTCTTCTGCCTGGGGCAGGGCTTTAATGAGGTTGGGCACTATAATATCCACGTGGCCCGGCACAAAATGGGTATGCAGCCAGGGCCTGGAGGCGCCCAGGGTGCGGTGGCGTTGGTTTTGGCTGTCCGCGGCATGGGAGAGTTTCTTTTTAAAGCTATAGTGTGCATGCAGCAGGCACCGGCCCAGGTGGCTGAAGCTGTCCAAGTTCAGCGTTTGTGTCAGCAGGGGGTTTTTTTCAGGGGAGAGCAGCAGGCGCCAGGCCTCGGGGTTGGGCAGGGCTGTGGGGCACAGGCCTAAAGTGGTACGCAGGGCTTCGGCCAGCAGTGTGGGGGCTTGAGGGCTGAAGCCGACGAGGCGGGAGGAGAGGCCGTCCAACTCCGCATCAAAGGCCTCGAGGAAGGCATGGGTACCGAGGCGGGCATGGGGGCCAGAGGCCAAATAAGGCCACTCGGGTGTTTGGTCGAGGGGCAATGGGTCCTCAATGGTGTTAAAAAACTCCGCATCCTCCGCGCGCACGCATTGCAGCATGGCTTGCACCACATAGGCCACCTCGGCCGGCACATCGGCATGCTGGCAAATGCGCGCATAGCGGTGCAGCGTCAGCGCTGAAACCGTATGGTAAAGCTGTGCCAGCGTGCCCAGCGGCAGCACATAGCGCGCGGCCTCCTGGGCCTTTTTTTGTATTTCCCCTTGCCATTGAGGGGCCTTGGCTTTGCGTGCGGGGAAAACGCGAAAAAAGGCCTCTGAGGCGACGGGGAGCAGCAAGGTGCACAGTTGGCTATAGCCCTCCATGGCTGTTTGCACGGCTTGGTGCCAGAGGTTTAAGCATGTGGGGGGGAGGGCGGGGGTTATCATGTTTTCGGGTTTTATGTGCACATAGCGTTGGCTCACCTGCTCTGAGTTATAAAAGGGGTGGGCGTGGAAAAAGCACCAGAGGGCCTGTCGGCTAATGTTTTCAATGGCAAATTGGAAGTGGGCGTGTTGCCAGAGGGTATGGTGGCCTGCGCGGAAGGTGCTTTGGGCCAACCTATCCCTCTGTTGGAGGGAGGCCTGGGAGTGGGCCACCTCTTCCTCTTCCACCAGTTGAGGGGAATAGCAGCTGCGTGCAGCGGCAATGGCATTGTTGAGGGCCTTGGGCCCGAAGCTACGTATAAGCCTCACCCTGGGGGGCGCAGAAAGGTATGGGGGGTGCACAGAGGCGGGTTTAAAGCAAAATGCATTTTTCGCCCAATACATTTAGCGCCTTATTTAATAGCGCCTTATTGAAGGGGAGCGGGTTTAAGGGGAGTGGGGGGAAACAACACCCCACTCAAAGCCCCAACCAGTTGCGTCTGTCTATAACTCGGCAGCTGATGGCAAAGCGCATATCGCTTTCTTGTATATCCCCATGGTTTTCCAGGTCAGCGCGTGTCCTGGCCAAGCGCAAAATCCGGTCATGCGCTCTGGCGGAGAGGCCGAAGTGGCGCACAGCGCGCTCCAAGTCTTCCCTGGCGCGCCCGGTTGTTTGGCAATGTGCTGCAAGCAGCTTGGGCCCCATTTGCGCATTGAGGCGTATAGAGGGCGTTTCTACAAAGCGTGCCTGTTGCCTCTGCCTGGCGGCGGCAATGCGCTCCTGGTAATAGGAGGAGGGTTTTTCTTTCAGCTCCAAAGCCAGTATTTTTTGTGCATCCACGGGGCGTGTTTCCAGGGTTGCATCAATTCTGTCCAAAAAGGGGCCTGAGAGGCGGGCGTGGTATTCCAAAACCCTTCTGGGTGGACAGCGGCACTCTCTGTCTTTCACGTTAAAATAGCCACAGGGGCATGGGTTCATCGCGGCAACCAGCATAAAGAGGCAAGGGTAGTTAATGCGTTGGTTGGCGCGTGCAAGCCTGACGGTGCCTTCTTCCAGGGGTTGGCGGAGCACCTCGAGTACATGCTTTTTAAATTCTGGAAGCTCATCCAAAAAGAGGAGGCCGTTGTGCGCGAGGGAAAGTTCTCCTGGGCGGGTTTGGGAGCCACCGCCTACCATTCCCGCATCCGTAATGGTGTGGTGTGGAGCTCGGAAAGGGCGTTCTGTCATCAGCGCATTCTCCCGGCGGAGCATGCCGGCGACGGAATAAATTTTTGTCACCTCCAAAGCCTCTTCAAAACCCATGGGGGGGAGCAAGCCGGGCATTCTCTTGGCCAGCATGGTTTTTCCGGAGCCTGGTGGGCCGCACATTAACACGTTGTGTCCACCCGCTGCGGCGACCTCCAGCGCATCTTTAATTTCGGATTGGCCGCGCACCTCACTCATGTCCACCCCACAAGCGTAGGGTGTTGCCGTTTGTTCCCTCAGGGTGTGCATGGTTTGGGGGGCATAGGCTTCCAAGGGTTTTTCATGGGAGAGGTGTTGTATAACTTCTCTTAAGTGGTGGGCGCCAAAAACCTGTATATGGTCAACCAAAGCCGCTTCTGCTGCATTGGCATGGGGGACAACAATGGCCTGCATGCGGTGGTTGCGTGCGGCTATGGCCAGGGAGAGTACGCCGCGTATAGGCTTGAGAGCGCCATCCAGGGAGAGCTCTCCGCCAAACACAAAGCGGCAGAGTTGTTGGTTGGAAAACAAGCCAAAGGCGGAGAGCACCCCCAAAGCAATGGGCAACTCAAAAGTGGCACTGTCCTTGCGCAAATCCGCAGGCGCCAGGTTCACCGTAATGCGTTTTTGTGGAATCTCAAAACCGGCATTTTTGACGGCTGAAGCCACGCGCACTTTGCTCTCTTTGGCAGCCCCTTCCGTCAGCCCGACCACATTAAAAAACGGAAGCCCCAGGCTGACGTCAACTTCGGCCTCCACCAATACAGCATCAATCCCCACAAGGGCTGCAGAAAACACCTTCGCCAACATTCCCACCTCACGCGCGCTTCAACATGTACATAGCCACCCTAGCCCATTTTTTGCCCGCCGGCTTGAAAAATAAAGCCCCTGTTTAAAATATACCAGGAGGCCCTAGGGCAGGGGCATGCTTTCTTCTGTGGGAGGTACGGGGGTATTTTCCAGGGGGGCTACAAGCAAGCCCAAAGCCAGGGCGCCGGCTTGCCTGGCCCCATCCAAGGCGAAAACAACTCTTTCATAACCGGCTTGGCCGTCTATGGAAAAAAAAACAACACGCTCAGCGTGGTTGTTTTTGGCAGCCAGCACTCTGCTTAACTTGTGGACATAGTCACCTTCTGGGAGGCTTTGCTGGTTTAAATAGAGTGTACCTGTTTTGTCCACGGAAACGACCAGCTGTCCTTGGGGCATTTCTTCTATGTTGTCCACCCAGTTGTCCTCGGGCAGGTGGATGGCAATGGTTTTCTCCAGCAGGGGGGCAAGCACCATAAAAACAATCAGCAGCACCAGCACCACATCCACCAAAGGGGCAACATTAATGCTGGAGTGGGGGGGGTTGAGTTGAGCTGGCAAAATGCGTGTTTTTTTGTGGCGCATTAACTTCCTTTTCTCTCTTCAACAGCCAGAGCAATGTGTTTAAAGCCTGTCTGTTGGAGTGCCTCCAGGAGGGGGCGTATTTCTTCAAAGGGAAGCGTTTTGTCTCCTTTGAGGAGAATTTCCTTTAAGCCTTGAGTGCTCAGCTGTTGTTGTATTTCCTTGGCGAGGGCCTTTTTGGAAAGCTGTTTCTCATTGAAAAAAATGGCTTTGTCCTGGCGTATGGAAATAACCCAAGGCTCAGGTTTTGGGGTGCTTGTTTTTTCATGGGCATGGGGGGTTGCCTGAGGGAGTGCCACGGCTTTTCCCTTTTGCAACAGAGGTGCAACCACCATAAAAATAATCAGCAACACCAACACCACATCCACCAGGGGCGTAATGTTTATTTCAGTTTTCACCGCGCTTTTCGGGTTGAGCACCGGCATGCCGCCTTTCTCCTTTCTCCAGGGTGGCTTGGCTTTCCAAAAAGAGGGCAATGCCGTCGAGAAACTCATTGGAGGCCTCGGCAATGTCCACAGCCCGCGCCTCAACCCATGCTTGCAAATAGTTATAGGCCATGAGGGTGGGAATGGCTACAAGCAAGCCCAAAGCCGTCGTCACCAAAGCCTCAGCAATGCCGGCAGAAACGGTGTCCAGCCCGCCTCCCCCTTTTTGGGCCATTAACTCAAAGGCCGTCACAATGCCCATAACCGTCCCCATCAACCCAACAAAAGGCGCTGTGGAAGCCACCGTGGCCAGCCACCCCAACCCGCGCTTCATCTGTTGAATTTCTCGAGCGCCTTGCCGCTCCAGGCTGCGGGCGATGGACTCTAGCGCCATGTCCGGACGCTGGGCTCTGCTTTTAAAAACTTTAAAACCCAGGCTGAGTATACGCCCCACATGCCCCAACGCTTCTCCATAGTGGGCTTGGGCAGCCCCATGGAAGCCACCTCTTTCCAGGTTTTTTTCCAGGGCGGACAAAAAACGCAGAGAGTGGCGCTTGCTGGTGAAGAAGACCATGAGGCGCTCCACAAAAACCAGCAAGCTGCCCAAGGACATGAGCAGCAGAATGACAACAACCGTTTTAGCGAAGGGCCCCATTTGGGCCCACAACTGTGTTAGAGAAAAATCCATCCTTGCGCGTGCCTTTGCTGCTTAAAGAGGGAAGCGGCCTAGAGCGCCTCCACGGTGCGGTGTTCCTTCGTCAGGTTTCATTTTTGCCTAAGCTCGCCTCCATTGAAACCGCTCTATAGCTCCATTTAACCCTCCTTCGGTATATGCATGTGTACAACAGTTTGGGGAACGGTTTAGAGGACGGTTTAGGGGAGTTTAAGGCGAATGTGGATGTTATAGTCCACGGCAATGGGTTTGCCCTGAAAGGTGCTGGGTGCATATTGGCGCATATAAAGGTAGCTCAAAATGGCCTCATCCATATAGGGCAGCCTCTGTATAAAGCGGCAGTTTTCAACATTCCCCTCCACCGTAATGGTGCAGCGCACCACCGCCAGCCCCTCAATGCGCGCCCTTAAAGCCTCTTGGCTATATACCACCTCCGCAGGGTTTTTCATCAGCTTCGGGCGGAGCATGCCCTCACCAAAAGGAATAACCCCCGCAGCGGAGCCCTCCATAACAGGGCTGCCTATGGGGCCAGGCTTCCCATGGAGCGTAGGGTCAAAATGCGTATGAGGGTTTCCACCTTCCACACCATATGCCTCACTGTGAGGGTGGGCCAACGCGCTGCTCTGCTCAGGCATCTCTTCAGGCGCGCTTTCAGGCGGCTCTTCTGAGGGAATGGCCAGGGGCTTCACCATCCTCTTTTTCTGAAGTGCGGATGTCCGTGGCTGTGGTTTCTCCTGCGGTGGTGGCGGTGGCGGTGGTGGCGCTTCTATGGCTATAGGCGGCTGCGCCCTGCTTGGGGGCAAGCTGTTATAGAGGATGACTTCCACGTGGGTGCTTTCTGGCAGAGGCTTGGTTTGCCCTACATGTTGGGTTGAAAACCACAAGGCCCCCAGGAGGGCCGCCGCATGCACGGCGAGGGCAATGCAAAGCCCGACGCCATATTGGGGTTTTGGCAAAGTGTTTCGTTTGAGTATGGAATCGAACATGAAACTTTAACCCACCGCTTGCGACATGTTTTTTTAACAATAAAGCTTCCACCTGAAGAATCTAAAAAGTAGCTTAGCCCAATCCCCCTATCACTCGGAGGTTTCTTCGTGCATCACACTTTGTTGCGTTGGGCGCGTTGGGCACTGCTCGCTTTTGTTGCTCAGGCCGGTGTTGCCTGGGCGCAAAGCAGCTCTGTCTTTGTTGGAACAGTGCGAGATGCTCTGAATAAGGAGCCGGTGTCGGATGTCATTGTTATAGTAACGGCGCCTGAAAAACTGGGGGAAGAAATTGTGGTGACGGATGACACGGGAAGCTATCGCGTTTCGCAATTGCCTCCAGGTACCTACAAACTTCGCTTTGAGAAAGAAAACTATAGGAGCTTTGAGCGTGAAGGTGTTTTGTTGGACTCTCACAAAACCTTGCGCGTCAACATTGAGATGGCGCCTTCGGCCATCGATGCCGAAGAAGAGGTGGTGGTGGGGCGCACCCCTGTCATTGACGTGGGCTCCGCAACGGTAGGCATGGTTGCAAACGAGGAGTTTTTTAGAAAAATACCGCTGACACGGCCTGCCTATAACTTTTCGGGGGCAACCGTTTTTGATGCTGCTGCCGAAGCAACCCCTGGCGTGCGGAATGACGCTTTGGGCTATTCCATTGCGGGCACAACCTCGCCGGAAAATGCCGTTTTTGTGGATGGCTTGTCGGTTGCAAACCCGGGCACAGGTGTGTTGGGCACCTTTTTCTCTGCAGAATTTATGCAGGATGTGAGCGTTATTTCCGGTGGCTTCATGCCTGAATATGGCCGCACGACAGGCGGCATTATTTCGGGGACCACCAAGTCAGGCTCCAATGAGTTGCGTGGCTCTATATTTTCCACTTTTTCTCCGGGCTTTCTCACGGGGAACAGACAGTCCATTGACAACCTGGCTTCTCAATATGGCTCTCGCAACAAACTGCTCTATTCTGGAGAATTCGGTTTTGACTTGGGTGGCCCCATTATTAAAGACAAGCTTTGGTTTTATGTGGGTTTTGCACCTTCGATGGTTAAATATAACATAAACACCTGGTATTCCCGGTTTGACAGCGAGAGGAGCACCGAGGATTTTCCTGTGTTTGAGCGCCTGCAAAGCTCTGTGAGAGACCATCAACGTGCGGACAACCGCACCTATTCCTATATTGCCAAGCTCAGCTATCAGCCTGCAAGCAACCACAACCTCAGTTTGCAAATTTTTGGGGCCCCCTCAGAAGCAGGCGGCTATGGGCGTTGGCCTGCAGCCCTGGGAGATTGGAGTTTCCCCTATGGCGCTTATCAAGACAGCATAACCATGGGCCGCGTGCAGGAGGATTCTAGAGACCTGCTCCTCAAATATGCAGGCTCCTTTTGGAACAAACAATTTTTGGTGGATGCCCACCTCGGCTGGCACCATCAGCGAAACCGCTTCTTTCCGGATGACAACTCTAAAATTGGCGCCACCTCAGGCATGTCCAGCCAGCCACAAGTATGGGTTAACGAAGACATAGAAATGACGAGGTTGGCGGAGTGGGGCCACATCTATCTCTCTGAAGACGACAGAAGGCTGTGCCAAAACAACCCTGGCACCTGCGTTGTGGATGGTTTCTGGTTTGGAGGGATAGCACCTTCAGACACAAAATTGGATAGGGTTTCTGCAAAAGCCATGGGGACGCTGCTTTTTCAAGCGGCAGGCCACCATGTGATGAAAGCCGGACTGAATGTGGACTTTCTCTTGATGGATTCCCTCTATGCCATTCCTGGAGGAAGAGATGTCCGTGGCACCTATGGCCATGACGGAACAGATTATTATTATTATTATTATGACGCTTATCGCTATGGCGTGTTGATAGGGCCTGATTATTTCCGGGAAGACCCTTATTCCCGAAGCCAACCCAAAAGCCTCACCTATGGGGCTTTCATTCAAGACAGCTGGTCCATTTTTGACAAGGTGACTTTGAATGTGGGGGTGCGTTGGGATCAACAACAGCTTTATGACTCCAGCAACAAGCTTGCACTCGTCATCGCCAACCAATGGTCTCCTCGCGCAGGGCTGGTTTATGACTTTATGCAAAATGGCAAATCCAAAATTTTTGCCAACTATGCTCGCCTCTATGAGACCGTGCCCTTGAGCATTATTGAGAACTCTTTTCCAGGTCGCCGCCGGGGAGGCTATTATTATTATAACCCCTCAGACTGTGACTTTGCCAACGAGGATGTGCGCGAGGCCTTTGGCCGATGCGTGCGTGCAGAAAACCGCTATAGCATGTCCGGTGGAGCGCCGAACCCCAGCCAATATGCTTTTGCCGCAAACAACCAATCCACACTCGTGGACCCCAACCTGAAAGCGCAGAGCACCGACGAAATTGTGGCAGGCATTGAATATGAAGTGTTTGACAATGCAAGCCTGGGCTTTAGTTATACGCGGCGCTATATGAACCATGTCATCGAGGACATGAGCCGCGATGATGGGTATACTTATTTTATAGGAAACCCAGGCGATGGCATTGCCAAGGAGTTTCCCAAGGCAGTCCGCAACTATAACGCGTTTACGCTGAATTTTCGAAAAGTGTTTTCAGGCCTGTGGTTTGCCCAGGCAAGCTATACCTATGCGACACTCAAAGGGAATTATTCAGGCTTGTTTAAACCGGAAACCAGTGAACTCAACCCCAATGCAACCACCGACTTTGACTATTTGGTGCTGAGCGCCAATAGAAATGGATACCTCCCCTTGGATTTGCGCCATAACATTCGAGCTCAAGTGGCCAAGGAGTTTGAACTTTCAAAGAAGATGAGTTTGGGTTTGAGCTTGAGCTATTATGGCATATCCGGCGCTCCCACCAATGCTTTTGGCACCTATAAAGACAATTGGGGCCAAGTATTCATCACCCCACGCGCTTCAGGAGAGCGTTTGCCCTGGCAACACAGCATTAACGCGGGGCTGAAATTCAACGTCCGCCTTGACAAAGAGAGGGTGCTCAGCATTGGCGGCACCGTGTTTAACGTTTTCAACTTTAAGGCGGTGACTTCCATTGACGAGCAATTCACCTATTATAACGTGTTCCCCAGCGGAGCGAAGACGCCTGGAGATATTTGTTTTGCGGATACATGCACAGCCGACAACCCCAATGCACTTCGCGGAACGGATGGAGAGGTGCTGCCCAGCTCAGTGAAGAATAAAAACTTCGGCCGCCCCACAAGTTACCAGGTCCCCATTTCTGCCCGGCTTGAAGCCCGCGTTACTTTTTGAGCCTGCTTTCATTGGTGGGCCTGCATTTGTTGGAGAGGATGTGACATGCATATAAAACCATTCATTTATGTTTTGCTTTGCGGCGGCTTGCTTGGGGTGCTTGCTTGCACAAGCCAACCTCAAGGCCATTGCCAAGTAGCTCAAAAACTCGGCGAGGCGCATTTTGCGGTTTATACTCCCCTGACACCCATGGAAGGGGCGGCCTGCGCAGACAAAGAATTAAAAGCCGAGCGCATCGGCTTTGAAACCTACCAATTGCCGGGCCAAAGCCAAATAGGCATTGCCTGGCGTACCGAAACCCTGCAGCAGCGTTTTGATGCTGCAGTAGAGGCCCACGTGTGGAGCGCCGAAAAGGCACAAGAAGAGTCCATCTCCTTGAATGTGGTGGCCGATTATTCCAGCAAGCCCGACGCAGAAAACCGCTGCTATGTTTTTGATGATAACAACCCGGCGGACCCTCGGAGCTTTGGGCTTGTGAAGGAATTTGTGGATGATGGGGTTTCCCCCACCACCACCTATGTATATGAATGGAGAGATGTTGTCGTCTATAGCCTGCCCGCTTCCCCCGGTCAGCTGGTGGAGGGTGAAGTGAGCTATAGCATGAGGGAAGAAGGAGGCTCCACATGTACAGGCGTATATAGCTTTGTTGCCTTGTGGCCGGCTTATGGCTGCAATAGCGATGAGGATTGTGAGCCCTCAGTGAGAGGACAAGCAGGCTCCCCCATAAACCCGGACTTTGCAGGCTCCCTGCAGTGCCACCTCCTGAAAGCCGTTGAAGGGCTGCCAAAAGAAGAGAAAGCAGGCTATTGCACCATTGTTGGCTCTGCCGAGGCACTCATTCAAAAACTCGCAGAATAAAGTGAGCGCCACGCGACACCAACTGCTTTTGCACGCGAAGGCTTTGTTGAAAGCAGAACAAGGCACACTCTTTAAACAAGGCGCTTTAGGCGTGGCCTTGTGTTACCCCAGCCCCTACCACGTGGGCATGAGCTCCCTGGGCTTCCAAACCATTTATAGAAAAATTAACGCCCTGCCTTTTGCCTTTGCTGAGCGCGCTTTTTTGCCGGATGACGAGGCTCTCATGCGGCGCTTGCGCATGCCGCTGTTCAGCCTGGAAACACAGCGCCCCGTGTCCGAGTTTTCAGTGCTGGCTTTTTCTGTGGCCTATGAGTTGGAGCTTTCAGGTGTGCTGTCCATGCTGGCGCTTTCAGGGCTTGCTTGCCTCAGCACGGAGCGGCCCCCACATGCGCCTTTGGTGGTGGCGGGGGGCCCTTTAAGCTTTTCAAACGCGGCCCCATTGGAGCCTTTTGTGGATGTGGTGGTGCAAGGAGAAGCCGAGGCGTTAATAGAGGTGCTGTTGAGGGCCTGTGAGGCCTATGCTACCAAAGCAGCGTTGCTTGGCGCTTTGGCCAAGCAGCCCGGTTTTTTTGTGCCCGGCATTTCAGAAGCGCAGAAACGTTTTAACATATGCAAGGCCGAAGACGCACAGCTTCCCGCCTACTCCCAGGTACTGACGCCCCATACCGAGTTGTCCTCCATGTTTCTCGTGGAAACAGGCCGCGGTTGCTCCCGCAGCTGCCACTATTGCGTCATGCGCAGGACAACCAACGCTGGGCTGCGCCTGGTCCCCAAACAGCTTATTTTAGAAAGGATACCCCCTTGGGCCCAGCGCGTGGGCTTTGTGGGGGCAGCCGTGACAGACCACCCCAAGCTGATAGAGTTGTTGGAAGAAAGCACCTTGGCAGGCAGGGAGGTGGGGGTTTCTTCTCTGCGGGCAGACCGCCTCAGCCTGCGCTTGGTGCAGGCGCTGCGCGCAGGCGGTGCTCAGCTGCTCACCGTGGCCATGGACGGCGCCTCTCAGCGCCTGCGCAACCTCCTGGAGCGCCGGCATACGGAGGAGCATGTTTTTCAGGCAGCCCAGTGGGCCAAGGCCTGCGGCATGCGCCACCTTAAACTTTATGTTATGCTGGGGCTGCCCACAGAAGAAGAAGCCGACATGGAGGAGTTGGCTGGCTTTGTGGCAAAACTCTCCAAACAGCTTCCCGTGGTTTTGGGCATTTCCCCCTTTGTCGCCAAGCGCCACACCCCCATGGACGGTGCTCCTTTTGCCGGCATAGCCACCCTGGAAGCCCGTTTGCACTTTTTGCGCACGCGCCTTCGCGGAAAAACCCAGCTGAGAGCTGCCAGCCCCCGCTGGGCTTTTGTGGAATATATGCTGGCCCAGTGTGGCCCAGAAGCAGGCCTCTCAGCCCTTGAGGCTTGGCAAAAAGGAGGAAAATTTGCCCACTGGAGCGCAGCTTTTGCAAACCATGCCCTCAAGCCTTTTTTGGCCTGCCGCACAAGAGAGCCTTCAGCCGCAGCTTGTTGGCCACAAGTGGAAGGCCCTTAAGCCAACAGCCCTTCCTGGAGCTACACTTTGGGGAGTTTGTTTTTGCTATAGCTGGACCATTTTTTTTCCAAGGCCACTTTGTCTTCGGCGAGGGTTTTGAGGCGCTCTTTTTCCGCTTTGAGCCTGGCACGCTGTTGTTTGTGGCCCCGAAGGCTCATCTGGAGCAGGGTGCCGGCAATGGCGAGGAAGGCAATGGCACCTAAAATGGCCCATGGAGAGTCCAGCACGCTGTTGGAAATCCACCCCAGGCCATAGAGGGTGGACAATATGCCCAGCACCAACATCCACGCACCTAAAGCGGATGCAACAAAAGCGCGTATATGGTGCTCCAAAATTAACCCAATGGCGCCCCCCACCAAAAAAGCAGGGACAAAACCCAGCAAAGGGTTTTTAAGCCCAGAATAAGTTAAACAGGCAAAGGCCGCAGGAATGGCCAAAACGAGGAATAATATGGCTGCGGGTATGCTCAGGCCAATGACGCCCAACACGGCAGCATATACCTGCTCGCTGCCTGCAAAATCAGGCAAAGCCAGTTGCACAATAACGGGTTTGCTCCACGCAAGGCCGATGACGGCACCCATGAGGGCGGCGACACAGCGGAATGCCACCCCCTGGCCTATGGTGAGAAAGCAAAGCCCTGTAGCAATGGCAAGGCCAGCGCCCCACAGAGGCCAATAAAACAAAGTTTCCAGCCAGGCTTGCAAATTCCATTGGCCATAATTGGACACCCATTGAAACCAGGGAGAAGGAGACATGCGGCCTAACTCCTCAAAAAAATGCCAAGGGCCAACAATGCAGCAACGGCAATGCACACCAAAGCATAGGCATAAGCCGAAGGGGGTGGCCTCATATGTGCCAGCAAAGCTTGTGCTACAACTTGGCCAGAAGGGAGAGGAGAGGGCAAAGGAGAAGGCCACAGCTTGGCCACCCACGCAGAGTCCACCGCCAAGCCCACCGCCAAGCCTTCAGGGGCTTTTTGGACAAAAGCCTTGGCTTGCGCACGCGCGGCAACAATATTTCCTGCCTCATAGAGAAAAAAGGCTGCTTCCAAGTGAGAAAGCGAGGTGTTTTTTGCTGCACCATGCTTTTTAGAGGACTTTGCCATAACTTTCCTATAACGGTTTTTTTAAAAGGAATGTGGTGAAAAGTGCCTTGTCCCTCAGCCGTCGACAATTGCTAAACCTTTTGGGCTCAGCTTTTTTGGCCTCCAGCTTGCCTTCCAGGGCATGGGCCTTTGGAGAAAGCTCCCGCTGGGTGCCGGCCATTGCACAATACCCAGGCCAATGGGAGTTGAGGCGCTCTGCGCTGCGCCGCTTTTCCTATGAGCTCCAACGGCGTACCGCAACAGAAGTGGTGTTGGAGCCCATACCCATACAACTGGAGAGTCCACGTTTATTTGAGTTTCCTTTGCTCTATTTTGGCGGGCAAGGCGGCTTTGCCCCACTGCCCCAGGCCGCACGGCAAAACCTGCGTCGCTACCTCGAGTTTGGTGGGTTTATTCTCGCTGACGCCCATGGGGGAGAAGGTTTTGAAGAAAGCTTTAAGCGAGAAATTTCCCTTATATTGCCCCACTCCCCCCTGGTTTTGCTGGAGGCTGAGCACGTTTTGTTTAAAAGTTTTTATATGCTGCACTCGGCCGCAGGTCGAGCGGGTGTGAGCACCTCCCTGGAGGCTTGCCTCCTGGGGCGCCGGGTGGCTGTGGTGTTTATGCCCAACGACCTGCTGGGGGCTTTCGCACGCGATGAGGCAGGAGGTTTTGAATACCCTGTTGTGCCCGGAGGAGAGCGCCAGCGCGAAATGGCCATTCGCCTGGGCATTAACCTGGTTATATATGCCCTTTGCCTGGATTATAAGGATGATGCGGCACACCTCCCGGCATTAATGAGGCGGCGGCGTTGAAGGAGCCTTCTCCCCTGCATAGCTTGGAGTGGCTCAGCCTTTCCCCTCTGCCCACCTGGCTATGCTGGGCCGCACTCCTCGCATTGTTGGCTTTGTTGGTTTTCCATTATAGGGGCCTTCTCGAAGAGCGAAATGCCTCCATGCGCCGTTTGCTGTGGGGACTTCGCCTGCTTGCCGCAGCCATGTTGTTGCTGTTTGTTGTGGAGCCAGGTCGGCGCAGCAGGACATTGGCCCATGTGCCGGGGCGCATTGCCGTGCTTGTGGACCAGACAGCCTCCATGCAATTGCCCACGCGCCCTGGCGCAGAAACACGCGCCGCTGAAGCAGCCAAGGTGGTGCAGACTTTGTTGGAGCAAAGCGGCGAGCGCCCCGAGCGTGTGGAGTTGTTTGCTTTGGGCGAAAGCCTAAGGCCTGTTACACTGGCCTCATTGAAAGAAGAAACCCCCCAAGCCGAACATACGGATTTGCTGGCAGGGCTTCAAGCACTTCAGCAGGCAACCCAGGGCAGCAAAGCATTGCTGGGGGTGGTGTTGCTCTCCGACGGTGCAGACAATACCCGTTTGCGCCATGGCCTGAGCGCCCAAGCTGAAGCGTTTTTAAAGAGCCTCAAAATTCCTGTCTCCACCGTGTTAATAGGCGAAGAAAACCTCAAGGACATTGCCATTGAGCGCATTCACTCCGACGGCTTTGCCTTTGTCCGCAGCAAGCTGCAGGTGGATGCGAGCGTGCGTATACGCGGCTTTCGAGGAAAGAAATTTAACCTCATGCTCAAAAGCGAAGGGCAGGTGCTTGCCAGCAAGGAAATGGAGGCAGAGCTTGAAGACGAGTTGCAAACCATTTCTTTCGAAGTGGTGCCTGACAGGACGGGACGCTTTGTTTATACGGTGGCAGCCGAGGTTTTTCCAGAAGAGGTGTTGACGGACAACAACGAGCGCTCCTTCAGCCTCAAAATAATGAGGGATCGCATTCGCGTTTTGCTGGTGTCAGGCCGCCCCTCCTGGGAAGGACGTTTTTTGCGCGGGCTTTTGAAGGAGGACTCCAACATTGAGTTGATCAGCTTTTATATACTCCGCAACCATGACGACCCGACGGAAGTGAGTGATGAAAGCCAGGAGATGTCGCTGATCCCCTTCCCCATGCGCGACATTTTTGATGAGCAGCTGCTGAGTTTTGACGTGGTGGTTTTTCAAAATTTTGGCTATAATGAGCCCCAGCTGATGGTTTCAGTTTATGAGGGCAACTTAGAGAGATACCTCTTTCGCGGAGGTGCATTTTTGTTGATGGGAGGGGACCGCTCCCTGGGTGAGTCCAAACAGGGCTTTCAGGAGTTGGCCCGCGCACTCCCCGTGGAAGCCACAGGCAAGGCGGATTTGCAGAAGTTTAACCCGAAGCTGACCCCCAAAGCTTTGCGCCACCCCATTATGGCCTATGGGAAAAACAACGAAGAGACGAAGCACTTGTGGGCCCAACTGCCCCCCCTGCAGGGCATAAACCGCACACGCGCGAAAAAAACAGCGACAGTGCTTTTAGAGCACCCCACCCTTTATACGGGGGAACAGAAACTCCCGGTGTTTGCCCTGTGGGAATATGGCCGCGGCCGAGTGGCAGCCCTCATGGTGGACTCGACGTGGCACTGGGCTTTTAGGGCACACTCCACAGGAGCGCCTTCCCATAATTATGAGCGTTTTTTCAAAAACACCCTGCGCTGGCTGAGCAGAGACCCGGATTTGATGCCATTGCAAATTTCAGCGGATGCACCGCGCTTCTCCACAGGAAAAACCGTTGGAGCCACCCTCAAAACCCGGACGGCGGATTATGCACCCGCACCGCACACACGCGTGAGTGTAGAATTGCTTTCCTCGGAAAAACAACAGCAGATACAAAAACTTGAGGTGGAGACCGACACGGAGGGGCATGCACACCTGGAATTCCATGGGCTCGATAAAGGGGCTTATACCCTGTGGGCACGCAGCGTTGTGGCCGCGGAACAAGAAAGCCAAGATGCTTTTATTATAGAGCCTTTGGGTGAAGAGCTTTTAAGTGCGAGGACTTCGGCAGCACTTTTGAAAGCCCTTGCGGAAGCCACCCAAGGACGTTTTTTCAAAAGCCATTCCGTTTCCTTCAAAGACATTCCACTCCATAAGCCCACACCCGTGGAAATGGGCCGCTCCAGAGACGAGCCCCAATGGGACAAATGGTATTTTTTCCTTTTATTTGTTGTGTGTTGTGTGTTGGAGTGGGCTCTGAGACGAAGCCTAGGCTATGTCTAAAGTTGTTTTGGCAAACGAAACACAGGTGGGTTGCCAAGAGGGAGATGTAAAAGATGACAAAGGAAGAGGCTTGCTCCTTGCTGGCTTTTTTGGGCATACGGACGGGGATGACGCTCTCTTTGCGCAATATCCCCCTGGAATTTCAAGAGAAACTTCTCCCCCTCCTGGAAGGTGTCCATGTGCTGGAGGTGTGCAAAACCGGCGTAGATATGACTTTATTCTTTGCTGAGAGCCAAAAGGAGTTGGTGAAGCATTTGCCCGAGCTCTCCAGGAGGATGTCCGTCAACGGAAAAATTTGGGTATTTTTTCATATAGATATGGCAATTGAAGGGGGTTTAAGTGAGGATTTTGTTCGTCTAACGGCTTTGCATGTGGGTTTGACGGATGATAGGTATTGCCCACAGGTGTTGGGGTGGTTGGGGCTGAGGCTTCGTTGGCGGCCTCGCTCAAAACGTTTAGAGAAACCAAGTTTTTGTTGTTGAAGTCTTTACAGCGGGGGGAACTTCTGAAAGCCTAGGCTTGTCTTCGAGTTTGACGGGAGAGGCTCACATAAGGTTTTGCTTTTGCAATAGCAGGCTTTTGAGGGGCCATAGAGTGGGGATGCTGTCCCCGGGAGCTATATGAGCTGGCATTGTCGTTTAGAAAAATGTGAAGAGAAGCTTTTAAGCTCTGCCACCCAATTCTTTAAGTGCAGTACGGGCCGAGCCCTTTGTGTTTCCCGTCCAGAGTGGCTTCGTAGCAACAGGCTGCAAGTAGGAACTCAACATGAGCAGTATTCTTATCATCAACGCGACGGGACGCGAGACGCGCGTTGCATTGGTGGAGAATGGGCATATTTCGGAGTTTTATTTAGAGCGTAAAAAAGACAAAGGAATTGTCGGAAATATTTATAAAGGCAAAGTGACGCGCGTGCTTCCGGGCATGCAAGCGGCATTTGTGGACATAGGCCTGGGCAAGGCTGCGTTTTTATATGTCAGCGATGTTTTTTATGATCCGGAGTTTTCAAAATTCCACTATGAGCTGACCGAGGGGGAGAACGACGAGGAGGCGGCAGACGTACCCGAGGAGCCCGAAGAGTTAACTCAAGAAGAAACAGCGCCCTTCGCGATGGAGCTTTCTTTTGAAGAGGGGCCCGCCGATCAGCCCAAGCCAGCAGCTTTGTTGACAGAGGGTTTGGGGGTGGAGGGCTTGCCTGAAGACATTTTGCCTTCTTCTTCAGAGCGTGCGCCCGTGGTGTCGGCCTCATTGTTGTTGCCTGCGGAGTTTCCGCCGGCCTTGTTGGTGTCAGGGGCGGGGCCATCTGAAGAGGAGGGGGCTGATGGCACAGCAGGAGGGGACACTGAAGCGATGGGAGGGGCTGAAGCCGGGGAGGGTGCCAGGGAGGCCGCTGTAGAAAGGGTTTTTTCTGGAGGGGCCGTGCCCACGGGGGCCGAGGTGATTGCGGCCACGCTGGGGGATGTGCCCATATTGAGTGAAGAAGAGACTCAGCTTCGAGCACTGGAGCGTCGTGCCGGTTTGCGTTGGTTTGAAGACAAGCGCAACAAGCGTACAGCCAAAATTGAGGAGCTTTTGCAGGTTGGACAGGAAGTTTTGGTGCAGATTTCTAAAGATCCGATAGGCAGCAAGGGTGCGCGTTTAACTTCCCATATTTCCATTCCAGGCCGTCATTTGGTTTTCATGCCAACCGTAGACCATGTGGGCATTAGCCGACGCATTGGCAACGACAAGGAGCGCCGGCGTTTGCGTGAGATTGTCGAGCGGTTGAGGCCACCTGGGACCGGCTTTATTGTACGCACGGTTGCTGAAAACGTCACTCAAGAAAAGCTGGAGGCCGACATCCGTTTCCTTCTGGAGGTTTGGAAGGAGACTTTGCGCGAGAACGAAGCACGCAAGACGCCGGGACTGGTTCATCCGGATTTGGATTTGATTTTGCGAGCGACGAGAGACTTGTTTGCCAGAGATGTTGAGCGTTTGGTGATTGATGACCGCGATGAATATATGCGCGTTTTGAATTTTGTCTCTGCGCAGGATTTTTCACTCAAAGAGCGCGTCTCTTTGCATGAGAATGGGGAGCCCATTTTTGATGCCTATGGCATTGAAGAAGAGGTGAAGCGTGCACAGCAGCGCAAGGTTTGGCTGAAGAGTGGTGGCTATCTTATTTTCGATCAGGCGGAGGCATTGACGGCCATAGACGTCAACTCAGGCCGTTATGTTGGGAAGAAGAGCCTTGAGGAGACCATTACAAAAATAAACATAGAGGCGGCCAGGGAGATAGTTTATCAGCTGAGGCTGCGCAACATTGGTGGAATTATTATTTGTGACTTTATTGATATGGAGAAGTCGCAAAACCGCGACAAAGTGTTTAAGGCGCTCCAGGAGGCATTGGGCAGAGACAAGGCAAAAACCAACGTATTGCGCATTTCAGAGTTGGGGCTGGTGGAGATGACGCGCAAGCGTGTGCGCGAGTCCATTGGTCGAGTGGTTTATGAGGACTGTGGTTATTGTGATGGCCAGGGCTATGTGAAAACCATTACGACGGTGGCCTATGAGATTTTTCGGGAGTTACGTCGCTCAGCCAGTGCATTGAAAGATCCAACGCTCGTCATCCACTGCAACATGGACGTTGCGAGTTTGCTTTTGGGAGAGGAGCGAGGGGAATTGCGGCACCTCATGGACAGGCTTAACAAGTCCATTTATGTACGTGGACAACACAATTATCACCGCGAGCAATATGACATTTATGCCCGCTCCACCCTGGGCCCTGAACACAGAATAGCCTCCTCAAGAGAACACTCTGAGGCCGTCAGCAACTATGGCTCCCCCAAAACCCAAGGACGCTCCTCAGAGGGGCATGAGCGCAGCCCCAAACAAAGCCGCCCCAACCGCGAAAGGTCGCGCAGAGATACCAAAAAACCTTCGCGACGCCCCGGGGAAGGCCGAGCTGCTGCACAGACGCGAGAGCCACTTGAACGCGCAGGAGAGCGCATGCCCATAGACGAGCCTGGCGACGCCTCATAGAAAGAGCTTTGAAGCGTTGCGCCCACCCTATTTAAAGCGGCAACAGACCTTGCCAGGGTCCTGGCCTTTCTTTGCCATCGTCTTTGCCATTGTCCTTGCCATCGTCTTTGCCATCGTCTTTGTTTTTGCCGTTGTCTTTGTCCGTGCCGTTGCTTTGTCCGTGTCTTTGTCTTTGGTGTTGGTGTTGTCCTTCTTTTTTCCAGGAGGGGAGTGTGTTCGTTGAAGTCCGGAAGTTTATTCGTGCTTTAAGAGAAGGTCCTTTTGAGCGAGGCATACACGGCATGGTGGTTTCTGCTGGCCACCTCACCTTCATTTCGCTGATGTCGTTGATGCCTCTTTTGGGAGTGGCTTTAGGCATCATCCAATGGTTTTATGGGCCACGGTTTTCTTTGTGGTTTATGCACCTGGTGCAAGAGGCGGTTGCACCGGGAATGCACGCAAAATCAGAGGCCATTTTGCAGCAGTTTTTTTCGGCTTTTTCCTCCGTGGCCATGGGCTCTTTGTCGTTTTTCTTTTTGTTTTTGTCCGCCGTGGCTCTGTTGCAACACCTGGGAGCTGCATTCAACGACAGTTGGGGCATACCCAAGCCTAAAAACCATTTTAAAAGAGGGCTTTCCTATGCAGCCGTGTTGTTGCTGGGGCCCGTTGCTTTGGGGTTTTTGCTTTCAGGAAGCCTTCTCATTCAACGCTTGTTGGTAAAATGGGATGGTCCCTGGCTTTCCCTTTTAGGTTGGGTTGTTTCCGCTCTACTCGTTTTTAGCGGTTTGGCATTGCTCTATAGGCTTTTGCCTCAGGCCGCCGTTTCATGGAAGGCCGCATTGTGGGGAGCCCTGGGCGCAGGGGTTTTGTGGGAGTTGGCTCGCCACCTCTACCAAAATGTGGCCCGCTCCTTTTTCCAAACCAATGCCGTATGGGGTGCCTTGGGAGCATTGCCCTTGTTTTTAATGTGGCTTTATCTCTCATGGTATATCGTCCTCCTCGGAGCACGCTTTGCCTATGCCTGGGACCACCGGAATTTCCAGGAAGCCTTTAAACGCCTTCATACGCACCCACGCGCCTATGAGTTGATCGGCGCGAGAATTGCAAAAGAATTTTCAATGGTTGACGCTGATGAGCCTCAGGTGTTAACCTCGAGCATATTGGCCAAGCGTCTGCAACTTCCGCGTCAAAGGGTTGAAGAGGTGGTAGAGCTTCTTTTGAAGGCGGAGCTGCTTGAGTTGGGGCAAAAAGCAGGACTTTTGCCTACCAAACCCCTGACAGAGTTGACTTTAGCTGATATTAGTTTGGCGGTTGGAGCCATGCCTTCCTTGTATAGACATGTTTCAGGTGAAACACAGCCTTCGCTTGTAGAAATAGAAAAGCTGTTTTTTTCAATGGATGAAGACAGCCTAAGTCGGCTAAGAGGCATGAATTGGGCGGCTTTGGCGAGTTTATGAAAGCTTTTTTAGGGGCTTTCGTTCAGGTTTAATGAGTGTTTTGGAAACCCAGTGAGAAATAGCAATGCTTAAATCCGATATTGTCAACAAATTGGTAGAAAACCGGAAGATGACTTTGAAACAAGCGGAGGCCACCGTCGAGACGATTTTTGGCTCGATGCAAGACGCCTTAATCCGCAGTGAAAACATTGAAATTCGAGGTTTTGGTGCATTCCATACCAAAGAATATGGCGGCTACCAGGGGCGCAACCCCAAAACCGGCGAAACCATTCCTGTTAAGCCCAAGCGAGGCCTCTTGTTTCGCACGGGCAAGGAGCTGAAAGAGCGCATCAACAAAGCAGGTGCCTTGAGGGACGCCTCAGAAGAATAAGAGAGGCCTCTCAACACGCGTTTTTTATGTCTTTTCCGTTGCCGGCCTTCAGCAGCGTGCCGAAGGCCCAGCTCATCTGCTCGCCGGTGTCTCCTTTTGCCTGGGTAGGCCTTAAGGCTTATTTGTGCTCAAGCCATGCCGCACTTAAAATAGAGCGGGGGGAATGAAGCCAGCATGCTTTGTCGCTTCATTCCCACAGCGCGTTGGGCGAGCTGTGAAGGGCGCTCATGCCCATGTATAACGCGAAACCATCTCCATCATTTCAGCTATTCCGGCCACCCCACGCAAGGCTTTGCTCTTGGGGGGGACGCTGAAATTTTTGCTCCATTTGTCGGAAAATTTGAATTGTTTGGGTGGCAGGCCATACTTGGGTTTTGAAAGGGGACAAGCATGTTGCAACCGACAGCAGGGCCTCGACGTTATCATCCGCGGGTAGTTTCTCGTTTGACGGCGAAGCTTTGGATAGGCTCTCACTGCTCTGTGGTGAGAATTCTCAACTTGTCCATGGCCGGTGTCTGCGTGGTGGGGAGTTTACCGGACTACATGGAGCGAGTCCACGTATGCATTGGCTTGCCCCATGGCTTTGAGTTGAAGGTATTTGCAAAAGTGAAGCGACAAGAGCAAGGCCTGCTTGCCTTGGAGTTTGAGACTTTGGACTGGGATGCGTTAATTGCGTTGGCGCGTTATTTACACCCTCGCTTTAGCTAGCGTGTTTTTATGTTGAAGCGAGACTCAAGTGGAAACGCTTTGGACATTTAGACCGTTTCTAAGTTGAATTGATTCGCTGCGCCCCACATTTTTCGGCATATTCCCGCGCTTCCTCCTTCGGCCGTCCTCGACGTGCCTCAGGCACGCCTGCGGGGTCCTCAGTCCGGGCCGCGTGAATCTGCTCGAAAACTGTGAGGCTCGCTAGAATCACTTCAACTTAGAAACGGTCTAGAGCATGCCCAGAGACTGAAGGTTTATCCACGCTTCTTGTCCATTGGCCGTGCGTATTTTGGCAAACTGCCCCGTGCGCTCCAGAATGCGGACTTTGAGGCCAGCATGAAGCTCAAAGAGTTGTTGGGCCTGTGCTGTGGGGAGTTGCAGTGCGGAAGCCTTTGCAGGCAGGACAATGCCTTCTTCCCATTGAGAGGGGGTATACCATTTGGCCGCGAAGGTGAAGGCACAAAGGGCAAATGAAACCCAGAGGATGAAGTCCGTGGCTTGAAACAGGCGTGTGGGTTTGAGGGAAATTTGACGACACACAAAGCACAGCAGAAGGGCCCAAGCGCACCCCAACAAAGCCCACGTCAAAAATGTATGAGAGGTATTGCGCAGCGCCCTATAGAAGAACGGTGTTTCCACGGAAGGCACAGAGTCCAGTTGCTCAGAGCGTGCCAAAGCCAGATTGAAATGGATGTCTTTTGCATTGGGAGAAAGGTGGCTGGCTTTTTCTAAATTCCAAATGGCGCAGCCGAGCTCTTTAAGCTCCAAGCAGGTTGTTCCAAGGTTATAGTGAAGCTCTGCTCCCACAAGGTTTTCGTCGAGCAGTTTTTGATAGCCTTCTTTGGCTTGGACATGGTTTTGAGCAGCAAAAGCCAGGTTGGCTTGCTCAAAAATGGCTTGTGCTTCTTGTGGACTAAAGCTGCCCAGAAGGCTTAGGGCCAACATGGAGCTCAACACAGAAAAAGTCATGGCCACTCCTTGAGGACATGAAGCATGGCTGCGAGGACTTTATCCGGGCTAGGGGGGCCATGCCCAAACTGTATAGCGTCACACTCAGCCAGGACATAGAGGATTTGTTTGCATAGGGATTCAGAAAGGCCCTGTGCTTGCATTTTGGCGTGGAGGTGCTCTCGCCTCAGCCCTTGGATAGAAGAGCCGAGTTTGAGCTCCAACAATGCCATGAGATTTTTGCCAAGGTTTGAGAATGAAGCAGCGTTGGGGTTTGCTTCCAACTCGCCAAGCAAGCTTTCAATGGTGTTGATGGTGGATTTTTCTCGTTTGCGTTGTTGTTGTTTCTCAGAGGAGCCCATTTTAGAGAATGCAAAGCGAAGGAGCCTTCCCAAAAAACGCAGAGCAATGGGCAAAGCGACCAACAGCCAATAAATGCTTTTTTGTGTCAGAGGGGCAAGAGGAGGGGCAAGCTGAGCTTTGTGTCGAATGGGATGGATTTTTTGCTCAGGGAGCTCTGCGTTGGGAGCCATGCTCAGAGGCATATTTCCCGCTGCATGGTCTGCAGCATGGCCTGCAGTTCCGGGGAGCACCACCAGCGACAGAGGGAGCGTGTGGGCTGAATCTAGGGTTTCTGTTTCCGGGTTGAAATGGTCGAATTTCACCGCAGGCACGGTGAAGTTTCCAGCCTCTTGTGGAATAACGACATATTGCATCGTTCGTTTCCCAAGCAATTTATTATCCAAAACCTGTGTAGTGTTTTGAATGGTGGGTTGAAAGGTTTTGAATGTTTTGGGGAACTGCAACTCCAGAGGCGGCACATTTTTGATGTTGCCTATGCCTTGAAGTGTCAAATTGAATTCAACAGGTTGGCCTGCCGAAGAGGGGCTTTGAGGGGTTTGAAGCTCCAACGTCCATTGGCCTATGGGAAGTTTTTCAGCAAAGCTGGGAAGCGCTTTTATTTCAAGTGTCAAGGCATTGCTTTTGCGGAGCACCTTGCGTCCTCTGAAGAGCTGTCCCATGGTGAAGTCTACGGTTGCCGGCTCGACAGTATAGCTTCCGGGTTGGATGGCAAAGAGAGCTTGTTGTTTGAGAATTGTGACATAATAGCTCACACCATCAACGGTTTTTCGCTCTGCGGGCAATGGCCAGTTCAGCGCAAAGTCTTCATTGAAGAAGCCATTCAGGGTGGGCATTGAAATGGATTGAAGGGTGATGTTGGTTGTTCGAGAATAAACCTGCAAGGTCAACAAAACTTGTTCTCCCACATATGCAGAGGGTTTGTTGAGCGTCATTTGGACGAACAAGTCCGAGTCTGAGCGAGGGATGAGCGGGGTGTTGGTTGGGCTGCTGCCTTGGGAAAGGTTTGCTCTGGGAGAAGAGGCGTTGGCCGTTTGGCTTCGAATAACATCAATGGCCACAGTTTCTGTTTTATAGGTGGTTTTTTCTGTTTTTAAGAGTGCTGCGGGAATAAGCAGCCGCCCTTCTTTTTTCGCGCGCAAAATGAGGAGGTGGCGAAGCTCTGTCTGGGTTTTTCTGCCCCTGTGGTGAAGAAGCTGACTTTCATGAAAGCGTTGGAGGATTTCGAAGTCATGGCTGGAAGGCAGCTCCAGTTGAGCATTGGGGGGTGGATTAACAACAACAATGCTGAGTTGAAAGGTTTCTTCAAGGCCAACCCTGCTCCTGTCGGCGGACTGAGAGAACTCCATTTCCGCCCACGCTGAGAATGAGCAAAGGAGGAAAGGGAGAAAGTACCTACCAATCTTGCTCATATTGCCAACCTTCCGCAGGCGGTTTTTTCTGAAGGCGCCAGGGCTCATAACTTTTCTCATCCATTCCAAAGGCATCCAAAATTCTATCTGCATCTTCTTTGCGGAGCCGTTTTTCCCGTTGTTGAGGCAAGCTGTTTTCTTGCCTGTTTCTGTCTGCCGTTTCTGCACCTGAGGGGTTCTTCATGGGGGAGTTGTTGTCGGGTGTTGTGTTTTGGGGTGTTGGGGAAACATTCTCCTGGCTTTCTGTGTTTTCATGGCCACCTGTTTCATGCTCAGAAGGCGTTGAAGTTGTTTTGTTGTCCTGAGGTTTTTGTGGAGAAGAAGGGTTTTTCTCAGGCTCTAAATCAAGGGGCTCAGAGGGGTTTTTTCCTTCGGGGTCATCATTGTTTTTGGGGTTATTTTGAAGTTTGTCCTGAGGTGGCGCTGGAGGCTGATGGAGCAAAAACTCCATGTTTTGTCTTGCCATGGTGTCTTGAGGGTTAAGCCTCAAAGCTTGGCGATAAGAGGCAATGGCATCCGCAATATTGCCCATGGCTGCATAGGTGTTTCCCATGTTATAGAAAATATCGCCGCGGAGTTTGCCATTATCCAGCTCCCGAGCGCGGTTGAGCGCGTTGAGAGCATTGTCATATTGCCCTTGCTTATAATAGGTAGTGCCTTGGTTGAATTCGAGCTGAGCATTTGAAGGCATTTGGGTTTTGGCTTCTTCAAAGGCAGAATGGGCATCCTCGAAACGCTCTGTCTGATAAGCCTCTATCCCCTGTTTGACGTTGGGTGGAATTTTTTGGAAGAGGTGTTGTGCGAAGGCAAAAGGGGAAAAGGCAAGGCCAAGCCAAAACAAAAACGGAAACCCAGTCATGGCGCTCTCCTTGAGGAGGGTGGCAAAAACATTCCCGACAACAAGAACAGAATTCCGAGCGCAGCAAAGGGTTGAAACATTTCTCCATAGCGGACAGAGACGCGAGACTCGAATTCTTCTTTTTGCATGGCGTCAATGCGTGCGCCTACGAGGTTTGCTGCAACGCCCATAGGCTCATAAAAAAACTCTCCTCCTGTGGCGTTGGCGATGTTTTCCAGAAGTTGTTTGTTGAGGCGGGAGATGACGGTTTTGTCTTGCGCGTCTTTGATATAACCCACAATGTTTCCCGTTGCGTCATATTTAGGGATGGGTTCTCCTATTTCGCTGCCAATGCCAACGGCAAGCACTTGAGCGCCTGTGGCTTTGAGCTCGCGAATGCCACTTTCCATTTCGCCCAAAAGGTCTTCCCCATCAGAAAGCAAAACGACGACACGGCTTTTGGAGCCTGTGCCTGCATCTGCCAACAGCTTCGCTGAGAGTTTGAGTGCGGCACCTATATGGGTTGGGCCAGGAGGAAAGGAGTCCACGCGAATGCTGTTTAAAAAAAGTTGTACCGCTCCATAATCACTGGTTAATGGGCATTGCACAAAGGCCGAGTTTGAAAAAACCACAATGGCGATGCGGTCACCTTTGAGTTGCTCTATCAAATGAAAAAATTCCAATTTTGCGCGCTCTAAGCGGCTGGGCAAAACATCTTGTGCGAGCATGGATTTTGAAACGTCAATGGCCAGCACAATATCGACACCGCGACGTTTGACAATTTCGGTTTGGTTTCCGCACTGTGGTTGGCTCAAAGCGACTATAAAAAAACCCAACCCCAAAAAAGAGAAGAGGGTTTGATAAAAGGGTTGTGTTTTGGAAAGCCCAGGCACCAGCGTTTTTAGCAAGTGTGGAGCTGCGAGGGTGCTGGCCTTTTGAAGGCGCTGCAATGCATTCCGCATGCTCCACAAACTCAACGTTATGAGCAGCAAAAGCCAAAGCAACATCCACGGCTGGTTGACATGGATGGGATAGCCCAGAAAATGGAATTGCCAGGGAGTCATGGGAGCACACGCAAAGGGCCATTTTGAAGAATCATCTGAATAACCCACAGAAGAAAAGCGGCGAGCAAAAAGCCGCCGAACAATTCTCTATAGTTGGACTCGGGTGTGCCATCCAGCAGCTTAGAGCGCTCAAAGGTGTTGAGTGCGCTTTGCAGTCCTTGCTCGAGGGATTGTTTGTCGGTGGAGATATAGGCATTTCCGCCAGAAATAGCGGACACCTCTTCGAGCAATTCTGAGTTGATGGGAATGTCTATTTCAATCCATTCAATGACGCCAAACAAAGGGTCGTTCCTTGGGAAGGGGACTTTTCCGCCTTTGCCGACCAGAATGGTATAGATGGGAATGTTATAGCTTGCAGCAATGTGTGCTGCATCCAAGGGCGATAAGAGGCCTGCATTGTTTTCGCCATCGGTAATGAGGACAATGACTTTGCTTTTGGCTTCGGAGTTGCGCAGGCGAAGCAATGCGCTGGCCAAGGCGTCGCCGATGGCCGTTCCATCTTGAATTATCCCTGTTTTCAGTTGCCCCACAACTTGTTTGAGAATGCCATAATCCAAAGTGAGCGGCACCTGCGTATAAGCAAGCCCGGCAAAGACGACGAGGCCAATTCTGTCATTGCCTCGTTGCTCAATGAATTCAGCAAGCACTTGTTTGGCGACATTCATTCGGTTGAGGGGTTTGAAATCCGCTGCTTCCATGGAGGTGGACAAGTCAAGCGCAATCATAATGTCGATGCCTTCGACAGTATGTTTTCTCGTATAACGCTCCTGGATTTGAGGGCGGGCCAAAGCCACAATGGCCAGAAAGAGGCCCAGCATTTTGAGGATGGGAATGAGCCACAGGAGCTGAGCCCGCATGCCTCGGTTTTGTGCTGAGAAGAGGGCCGTGGATGCAAAGCGCAATGCAGCACGCCTTCGTTGGTGGCGAATGCTGAAGGCGAGGGCGATTGGCAAGAGGGCCAAGAGCCATAGTGCGAATGGACTATGGAAATGGAGGTTGGGCATGGCAAGCATCGACGGTGGACGGTTCGTCGGTTGGGGAGGTGTTGTCAACCAGCTGATAGGCAAATTCCCAGTCTATATCGCACTTGGCGATGTCGGCATTTCCCTTTGCATATTTAATAAAGTCAGATTCATAAGAAAACTGAGCCAGGGCCTTTATGGGGAGTTGGGTGGAGTGCAGTTGTTGAAGGGAAGCCAGAAACTCTGTGGTCGTCGACTCTAAAGCATCAAACTGGTGAAGCTCGCCTACATAGCCGCGAATAATTTCAGAGAGCATAAAATAATATTCACGTGTTTTGCCTTGGGCAGGAAGTGCTTGAGCCCGGAGTGCATTCAGCGCTTCTTTTGTTCTGTCGGCAAGAGGCCTTTCAGGGACAATGGGGGGGGCTTTTTTTCTTTGGCGCAGCCACATTCGAAGGAGGAGAAAAGCCAAAGCGATGGCCACAACAGCAGCGCCCCAATAGAGCACCGTATAGCTGGGTATAAAGACAGGGGCGGGAGGGCGTACATCTTCAAGCTGTGAAGGTGTTTGGGCGTGGGCGGTGACGACAGAAATGGTATTTTTGGGCAAGGTGAAGGAGCCCATTTGCGTAGGTGTTGTTATTTCAAATTGGAATTGTGGAAGCTCAAGCGTACCCAACTCAAAGGCAGCCATTTGAAAGGAGAAGGTGGTTGTGCTCTCTTGAGCATCATCCTTGCGGCTACGTGTTTTCGAGAGGACATCAAAGCTTAAGTTGCCAGGGAGCGTGGGCATTTCAAAGCGAAAATGTTTGGGGTGTTTGAGCGTCACGTGGAGTGAAAAAGGTTGCCCCAGTTGAACCGTTTGAGGGTTGATATGCATTTCAACGGCCTCAGGTGCCAAGTCCGGCTGGGGTGTTGTTTCGGCAGACGCTTCTTTCAAGGCAATGGGGCTCCGCTCAAGGGGATAAGAGGAT
This sequence comes from Cystobacterineae bacterium, assembly GCA_009782175.1. Lineage (GTDB taxonomy): Bacteria > Myxococcota > Myxococcia > Myxococcales > Myxococcaceae > WRKR01. Next base: position 29,672 of record WRKR01000003.1, read on the forward strand.
ACTGCTGACATAGCTGTGCTGGCGGACTTTGCATGAGTTTGTTTGAACGTTCAAGTGGACAAGCTGGTAAAAGCTTGTGAAATTAAGGTGTGTTTATACCTCTCAACATAGGCGACTCACATTTCTTCTATGGTTTTCTTTTTTAGCATTGCCCTAGGGCTGGCCCATATAGCTTTTGCGGCAGAGGAGCATAACCCTGCTGCTCCCCAAGTCCTTTTGGCGACATTTGGGCCTGGCGATGAAATTCCCGCATGGTGGGGGCATATTGCTTTTGTGGTTGAGGAGCCCAAGCGCGGGAACAGCCAGATGTATAACTATGGTACTTTTGATTTTAACGACCCGATGATGTTGTCTCATTTTGTCATGGGGCGCTTGAAGTTTTGGCTTGAAGCTTCTCCTGCGGTACCTGTTTTAGAGTTATATGCTCAAGAGGACAGACATGTACGCTTGTCCCTGTTTAAGCTGACACCCGAGGAAGCCAGAGGCATGGCTTTTGCGCTGGAAGAGAATGCTTTGCCTCAAAACCGCAGCTATTTATACCACCACTACCACGACAATTGCGCGACGCGTATAAGGGATGTTTTGGACCAAGTGGTGGGTGGACAATTTTCTGCCTGGCTTAAAGAGCAACCCGCGCGCATGAGCATACGCGAGCATACACGGCGTTATTCCGCGGTTAACCCGGCCATGTCGTTTCTTTTGGATTTTCTGCAGAATGATCAGCTTGACAAGAAGATTACGGCTTATGAGGAGGCTTTTTTACCCGACGAGTTGGAAAAGCGCATTTTGCAATTTTCAGTATATAGAGGAGGGCTGCAGGGGCCTCTGGTTTCAAAAACATGGGATTTTTTTAGAAACAAAGCGCGGCCGGACGCTCGCGAGTTTCCTCCCAGGCCTGAGCTTCCATGCCTGGGCATAGGCGTTGGTTTTGCTTTTCTGGTGGGGGCGCTGGGGCATGGGGCCTCCCAAAGGCGAAGGTGGGCACGCTTAGGGCTTGGCCTGTTTGGCCTGCTGTGGTTTGTGCTGTGGGGGTTTTTGGGAACCACCTTGGCGGCCATGGAGTTGACGAACCATACGGTGACGCATGGGAATGAGAACCTCTTTTTGGCAAACCCACTTTTGCTGTTGGGTTGTGTTTGGGCATGGCCTTTTATGCGCAAAGGCACCCAGCGCTCCATGGGGCGCCTTGCGTGCTTGTGTTGCTGCATTGCGGCCATTTCCTGGCTGGGGCTTGGGCTGAAACTGTTGCCTGTGTTTGAACAAAACAATTGGAATGTGCTTGCGCTGATGTTGCCTGTGCACAGCGCCTTGGCACTTGTTTTTGTGGCGCTGGCACGCAAAAAACACCCACACGGCAAAGCGGCTGTGCCCGCTCAAGAGCAGACAACCCCCCAAGCTGCATTGCCCTCAGACAAAATGGAAACGCCCGCGAGCACAACAGAAGCGCCCGCGAAAAAAACGGAAGCAGCGAAAAAAACGGAAGCGGCGAAAAAGACGAGCAAGCGGCGAAAAAAACGCGCAGGCCACTAAAACAGCGGACAAGCCATGAGGCTGCATGGAGGTTGCATTATTGAGGTTGCATTATTGAGGTTGCATTATTGAGGTTGCATTATTGAGGTTGCATTGTCCAAAAACAGCTCAACCGGGTGAAACAAAATTGGCTAGAGCAAAGTCCCAGTTGGCCAAGTGTTTCAAAAAAGTTTCCACATATTTAGCGCGCAGGTTGCGGTAGTCCACATAATAGGCATGCTCCCAAACATCACAGGTGAGCAGACATTTTTGCCCGTGTTTCAGCGGCGTATCCGCGTTGCTTGTCGTCACAATTTTTAAAGCTCCATTCTCCAGAACAAGCCAAGCCCAACCCGAGCCGAATTGAGTTGTTGCCGCGCTGGCGAATTGAGTGGAGAATTCCGCGAAGCTTTTAAAATCCCTGGCAATGGCTTTGGCGAGCTCCCCTTGAGGCTCCCCTCCGCCTTGGGGCTTCATGGATTTCCAATAAAAGTCATGGTTCCACACTTGGGCTGCGTTGTTGAAAACAGCACCCAGAGAGGTTTTGACAATTTCTTCAAGAGAGAGCTCCGCTTCAGGTTTTCCCTGCAGCAGGTTTTTTAAATTGTTTAAATAAGCCTGGTGGTGCTTCTCATGGTGGAAGCTTAAAGTTTCTTCAGACAAATGGGGTGAGAGGGCTTCTTTGGAATAGGGAAGAGCGTCAAGTTCGAACTTCAAAATATCCTCCTTTTTTGTTTGAAAGACTTATAACGCCGAGAGGGCCATTGTCAGGCTTTGCTTGAGGCCAGGGTTAAAAATTTATTAGAGAGTGCCTTGAGGTGTATGTCATTCTCGCATGAATGGAGACTGAAACGGATGAGTAGCATAAACGCAGTGGAATTGAGTTTGGTGGAATTAGAAGAGCGTCTCCAGGGACTTCGGAGGAGTCTTTGACGTAGAGCGCAAGCGCTCGGAAATTTCGCGCATTGAGCAAGAGGCCTCGCTTCCGGGTTTTTGGGATGCGCCGGTGCAAGCTCAACATGTGCTCAAGCAGAAGACAGAGCTTGAGCATGTTGTTAAAACCATGGACGAGGCGGGGCGAGCGTTGGATGACGCGAAGGTTTTGTGGGAGTTGGGCCAGGAAGCGGGTGATGCTTCAACGCTGGAAGAGGCGGGCGTTGTTGCTGGCCAGCTGGAAGAGCGCATTCGCGGTTTGGAACTTCGGCGCATGCTTTCGGAGAAGACGGACCGCCTCAATTGCTTCATGGAAATTAATGCCGGGGCGGGGGGGACGGAGTCCATGGATTGGGCCTCCATGTTGATGCGCATGTATATGCGTTATTGTGAGCAGCGCGGCTGGAAAATAGAAGTGAGCGACAGGGTAGAAGGCGAGGAGGCAGGCTATAAAAACGTCTCACTGCGCGTGGAGGGGGACTTTGCCTATGGATACCTCAAAGCGGAAATTGGCATCCACCGCCTGGTGCGGATCAGCCCCTTTGACTCGAATGCGCGCCGCCACACCTCCTTTGCAGCCGTGGATGTTTATCCGGAGTTGGATGATGAAATTCGCGTGGACATTCCCGAGAAGGATGTTGAGCTGAAATTCATCCGCGGCGGAGGAGCAGGAGGGCAGAAGGTGAACAAAACTTCCTCAACGGCCCAGTTGCGTCACTTGCCCACAGGCATGGTGATTACTTGCCAGACGGAGCGCTCTCAAAACGCCAACAGAGAGATGGCATTCAAAATTCTCAAAGCGCGCCTTTATGACGTGGAGATGAAGAAGCGCCAGGAGGCCAAAGACGCTGCTGAAGCAGCCAAGGCAGACATTGCCTTCGGCTCGCAAATACGAAGCTATGTGCTGGCACCCTATCGCCTGGTGAAGGATTTGAGGACAGGCGTGGAAACAGGCAATGTCGACAAAGTATTGGATGGAGACTTGGATGCCTTCATTGTTGCGCAGCTGATGGGCGTCAAAAACCCCAGCCGTACACCGACTGACTAACACTAGACATGTTTTGGGTGATGGAGCTATGCCTTGGCCTATTGAAGGTGGAGGCATTCTCTGTGTGTAGAGGTCGACCATTTTGGCAGAGGAGAGAGAAAGCACAACTCAACAGATGGAGTTGGGGTTGGTTCATATGAAAGCAAGAGAGGTAAAAAATGGGAGGTTTGGAGTTTTTAATTCTCTTTATTGGTGTGCTTTTGCTCACCGTTCCCATTGGGTTGATTGTGGTGTGGGTGTCCATTTCTGGCCTGAAGAAAAGAATTCTCCACCTTGAATATACCGCGGATGAGTTGCGCAGTGTGCAGAGACACTCTTCTTTGGCCATTTTAGAAATGCAGCGCTCCTCTTCGGGGGCACCTCAACCCGCAATGGTGCCCAAAGCACAGCCGGGTGCACAGACGGTGGTTTTCGAAAAGACGCCGGAAACGCAGCCTCAGGCCATGCAAGAAACACAGCTTCCGGTGATGCAAGAAACACAGCCGGAGACAGCAGCGGAGACCACAGCCCAAGCGCGGGAAGAAAGCATGGCTGAGCTCCCCAGTGCTGCTTTGCTCAGCGAAGCGGAGCCGCTTAAAGCTGCTCCTCACGCATTGGGCTCTGCGGATTTTCGCGTGGAGCTTCCAACGCAGACTCCAAGGCTTTCCTCCACAGCGGAGGATGTTTCCCCCGGGGTTTTTCCCAACAAGGCAGTGGAAGAAGAGGCGCATGTTGCCCAGGCACCCTCACCGGATTTTGTGGAAAAAACCCTTCGCTTGCTCAAGCGGTGGTTTAGCGAAGGCAATGTGCCGGTGAAAATTGGCATTTTGGTTTTTCTCGCGGGCGTGGCGGCTTTGCTCAAATATGCGATAGACCAGGAGTGGATTGTTTTCCCCATGGAATTTCGTCTGGCAAGCATTGCAGCGTTGAGTTTGGGTGGCTTGGTATTTGCCTGGAAAAAGCGGGAAAGCCGCCGCGTATTTGCGCTGAGTTTGCAAGGTGGCTGCATGGGTGTGCTGCTGTTGACGGTGTTTGCCGCCTATAAGTGGTATGGAATGTTGCCCTCATTCCTGGCCTTGGCCTTGTCAGTTGCACTCATTGCGGGTGTTGGCATATTGGCTGTCATTCAAAACGCAAAGGCGTTGGCTGTGTTTGCCATTATGTCGGGCTTTATGGCGCCCATTTGGCTTTCCACAGGAAGCGACAACCACGTGGCCTTGTTTTCCTATTATGCCTTGTTGAATGCAGCCATTTTCGGCATTGCCTGGCACCGCTCATGGCGTGGGCTGAATGTGCTGGGTTTTGTCTTCACCTTCGGCATGGGGTGGGCCTGGGGCGTCAGCGGTTATTTTCCAGAAAAATTTTTCAGCACAGAGCCTTTTTTGGTGTTGTTTTTCCTTTTCTATTTGCTGCTCCCCATCCTCTATGCGCGCAAGCGTGCGGCAAGCCGCAAAGACATATTGGATGGCAGTTTGTTGTTTGGCACGCCGCTTATTGTTTTCATTTTGCAGGCGGGCCTTTTGGCGTTTGAGAAGTTGCCTGTGGCCTTTTGCGCCTTGGCTTTGGGTATACTCTATGCAGTGCTGGCGGCGACCTTCATAAAAAGAAAAAACTTTGTTGCCCTCGGAGAGGTATATGCCCTTCTCGCCGTAGGCTTTGCCACGTTGGCTGTGCCCCTGGCCTTGTCGGCGCAAAGCACGGCGTGCATTTTTGCTTTGGAAGGCGCAGGGCTCCTCTGGTTGGGTTTTCGACAAAAGCGAAAGCTGCCTCAATGGACAGGCGTGGGCTTGCAGTTGCTTGCGGGCTTTGTGGTTTTTTCCGGAGCAACGAGAGGGCGCTTTTCCATTGATGAAAGCATGCTGTTTGCCAACGCCGCGTTTATGAGTGCGTTGGTGGTTGCTTTGGCAGGTTTTGCCAGCGCCGGGTGTTGCTACAAAGCCAAGCGAAGAGTGCCGGCCGTTCTGTTTTATGGGTGGGGCCTGGCCTGGTGGTGTAGCAATGCCCTTCAGGAGTTGGGCCTTTTTATTCCATACTTGTATTTAGCGGATGCCCTGTTGGTGTTTGCCATTTTGACAGGGTGGGTGGCCGCTGAAATATACCGCCGCCGGCCATGGGTCGAGTTGGGCCTCACCACGCTGTTGGCTTGGGTGGGGGTGCTGCCTTTGTTAGGTTGGCAGGTGGCTGTGCACGCGCACCCCTTTGCGGGCCATGGCCTTTGGGCGTGGGGAGTGTTTGCTGTTTTGGGTTTTCGCAGTTTATGGTGCTTGAGAGACGGAGGAGGGCGCATGGCTGCATGGACACAAAGCCTATGGTGGGTTATTTGGATGGTGGCCATTTCCAGCATGTTGCGGTGGCTGGGGGCACATTTTTATTTAGGGGAGGGTTGGCAGATAGCGGGAGTTATTTTCCCGTGGTTTTTGCTTGCCGCAGTCAGCATGTTTCGCTGGGGATGGTTGTCTTTTCCGCAGCGAGCCTCTTTCCACAAAGCGCGTCCTGTATTTCAAACATGCCTGTTTGCGGTGTTGGCGCTCTGGTGGTTATATGCTTTGTTTTCCCGGGCGGACAGTGCCCCGCTGCCGTGGATTCCACTCCTCAACCCTCTGGAGTTAGCCCAAATAGGTGTTTTTCTGTTGGCCATGCATGGGCTGGGGCAAAAGCGGATAAGTGGCGCCCCTTCCCTCTATTGGAATGTGCTGTCCATTGTGGGGTTTATTTTTATCAGCGTTGCTGTTTTGCGCATGGGCCACCATTGGGGAGGTGCGAGATGGGACCTCTATGCTTTGTTGAAAGACAAATATACAGAAACCAGTTTGACGGTTGTCTGGAGCATATTGGGCGTATTAGGGTGGATAATGGGCTCACGCAAGAGGTTGTGGAAGCTATGGCTCATGGGCGCCCTGTTGATGGGGGTGGTGTTGGCGAAGCTGGTGCTCATTGACAGAGCAAACCTCGGAGACATGTTTGGCATTTTGTCATTCATCGTCTATGGCATTTTATGCATAGCGACGGGTTATTTTGCGCCTGCTCCCCCCCGTCGCCCCAAGGAAGAAGAGGAACGCCTCCCATGAAGAAGACAGGTGCAAAAGGTTTCAGCTTTCTCATGCTTTTGTGTGCCGTGCATGCACACGCAGGCACGCGTGAAGACTATGCACAGCAGTGGACGCTCCACCTTCCCCATGCCGAAGGCGGAATTTATCAGGTTATGCTCAACCCGGAGGTTTACCAAAAGCTCCAAAGCCCCGGGCTTTTGGATTTGGAAGTTTTCAATGCGAAGGGGCAACCCCTTCCTGCCGCCTTGTTAAAGCCTGCCTTTGAGGTGGAGACTTCTTCCAAAACCGTCTCCTTGCCTTGGTTTGCCTTGCCGCCAAGCGCCGCCAAAGAAAGCCAAGCCCAAGAGGGCGAGGAGCTTGCCATGTGGATAACGCGCAACACAGACGGCAGTGTGAGGTTGTTGAAGGCGCAAAGCCCTTCAGCAGGGGATGTTGTTTTGCCTTCGAGTTGGTTGGTGGATGTTGGCAGCACGCGTGAAACTTTGCAGGTGTTGATTGTGGACTGGGCGGAAGATGCGGAGCCGTTTGAGCAACATGTGGATGTTGAGGGGAGTGATGATTTGCGCCAATGGCAGCTGCTGATTGCCAAGGCACCCCTCTTGCATTTGCCCAATGCGCCCAATGTGTCCAAAGAAGGGCAGGCGTTGCGCCACAACCGCATAGAGCTCAACAGCAACCACCGTTATTTGCGTTTAAAGTTGACGGCTACCCACCGAGGACTTCCTTTGACGGGGGTGCGTGCGGAGTTTGTGTTGCAGGTGACAGCCCCTCAAAATTGGCAATGGGTAGATTTGCCTGGCAAGCGTATAAAGGAGCAAGGGCAAAGCTATTTTGCCTTTGAGCTTGGAGGTAGATTTCCCATAGAGCGCGTGGATGTGCTTGCAGGGAACAATGAGACTCAAAAATGGGTGCTGCAAAGTGCTGACGTAGCCGAAGGTGTTTGGCGCACGCGCACAGCAGCATGGCTGGCCTATGTTGTGCACATGGGGGGAACAGAAATCCGCTCCAGCGCACAGCCTTTGAATGGTGTTTATCGCGACCGTTATTGGCGCCTTGTGCCGGACACCCCTGTGCCGGACACCCCTGTGCCGGATACCCCTGTACCTGACAACTTTGCGGTGCCGACGTTGAGGCTTTTTTATAGGCCGGAAACTTTGGCCTTCATGCTGCAAGGTGAAGCCCCCTATGCTTTGGCTGCCGGCAGCACCAAAGCTGTGCGCCTCTCCTCCGCTTTGCTGCAAACCCTTGAAGCCTTGCGTCAGCAGAAAGGCGAGAGTTGGCAACCTGCCATGGCGGAACTTAGGCACGTTGAAACCTTGGCAGGGGATGATGCGCTCAAACCGGTGCCTATACCGAGGGAAGACTTAGAGCCGGCATATGATTGGAAAACATGGCTGTTATGGGGCATTTTGGCAGCAGGGGCGGTGTTGGTGCTTGTTTTCGCTTTCAGTTTATTAAGAGCTAACCGAGGAAATGGAACGCCTCCCACCTGAAAACCCAAAGTTTTATGAGGGCAGCTGCAGGGTTTGAGGGCCATGTGTGGGGCCTATGAGAGACATATTCCCCGCGCTTTGCCTTTGGACTTGCAACCTTGTGACAATTCAGCTCTATCGCTTTCATGTCGGAAGAAGGACTCAAAGAGCAGGAGCTTTATCATCAGCGTTTGTGTTCAGCAGAAAAATGGCGCGAGTTGGGAGTCCACCCTTGGGGAAATGGCTTTAAGCCTTCGCACAGCATTGCTCAAGTGCTTGCGTGTTGTGCAGGTGTTGAAGCCGAGGCATTGCGGCAAAAGGTTGACAGCTACCGTATAGCGGGGCGGGTGGTGAGTTTGCGCTCCTTTGGCAAGGCCGCCTTTGTGGTGCTTTCCGACAGGAGCGGGAGGATTCAGCTGCATGTGAAGAAAGAGGCCCTGGGTGAGGGTTTTGAGAAGTTTCGGCAATTGGACCTGGGGGATTTTATAGGCGTGGAAGGAGCGCCCTTCATTTCCAAGACGGGGGAGTTGACGCTGGCGGTTGCAACGCTATGTCCGCTGACGAAGGCTTTGCGTCCATTGCCTGCCAAGTGGCATGGCCTTGCAGATGTGGAGTTGCGCTACCGCCAACGTTATTTGGATTTGATTGCCAACCCCGAAGTCCGCGAGACTTTTTTGCGCAGGACACGTTTGGTGAAATTTATCCGGCAGTTTTTGGATGCGCGCGACTATATAGAAGTTGAAACGCCGATGATGCACCCTTTGGTGTCCGGCGCCGCCGCCAAGCCTTTTCTAACCCACCACAACAGCCTGGACATGCGTTTGTTTTTGCGTATTGCCCCTGAGCTTTATTTAAAGCGCCTGGTGGTGGGTGGTTTTGAGCGTGTTTATGAGTTGAACCGCAATTTCCGCAATGAGGGTTTGTCCACGCGACACAACCCTGAGTTTACCATGTTGGAATTTTATGAAGCCTTCGCCACCTATGAAGACTTTATGGCGTTAACAGAAGAAATGCTTTCAGAAGCCGCCCAATACGTAACCGGCAGCACCACCGTTCCTTTTGGCGAGCACCGGCTTTCTTTTGCCAAAGGCTACACGCGCATTTCCATGGCCGAGTCCATTGTGGCTCACCTCAAGGAGCTGCGACCGGAGGAACTCGAAGACGCGGACAAGCTGCGGTTTTTGGCGGCCAAAAAATTGCCTCCGGCCGCACGAGCGGGGCTTAAGGCGTTGGATGCTTTTGAGCTTTGGGGCATTTTGTTTGAAGCCTATGTGGAGGCAGAGCTGGTGCAGCCCACCTTTGTGACAGGCTTTCCTGTGGCTTTAAGTCCACTGGCTCGAAGGAGCGAAGGCAACCCCAACCTGACGGACCGTTTTGAGTTGTTTGTGGCGGGCCGGGAAATTGCGAATGCCTTTTCTGAGTTGAACGACCCGGTGGACCAGCGCGAGCGTTTTTTGGCACAACTTAAAGCCAAGGAGCGCGGCCAGGAAGAGACGATGGATTTTGATGAGGACTATTTGCGGGCTTTGGAGCATGGTTTGCCGCCTACAGCGGGAGAGGGCATAGGGATAGACAGGCTGGCCATGTTGCTGAGCAACGCGGCTTCCATTCGAGATGTTATTTTGTTTCCGTTGCTAAGGTTTTCTTCGAAATGAAGTTGCGTGTTTGGCTCAGCCGTTTGGGGATGTTGTTTGCAGCCACTGGCCTTGTGGGCACAGTTATATGTTTGCTCCAACGGGAGTTGCTGGGCACATGGTTGGCACAGCTGGGCATATACCTGGTGGGTTTTGGCCCATGGGTGGAGTTTTTTTGGAGTGGGAGCCAGCTTTGGGGCACGCCGCTTTCGCTTGCTTGGAATGTGGAAGTGCTGTGGGTGGTGTTGATGTGTGGTGGACTTGTGCTGTGGGCTGCCACGGCCTCCTCTCTGGCTTCTTCCTCTAAAATACCGGCCTCAACCACCGACATGGGCCATGTAGGGCTTTTGCGGTTTAGAGATTTTCATTGGAAGACTTTTCTGGTTTATGCAGCAGGCATTTTGTTGGCTGAGTTGTGTTTTGTGGTGCTTTATATTGAATGGGTAGCCGGCGAGAGTGGAGGAGGCATTGCTGCGTGGACACCCCTTGCAGCCTTAAGCCTTGCGGGCGCTGTGGCATTTGCGGTGGTTTTTGCAGCAGGCATTTGGGGTGCTGTGGTGGCCAGGCAGTTTGCCATTCCGGAAGCAACCCTTGCCATTGTCTACTTAGGGCTTCCTTTGCCTTTGTTTCTCATCCGTTTGCATACGGATGCTTTTTGGTTGCCAAGCTGGAAACTCCGTTTGCGCGAGCTGATGCACCTGGCCAGTTTGTTAGGAGAAGAGGGTGCGGCAGCAAGCTCAAGCTATTTGCTGGGTTTTGCTGTTTTGCTGGTGGGTTTTTTCTTTGGCATATGCGTGGGCTTTGTCGTTGCCTCCTCAGGGAAATGGGATGCGCGGTTGGGCTTTGAGTTTTTTGTCGCATCCAAGCACCTGCAAGTGTTTAAGCCTCGTGCCTTGTTGAGGGTTTTGGTGTTGTTGTTGATGGGCATTTTCCCCCCTTTGCTCATTTGGTGGATAGTGACTGCGGCTGAGTCTCGTGTGGAGTTAGCGCGCATAAAAAAACTGGGGAGAACAAACCCCTTGGCGGCAGAAGAAGCTTTGGCCAAGCGCAAGCTTGAGCAAGGGAAGCCTTCAGAGTTGATGGCCTCTTTGGCTGTTGGCGGTGTTGGTGTAGGGGTGATGGCGCTCATTATTGTTTTGTCCGTTATGAGTGGTTTTTCGAATGACATGCGCAAAAAAATTCTGGGGACGAATGCGCATGGCATGGTGACGGTGTCCGGGGCTGACATGCCCCATGCAGCCGGGGTTATGGAGCAAGTGGCAACAGTTCCTGGTGTGACGGGTTTAACACCGTTTATTTTCCGTGAAGTGATGGTTTCCTCTCAGGCCAGCATTGCTGGGGCTCTGATTAAAGGCATTGAGCCTCAAAGCATTGGAAGCGTGACAGACTTGCCTGAATACATGCTGCATGGCGCCAGCGTGGATGTTTTGCTGCACCCTGAAAACCTCTTAAGCAATGCGGGAGGGCGGTTACCGTTGTTTTCTGGGGCTTCGGGGGTTTCTGGGGTTTCGGGGTTTTCTGGAGTTGTGGATGTGTTGCCCAAGGAGTTGGAGGAAGGCGGGCTTATTGAAATGTCGAAAACAGCACCCAAGGTGGTTCTTCCCGGCATTATTTTGGGGCGGGAGATGGCAACGCAATTGCGTGTCATGGTTGGGGATAGGATTAACGTTGTCTCTCCGTTGGGAGGCGAGTTGGGGCCGCAAGGCCCCATGCCCAAGAGCCGTGCTTTTCGCGTCGCAGGCTTATTCCATTCGGGCATGTATGACTATGACTCGAAGATGGTGTATATTGAGCTTAAGGAGGCGGCGGACTTTTTTAATATAAAGGGGGCCACGGGTTTAGAGTTTAAGGTGAAGGATGTGGATGATGCGCGTCGCATTGCGAAGAAAATAGGCGCGGCATTGGGGGGCTATCCTTATGTTGCCCGCGATTGGGGAGAGATGAACCGCTCCTTGTTTTCAGCCCTTCGGCTTGAGAAACTCGTTATGGGCATCATCCTTTCCATTATTGTGGTGGTGGCGGTGGGTTTGATTGTGGCGACGATGATTATGCTTGGCCTTGAGAAGCGCAAAGAGCTTTCTGTGTTGAAGGCCCTGGGTGTTCCGAATGGCGGCATTGTGAAGTTGTTTATGTTGCAAGGGTTGCAGATTGGTATCACCGGCGGCGTATTGGGTTTAATTTCGGGAGTTGCCTGGTGTTTGGCGATTGAGGGTATTGAGCTGCCGTTGGACCCTAAAATTTATTATATCAAATCCCTACCCGTGCACCTTGACGGTGTTCAAGTATTTTTGGCCTTTGTCATTGCTGTGCTGGTGACGTTTTTGGCCTCTGTTTATCCAGCCATTAAAGCTTCGCAGGTGGAGCCAGCCCAGGGGTTAAAATCCGAGTGAGCCAGGAAATACCGCTATTAACCGTGCGCAACGTTTGCAAGTCCTATTTTATGAACGAAAGGTGCATTGAGGTGTTGAGTGGCGTGCATTTGTCTATTTGCCGAGGGCAGATGTTGTCGTTGATTGGGAGCTCTGGTTCTGGCAAGAGCACGCTTTTGCACATTTTGGGAGCGTTGGACATGCCGACAACCGGGGAAGTGGAATGCCTCGGGAAGTCCGTTTTCATGCTGAATGATGCTGAGTTAGCCGAGTTTCGCAACAGCACCATTGGCTTTGTTTTTCAGGCACACCATTTGTTGCCGGAGTTTACGGCGCTGGAGAATGTTGCGATGCCGGCGCTCATTCGCAGGGATGACAGGCAAAAAGCCCTTGCAAGAGCGAAGCATTTGCTCAAGAAGGTATACCTGGAAGACAGGTGTGAGCATAAACCCGGGGAGTTGTCGGGCGGAGAATCTCAGCGAGTGGCCTTGGCCCGTGCGCTCATGTTGGAGCCTGCGTTGCTTTTGGCCGATGAGCCGACGGGAAATTTAGATCCGCGGACAGGTTTTGGAATTATGGAGCTTTTGCATGAGCTCAATAGGGAGTTGGGCATTGCTGCTCTCGTGGTGACGCACAACGAGGTTTCGGCGAAGGCGATGCCTTGTCGCCTTCGGTTGCATGAAGGGCGGGTTTTGCCTTGTGAAGAGTGAGGATTTTTTTTGTGTTGAGGTGGGGCAGCCAGTTTCCCCAAGCGATGGCTCAACCGAAGGTGGAGTTTTGTGAAGTCGTCCTTATTGAGATATGCGAGTTTGCTTTTGGCATTGTGGCCAACCTCCTTTGCGTGGGCCGAAGACTTTCAAGCGCCCCCAGCCACTGCGCTTCCGGCGGATTTGCCTTTGGAAGCGGATTTGCCTTTGGGAAGCATTGTGGAGATGCGCTTTGAAGGCCTAAGGCGTGTAGAACCCGAAGCCGTGCGTCGAGTATTGCGCCAACAGCGCGGGGATGTTTTCGAGCCCAGCAAGACGACGGAGGACATGAATGCCATTTGGGCATTGGGTTATTTTGAAGATGTGCAGCTGTTTATTGAGAAGTTGGCCAATGGCCAACAGGTTTATGTGGTGAAGCTCAAAGAGCGGCCCACCATTCGCGAGGTGCGTTATGAGGGGAATGAAGAGCTTTCTGCGGATGACTTTAAGGAGCTGATGACCTTCAAGGCCTTGTCGATTTTGGATTTGGCAGCCGTGCAGAAGAGCGCCAAAAAAATTCAGGAGAAATATGTCGAAAAAGGTTTTTTCTTAGCGGACATTCAACACCGCTTAGAGCCTGTGGGCACTGAGGGCATGGAGGTGGATGTTGTTTTTGTCATTGCGGAGCATGCCAAGGTGATGGTGAAGCAAATTCAATTTTTCGGTGTACAGAAAGTTCCGGAAGCTGAATTGCGCTCCGTCATGGTGACGCGTGAAGGCAGTTTTTTGTCATTTTTGACGAGCATGGGGATTTTTCGCGACGATGGATTTCAGCATGATCTACAGATGATTCAAGCTGTGTATTATGATCATGGCTTTATCAACGTTCGCGTTGAGAGCCCTCAAGTCAGCATGTCCGCAGACAAGCGCCATGTTTTTATCAGCTTGCGCGTTGAAGAAGGCCTTCCTTTTGACATAGGCAAGTTGGATTTTTCAGGGGACAGCTTGGTTCCTTTTTCGGAACTGCGCAAAAAGCTGAAATCTCTCTCCGGCCAGCGCTTTAACCGCTCCTCCATGGCGGAAGACATTCAAAACATCAGCGATGCTTATTATGACTTGGGCTATGCCTATGCCAACGTTAACCCGCTGACGAATTTGGATGTTGAGAACAAAATTGTCGACGTTGTTTTTGACATCCAAAAAGGCGAACGCGTCAAAATTGGGCGAATTGATATTATAGGCAACACGAGGACACGCGACAAAGCGATTCGCCGGGAAATGCGTGTTTATGAGGGGGAATTTTTTAGTGGAACAGGCATGAAGAGGAGCAAGGAGCGCGTGACGGCTTTGGGCTATTTTGAGAAAGTTGAAGTCACACACCGCCCCGGGAGCAGGCCTGATGAGGTTATTGTTTCAGTCGAAGTGAAAGAAAAGCAGACAGGCTCCTTTAATTTGAGTTTAGGTTTTTCTTCTTATGAAAACCTGATGTTCCAAATGCAGGTGCAAGAATACAACTTTTTGGGTTGGGGGCAGAGTTTGATGGCGGTGTTTATGGTTTCTTCTTTGCGCCAACACATTCAGCTGGCCTATTTTCACCCTCATTTTTTGGATACGAAATTTAATTTGTCGGCAGACGCATTCCGCACAGAATTCGACTATTGGGGTTTTTTGCGCAACTCCTGGGGGGGAAATATAAGCCTGGGCTATTATTTGTGGGAGGATTTTACGGTTGACCTGGGCTATGGTTTCGAGTGGGTGAAGGTGGAGAGAGGATATAACTCTTCGGCAACCATTCCTTTTGCAAGCCAATACCTCACGGGAACATTGTCGATGATCCGCTTAAAAGCCCAGTGGGACAAGCGCGACAACCGTCTTTATCCGACCAAAGGTTTTTTGCAGCATATTTCAGCGGACTTGGGCCCGCGCTTTTTGGGAGGCTCTTTTGTCCTCAACCGCTATACGGCTTATTCCAGGTGGTACTTCCCGCTGTTTTGGGGACTGGTGCTCAAGACGAATGCACGCATCGGCTATATTCAGCAGTTGAATTCCAGCCGCCCCATTCCCATTTCTGAGCGTTATTTTTTAGGCGGCATTGACTCGGTGCGCGGTTATTATTTGCGCTCCATTTCCCCGCATGTGTTGGTGCCTTCCAACAATCGCCCGGATGCTGGAACGACGCGCTTTGCCGTCGGTGGCAACAAAGAATTTATTTTCAATTTGGAATTGGAATTCCCCATTTTGCCTCAAGCGAACATTCGCGGTGTTGTTTTTTATGATGCGGGAAATGCCTTTGCGATGGATGCGAAGTTTTTTCAAGACAAGCAAAACAAATTGCCGCTCCATTTATTCCATTCCGTGGGTTTTGGATTCCGTTGGATTTCCCCTGTGGGGCCACTGCGTTTTGAATGGGGCATTCCTCTAAACCGCCGCCCAGACGACGACAGCATTGCCTTTGAGTTTAATATTGGAAACTCTTTTTAGAAGGCTAGACCGCTTCCACTGAAGGCACCCGTGTGAGCGTTTCCGGCCTTCGCATGTATGCCCCAGGCAGCAGCTTCCAGGGCTTTTGGGGCAGGTGTTTTTTTTGCCTACAAATAAGTTTGCTCAAAGGAAGAGAGTGTTGAATGCTCAGCTAAGCAAACTTTCTCATTGGGGATGGCCATGCAACAAGCCGTTGAGCTCCTCATTTTTCCCCGCTGGCTGCTACCCATCATCCCCGCCGGCCTCGTGCTTGAGCGCCATGCGTTGGTGGTGGACAAGGGGCATATTGTGGCGGTGCTGCCTGCCCATGAAGCCCGGGAGCGTTTTGTTGCACGCGAAACAGAAACACTTGAAACGCATTTGTTGATGCCGGGGTTGGTTAACCTGCATTGCCATGCGGCCATGAGCCTCTTGCGCGGCATTGCCGATGATTTGCCGTTGAGCACCTGGCTTTCGGAACATATTTGGCCCGCAGAAGCGAAACATGTTTCTCCTCGCTTTGTTTATGAGGGAACACTTTTGGCCTGTGCTGAAATGTTGCGTGGTGGGGTGACGTGTTTTAATGACATGTATTTTTTCCCGGAGGCGGCAGCGGAAGCGGTGAGGGCTTCAGGAATTCGGGCGGTGCTGGGTTTAACGGTGCTTGACTTCCCCAGTGCCTATGCCAAAGAGGCAGAGGGCTATTTTGCCCAAGGCTTGGCCGCCCACAAAGCCTTGCGCGGCAGGCCGCAACTCTCCTTCTGCATGGCACCGCACGCGCCCTATTCCGTTTCCGACGGCAGCTTTAAACGGGCCGTGGCCTTGGCCAAGGAGCTGCATATGCCCTTGCACACGCACCTGCACGAGACACGCGACGAAATTAACCAAAGCCTGAAAGTGCATGGCGTGCGCCCGCTGGAGCGCCTGCACCAGCTTGGGCTGCTGGGGCCCAAGCTGATTGCAGTACATGCTGTGCACCTGAAAGCGCAGGAAATGGCGCTGTTGGCCTCATGCGGCGCTTCTGTGGCGCACTGCCCCACCTCCAACCTCAAACACGGCAGCGGCATTGCCCCTCTGGCCTCTTTGCTTGAGGCCGGCGTCAACGTCGGCCTGGGGACGGATGGCGCGGCCAGCAACAGCCGCTTTAACCTGTTTGAAGAGATGCGGCTGGCGGCGCTGTTGGCCAAGGGCAGCACGGAAAAGGCTTGTGTTGTTGAGGCACATAGCGCATTGGCCATGGCAACCATTGGCGGGGCACGGGCACTTGGGTTGGGAGATGACATAGGCTCGCTTGAAGCAGGCAAGGCCGCGGACTTATGCGCGGTGGACTTTTCTGCTTTGCATTTGTCTCCCTGCTATAACCCCGTCTCCCATTTGCTATATGCCACAGGTGGAGAAGCCATAAGCCACGTATGGGTGGAGGGGAAGGCGCAACTCAAAAAGGGTACACTTGTCCATGTGGAGGAGGAGGCACTTAAGGCAGCGGCAGCCGCGTGGCAGCAGGAAATAAAACCCAAGGCAACAAAGCAGGCGCCTTTGGCCTCGAGCTAAGCGAGCTTTTAAGTTTGTTTTAGGGCGGATTTCTGGCACCCACCTTTTTAAAGCTCCAAAAGCGATAGCCCACATAGCTTGCCGTCATGGTGACGGGCAAGGAGAGCACATAACTCCATATGCGGCCGCCGCCCAAGGAGGCGAGTATATACATGGTTATAAGGCCAAGCCCAAGGCTTGCCAGGTTGACACACACAAACCTGAGCAAGGGCGAAAACCCTGTGTCCGCCGCGCGAAATGTCCAGGCCCTGTTCATAAAATAGCTGAACAAGCAAGCCAGGCTCCAAGAAAGGACATTGGACAGATAGATGCTGAGCACTGCGGAGAAAAGCATATAGAGGCCAAAGGCAATGGCCGTGTTGAGCAGGCCCACACAGCCAAACCTGAGCATGCGCCTAAGGCCTTCACGTCTGCATAGCCCAGCGAGCATGCGGCTTGTCCTTTCTTTCTCCACGAGCGGCAAGGCCTAAAAAGCGTTGAGGCGGATGGAAAAATTTTTCAACGAGGCGGGGAGTGCATAAAGCCTCTCCGCCTTTGTGAGGGGTTGAGCTGGGGGGGCCACCCCGGGGCCGGTTTTCATTTTTGAGGAGGTGGTTTTTTCAGTGCAGCCTCAATGGCTTCTTCAAACTTTGCTTGGGGCTGTGCGCCTGAAAGCGCTTGGCCGTTAATAATGAAAGTAGGCGTTCCCGTAATGGAATATGCGCTAGCGGTTGCCGAGTCCTGTTTGACATAATCGGCATAGGTGCCTCTATCCAAGGCCTCTTGGAATTTTCTCACGTCCAAATTCAATTTTTGGGCATAGGAGATGAGAGAAGCCTCATCCAGGGCTTTTTGGTTTTGGAAGAGCAGGTCGTGCATTTCCCAAAACTTGCCTTGTGCATGAGCGGCCATGGTTGCCTCTGCAGCTTTTTGAGCGTTTTTGTGGAAATGCAGGGGGAGGTGCCTGAAAACAAACCTCACTTGGACAGCATATTTCTGCGCAAGTGCATGAAGTGTAGGGACGACTCTGGAACAATAAGGGCATTCAAAATCTGACCAAATAAGCATGGTGACGGGAGCATCCTGGGGCCCTTTGCTTGGAGCGTTGTTGGGAATGGGGATGTTGTCTTTGATGACGGGTTTTGGGGCCTCTGGTTTGGGGGCCTCTTCCAGAGCGGTTTCCAGAATTTTCTCATAGACTTTAGCTGCGCTTGTGCCCTGGCTGACCAGCTCCTGTGCTTTGAGCATTTCCTCGTTAATGAGGGCTTCCAAATCCTCTTTGGGCCTGGCTCCAGAGACGAAGCGTCCGTTGAAAAACGAGCCCGGCGTTCCCCGTACACCCATTTTGAGGCCCAGCGCCATGTCCGCCTCTATTTGAGCTTCGAAGGTTGGGTTTTTCAAGCTTGCCTTGAATTTGAGCATGTTGAGGCCAAGCTGTGTGGCATAGCTTTGCAAGGAAGCCGCATCCAGGGCTCTCATGTTTTTGAAGAGCAACTCGTGCATTTGCCAATATTTGCCTTGAGCGCCCGCGGCCAAAGCGGCCATGGCTGCAGGCCTGGCTTCTTTGTGGAAGTCCAGAGGGAAGTGTTTGCTGACGATGCGAAAGGGTTTTCCTTTTTCGGCCATTTCTTGGTGGAGCTGCAAAAGCGTTCCATCCAACCTTGCGCAGAAATGGCATTGATAATCCGAAAAAACGACGACAGTAACCAGAGCATCCATGGGGCCCAGGACGGGTGAATTCCCCACGGGGACTTTATAGCGGGTGTTGGGAATGGGCTGTGCTGGCCGAGGTAGCCTGGGTGCAGGCTGTGTGGGCTGAGAGGGTGGTTGAAGTTTGTTTTCTGGGGAGCGAGACGGCTGCTGGCCAAAATCCGTCCTTTTGCCGTCGACTTTTTTTATTTCTGCATGTGCAGGCGTTTTTTCCCCGAAGGGGCCCACCATGCTGCCCAGGGTGAAACCAAGGGCCAAGCCAACCACGAGAGCAACCACTGCGTTTGCCTTCATAAGGTCCTCTGTCTTCAAAAAAATAGAATAGCCAAAGTATAATAGCCTTAGCGTTTTGTTTTGCAGTTTTTCAAAGCTGTTTTATTGGCTTTTGTTTGCAGGGAGAGCTTCTAGCAAATTGCCAAAAGCCTTGGCAAATGTATTTCCTCCCCGGGTATTTTAAGTGGGAGACTCTCCGACTGTTTTAGGGAGTGGGAGAGCCGGGTGGGTTGAGCTGGAGCTGGAAATGGGCATGGTGTCTGCGCTGTCGGACTGCAGGAATTTCACCCAACCTTTTTCCCAGAAGCGCTCAAAAAAGCTGATGGCCTCCACCTCACGCAGGGGGCTGACATAAATAATGGCCGACAAGCTGCGTTTTCCATCAATGCGTGAGAGGAGATAGCGCTCAGGTGGTGTCAGCGACAATTGTTTAATTTGCTCCACAGGGATGGTGAGGATGGGTGTACGTTTTTGTTCCAGCCATTTGGTGCGCAATTCATTGAGCAGGTGGCTTTCTGTGGATTGTGAGAGTGCCTGGGTTTCGGTTGTGGGCGTACGTGCATGGGCACGTTTGGCCAGCAAAGAGGCTTCGCGCAGCTCTCCTTCTTTGAGGCAGGACTGTGCCTGGAGGAGCAAGTCTTTGCTGGTGGAGACGGCTTCTTCTTCAGGCGTATTAAACAAGGGCTCATCCTTGGTTTTGGGGGTGAGAATGCCTGCTTGAATGAGTGCATAAATGTGTTGGAAGAGGAAGAAGTCCGTGGCATGCAGTTGCAGGGCAATTTCGGCGAGGTTGTGGTTTTCTTCTGCCAAGCGCACAATCCGCGAAACCAGAGAAGTTTTAAACAATATGTCTGAGAATTTTTCTTTGGAAACGCGAAAATGGATGTCTGTGGAAGGGAGCATTTGGCGGAAGGTTTTCCATTGCTCTTTTCTTTGCTTTCCATTGGCATACATTTCGAGCAGAGGCGCGGAGAGTTTCAATTCTGTTTGAGTGGCTTGTGCTTCTTCAGGAAGGAAAGCAAAGCTACCCTCTTCCCAGAGGAAGGCCTC
Organism: Cystobacterineae bacterium; assembly: GCA_009782175.1. Taxonomy (GTDB): domain Bacteria; phylum Myxococcota; class Myxococcia; order Myxococcales; family Myxococcaceae; genus WRKR01. Next base: position 49,375 of record WRKR01000003.1, read on the forward strand.
AAAGAGGGTTTCGCGCATTTTGAGGTTGAGCACCGAGAGGAGCATTTCTTCGGTGACGGCCCCAATCATAATGAGAATGCGCCCTAAGAAAATTTTGGTTTGTTTTTGTGTTTCATAGGCGCGGTGAAATTGCTCCTCCGTAATATAGCCTAAGTTAATGAGGAACTGGCCGAGAAACTCGCGTGGATCATTCGAGCTTGCGTTGACAACCGTCCCCTTTTGCAGGCGCAACTGTTTGTGCATCCACGCGCGCTCAAGGTTAAGCGTTCCCGAGGCCTTTTGCTTGCCTAAATAGACAACCACTTCTTCTGTGGGCATCGTTTGCAAATCGCCGAACAAACCTTTCATCCTTAAGCTCCAAATAGTGGAAGTGCTTTTGTTGACTTAATGCATCATCCCCAACGTCCCCACGGGCCGGAGTTTTGCCGCTTTTGCTGTGTTGCCCTGTTGCCTTGTCGCTCTCTATTCCCCTGCTTTTTCCCCTCTTTGTTGATCGGCCTTTTAGTGTGTAATTTATAAATTGTAAATATTCTCTGAGCACTCTAGCCGATTTTTTTCATCCCTTCAAATAGGGGTAGACGCCACCTGGCTACTCTGAGGCATGGCCCACAAAGGGGAGATGTTTTTTCTCACAGAGCCCAAGAAAGCTGTATCCTCAGTTTTGTTAGGTTTCTTTTGTTTTTATTGGTTTTTTAAGAGGCATTCACCTCTATGGAGCAGAGGCAGGCGCATGCTAAAAAATTTGAGGAATATGGCTGTTGTTGGCACAGGCCTTATGGGGGCCTCATTGGGGTTGGCGGCCAAGAGGGCCTTTGCTCAACTCCGCATATGGGGGGCGGATGACAAGCCTCAAGCGCTTGAGGAAGCGCTCCGCATAGGGGCCATAGACGAAGCAGTCCCCATGGGGAAGGTGGTGGAGGCGGATTTGTTGTGTTTGGCCATGCCCATGCGTTATTTGCCAAAAATACTTGAGCAGTTGGGGCCTGCCCTCAACCAGGGTGTGTTGTGGATGGATGTAGGGAGCAGCAAGCAGAATGTACTTGCGCAGGTGAAGGCATTTTTTGGGCATGTGCCGGCCCGTTTTGTCCCCTGTCACCCCATGGCGGGCAATGAGAGGACGGGGGCACTTGCGGCGCGGGCGGATTTGTTTGCAGGCAGCAAGTTGTTGTTGGTTCCGCATGAAGGTTTGGCTGCGCAGGCCCGGGCGGAGGTGACGGCTTTTTGGCAAGCGCTGGGCTCCCAGGTGTTAGAAATGGAAGCCAAGGAGCATGACGAGGTTTTGGCTTTTACGAGTCATTTGCCTCACCTGTTGGCTTTTGCTTTGGCCAATGCTTTGGAGGGAGAGAGCCAGCGCTTGTGTGCGGGCATGGGGCCTGGGTTTTTTAGTTTCATGCGGCTTGCGAAGAGTGAGCCTTCGCTTTGGGAAGACATTTGCATGGCCAACAAAGAGGCGTTGCTTGGGGCCATGGAGCGCTATCAATCCGAGCTGTGTCGCCTGCGGGCAGCCTTGGAAGAAGAGCCCAAAGGCCAGGCTTTGCTCAAGCTGCTTGGGCAAGCCCACCAACGCAGGCAAGCCTGGTAAGCTAGACCGCTTTCACTTTGACATGATCTCTTCGTGAGACGAGCTAAAGCTCGTCTACTCCACTCCGTGGATGATCTGAAAAAGCAAGCTTTTTCAGATCATCCCCTCCGTTCCGTTAGGGCTCCGGTTTCGCTCAGGTCATGCACTTAAGTGCACTCCCATCGCGCCTGCCCCTCGGAATTGGGGCCTCGCCCGCCTCGACCTCATGTCAAATTGAAACCGGTCTGGATAATCAAATCAGTTTAACCTGAAACCGGTCTATGGGGCCTTCTTTTCCCCTCAGACAAGGAAGCCATGTTTTCTGTGAGGGGGTTGCACAGGCAACACCAGGGATGCCCGGTGATGACAAAAGAAGGCCCCCCCGGGTTGTTTAAAAAATGTTGTTTTTTTTAGGGGGTGGCATGGGTTGGCGGCAAGGCTTGAATTTCGGCAATCCATTCATCCAACTCGGGTGGCAACTCTTCCAGGGGGGCGCTCTCTTTGAAGGCTTGGAGCATGGCCAGGGCTTGGGGGTTGTCGCCCAGCACGCGGTAGAATGCGGCGGCCCAAAAGGCGGCCTCATAGGCCCCGTCATAGGTGGCAAAGAGCTTGGCCAACTCGTCCGCTCGTTCGCGTCTCAGGTTGGGCTGCATGCCTTCAAGCACGCAGCGGTAAATGCGGAATGGCACATGGAGCGGATCCGCACTGGAGCCGGCTAAGACGAGTGTGGTGGCGGCATCCCATTGTCTGCGTTGAATGTGGAGTTTGGTTAAATAAGCAGCCCCGTCCAAATCAGCCGGGTTCATTCGAAAATATTCAAAGGCGGCCTTCAACGCTACATCTTCCCTATGAGCAGGGACATGTGGCATATCCTCCTGGGGAGAGGCAGGGGGAGAAAGCTTGGCTTGCTCAAACAATTGCATAGAGGCGAGGACGGCAAAGCAGCCGACGAGGAGGCCTCCCACGGCGGCGAGCCACAGGCGTTGACGGGAAGAAGCGGAAGGGTTTTGGGGAGCCGGGGCTTGTTGTGTGCCGAAAGCAGCCGAGGCTTCATCGAGTTTTTTCAAGCAGCAGACAGCCTCTTCCAAAAGCCTCGCCTCTTCCTTGTCGGCCTCTGCTGTGGAGAGCAGGTGTCGCTCTTCACGTTGCTCTCGGAATTGCCCAAGCACATTTTCATAGCGTGCATAGAGGGCCATGGCCTCACCTCCTTGTGGTGGAGGCAGAGGAGGCGCATCCATGTCCAAAAGCACGCGTGCGGCATGGCTGTTTTCGGCAGTGGTATTTTCCGCGGCCTTATGTTCAGCAGGTGGCGAAGTGGCCTCAACGTTGAGGGCAAGAGGTGTGCCCATGTTTTCAACGGCAGTGTTGTTTTTGGAGCGCCTCAGGAAAACGAGGGCCAAGCCGAGGGCCAGCAAGGCGAAAGGCGACATATAGAGGATGAGGTTGAAGCCGCGTTTGGTGGGCTCCAGCAAAGCCCATTCTCCATAGCGGGAGACGAAAAATTCACGTATTTCCTCGTCGCTTTTATTTTGGCTCACCAACTCTCGGATTTTGTCCATTTGCGCGCGGGCGGAGGAGGAGGTGGAGTCCGCCACCGAGAGGCCCTGGCACATGGGGCAGCGTATTTCCTTGCCGAGTTTTTGGACACGCGCTTCCAATGCAGGTGCCAAGGGGGCCATACCTTCACGTGTGGGGGCGTGCCAGGGGCTTTCCACTTCGGGTGTTTGTGCTTGGGCGGTGGCAAGCCAGGCCCCGGCAAGGCATGCGCAGAGGGTAGGGGCATTCATCAGGGGGCTCCTTGTGGTGGTGCAGGAGGTGGGGTGGGGGCCTCTTGGCGCAATTCCTCTTTGGAGAAGGCTTGTTGAAGCAAAACATCAAACTGCCGCAGCTCCCAAATGGGAGCTGCATGTTTGGCGACAATGGTGCCTTGCTTGTCGATGAAATAGGTTTCGGGGACACCTGTTACGGCATAGTCAATGGCCATGGTAGAAATGGGTGAGAAGAGTTGTGGATAGCTGGCGGGGAATTGTCGCAGAAAGTTGCGTGCTTTGGCCTCAGAGTCCTCGAAGACGACGCCGAGGAAGGCCACGTGTTTGCCCCACTTTTTATAGGCCATTTCCAGCACAGCGGCTTCTTCAGCGCAAGGCCCGCACCAGCTGCTCCAGAAGTTGATGACGAGGGGGCGGCCGCGAAATTCCTCCAAGGTGCGTTGGCCTCCCTCAAGTGTAGGCATGGAGAAAGCGGGAGCGCTTTGGCCCAGCAATTTAAAGGGAACTTCCCGGGGGTTTTTTCCAAAGCCCTTGCGCATGGCGAAGACGAGGGTACCCGAGGCGGCGAGGACAATGAAGGCGGCGATGGCCACCCAGAGGGTTTGTTTTTCGAATTTTGGGGGGGTTGGGGGTTTGTTAGGTCTCATGGTTTTGTACCCGGGGAGCGTGTTTTGAGAGGCAGCAGGGCCCAGAGGCTGCCCAGGCTAAGGAGCAGCAGGGAATACCAAACCCATCCCACGAGGGGGAAAACCCAGGCGTTGAGGGTTGCCGACGGGGTTTTGTCATTGGTGGCCACCAAGGAGACATAGACGTCGCGCCAAAGTCCATTGTGCACAGCGGGGGAGGCGATGGGCTCACTCATGCGAGCATAATAGTTAAGGCGGGGGCTTTTGGGGCCATGCATGAGGAGAGGGGGTGCATTTGAGGAGAGGAGGCTGATATTGGCACCCAGGAAGGAGTGGTTGCTTTCAAGGCCTTTGCTGAAGCCGTCAAAGCGTATTTGATAGGCACCCACTTGCAGGGTTTCTCCGGGTTTTAGGGTTGCTGCGCTGGATTTCTCATAGGCTGAAGAGGCGGCCACAGCGGCCATGCATATGAGGAAGGAGATATGCGTGACAAAGCCACCAAAGCGCCGCGGTGCGCGCACGGCGCTTTGCCAGAGTGCGCCGAAGAAATTTTCTTTATGTTGGATACTTCGCGCCCAGGCCGGTGCCAGCAGTGCGTGCACGGTGACGGCGCCTGCGAAGGCGACGCAGCCGAACATGGTGAGGGACCAGGGCTCTCTGAGGTTAAAAAGCCAGCAAACCACCACCGTGGCGACGCCGAGCAGCAAAGACACCTTGAGGTGTTTGGGGATGGTTTTTTCTCCCCCTTTCCCCCAGGGCAGGGCGGGGCCAAGGCCCATGAGGAAGACGAGGGCAATGCCCAGGGGGAAGGCATATTGGTTAAAGAAGGGGGAGCCCACGCTGATTTTTGTATGGAGGAAGGCTTCGGTGAGGAGGGGGAAGACGGTGCCCAAAAGCACGGTGAAGGTGAGCACAATGAGGACGATGTTGGCCAGCAGCAAAGCCATTTCCCTGGAAAGCCAGGCGATGGAGCCTGCCGGGGAGACCAGGCGCGCGCTGCGCCAGGCCAGAAGGAGGACGGAGAAGACGCAGAGCACGGCGATGAAGCTCAGGAAAATGGGGCCTATGCTGGACTGGGTGAAGGAGTGCACCGAGTTGAAAACACCTGAGCGCGTCATAAAGGTGCCGAGGATGGTGAGGATGAAGCTGATCATGGCCAAGCTGAGAGTCCACATTTTGAGGCTGCGTTTGCGCTCCAGCACCAAGGTGGCATGCATATAGGCGGTGGCGGTGAGCCAGGGCAGCAGCGAGGCATTTTCGACGGGGTCCCACGCCCAATAGCCCCCCCAGCCCAGGACGGCATAGGCCCACCACGCCCCCAATACAATGCCGATGGTGAGAAAGAGCCATGGAAACAAAGTCCACTGGCGCAGGGGTTTTACCCAGCTGTCGTCGAGGTTGCCGGAGAGGAGCGCCCCTGAAGCGATGCCGAAGGGCACCACCATACCCACATAGCCTATATAAAGCGTAGGGGGATGCAAAACCATCAACCAATGGTTTTGCAGGAGGGGGTTAGGCCCGGGCCCATCCAGGGGGATGGGGGAAATGGCCGTCCATGGGTTGGCGGGCCAGGCAATGAGGGCGGTGAAGAAGACGGAGACGGCGGCCATAATGCCGAGCGCCCAAACCCATTGCGTGCCGGCCTCTTTGCGTACTGTCCATGCGAAGGCGGCGATATAGGCACCGAGGACGCCGCCCCAGAAGAGGATGGAGCCCTCGAGGGCCGACCACAGGGACACCAGCGTAATATGCAAAGGTGTTTGTCGGCTTCCGACGAGGGCGACATATTTGACGGAGAAGTCATGCTCCACGAGGGCTTTTAGCATGAGGAGGTTAGAGAGGAGCATGCATGCGGCGAAGGCATAGAGGGCGCGGCGCACCCAGATGGCGAGGTGGGGTTTTGAGGCAGAGGCGCAGATGAAGGCGAGGGCGAAGGCTGCGAGGGCGAAGGCGAGGCCCAGGAGGACGCTGGAATAGCCGAGGAAGGAATTCATAAAGGCCTCATGTTAGGGGGCGGTTTCCGAGACGGAGTTTTTCCAGTCGGCGGGTGGTTGTCCGTCGTGGGGAGCCTGATATTCGTTGGAGTGGTTAACCATGAGGCGTTTGGAGGAGAAGACGGCGTTTTTTCCCAAGTTACCTTCGATGACGACGCCGATGTGCTCTCTGAACATTTGGGGGGGGACTTCGGTGGAGTGCACGGGGACGCAGGTTTTTTCCGGGGTAGCTTCACTGTCACAAACGCGGAAAGACAAGGTACCTTGGGCTTCATTCCATTGGATGGAGCCTCCCTCTACCACCCCCCCCAGGCGTATGGTGGGGCCGATGGCCACGCTGCCTTTGGCCAGCATTTCACTGGGTGTCCAATAATAAATGAGGTTTTGGCCTATGCTGCTTTGTGTGACGAAAATGAGCGCGCCCGCGGCAATGGCCAGGGCGCCCGCGGCGAGGAGTTTGTTTTTGAGTTGAGGCGACATAGAGGAATTCCAATAAGCTTAAGGGACTAATCCCCTTCGACGACGTGGGGAAAAAGCAAGGTGCCCAAAACCCAATACACCAAGCAGAAGGCGGTGAGCAAAGCCAACCAGGAGGAGAGTTGTTGCATAGGGTCTGCCTCAACCACCAAGGTGGTGGCTTTGACGCAGGCCACGAGAGCGGGGACGAGGACGGGGAACATGAGCAGGGGCAGGAGAATGTCTTTGGAGCGAGCGCCCAAGGCAATGGCGGCATAGAAGGTACCTGGGGCGGCAATGGCGGCAGCTCCTCCCAGCAAAACCAGCACGAGGAGAACCCAGCTACCCTGCAGCTCGACGTTATAGAGGGCGAAGGTGAGGGGGACGATGAGGAGGGAGAGGAGCCAGAGCAACAAGGTATTGGCGATGGTTTTTCCCAGGAAGAAGGCTTTGAGGGAGGTGGGTGCGAGGCGAAGCCCCTCGAGGGCATGGTTTTCGCTTTCAATGCGGAAGGACTCTCCGAGGGAGAGGACGCTGGCGAAGAGGAGGCTGAGCCATATATAGGCAGCGGCGTGGGCGGCTTTGGACTCGACGTTGGGGCCCACGGCGAAGGAAAACATCAGCAAGGTGGCAATGGAGAAGAAGAGGAGGGCATTGAGGCGGGCTTTGGTTTTCCACTCAATTTGAAAGTCCTTCAGGAGGACAGCCCACATGTTGTGGAGGAAGCCCGTTTTCATGAGGCTTCCTCGATGCGTCCTTGGTTTAAGTGGAGGCGGGACTCGGTGAGGGAGAGGCCCTGCTCCACGAGGTGTGTAGCGAGGATGAGGGTGGTGCCCTGGGCTTTCAACTCGCGGATGAGGTTTTCCATGTCCACAATACCGGAAGGGTCCAACTCGCCGAAGGGCTCATCCAGCAAGGCGAGGCGAGGGGCTTTAAGGAGGAGGCGTGCGATGGCGAGGCGTTTGCGCATGCCGGCGGAAAATTGGCGTACCGGGCTTTGTTTGCGAGAAGAAAGCCCAACGCGCTCCAGGAGGAGGGGGAGTTGAGCGGAGGGTTTTCCCAGGAGCCTGGCGAGGAGTTTGAGGTTTTGCTCTGCGCTCAAGTCCTCATAATGGTAGCTGGCATGCGAGAGGAGGGCCGTGTGTTGGCGGATGAGGGAGGTTTCTCGTTTGGCCGAAAAGCCCAGCACCTGAAGTTGGCCCAGCGTAGGTTGAATGGCCGTAGCCAGCAGGCGCAGGAGCGTGGTTTTGCCAGAGCCGTTGTGTCCAGTCAGCAAGAGGGAGCGTGCAGGGGGCAAGCCATAGTTAAGGTGAGCGAGCGCCCAATGGGTGCCAAACCGTTTGCTAATGTTGGAAAGCTCCAATGCGAAAGCGTCAGCCACAAGCGACTACCTAACTCAGGGCGTGGAAAAAGGGGAAAAAAGAGGGGTGAGCGTTGAGGGGGCGCTGATATGCGGAGGAGAGGTGTGGGGTTTTTGAGTTTTTCTGTTTTTTCAATTTATGTTTGTTTGGTTTTTCACAAATGTGCAAGCAGGGCCTGGGCCGCTTGCAAGGGGTTGTGGTTTTGCCAGAGGGCGGAGATGGCGGCTATTCCTGCGAGTTGAGGGAGAGGCTTCAGTTGGAGCAGGCGCTCAAGGGTTATGCCGCCCAGGGCCCAGGCGGGGCATGGGAGTTGTTTGGCGAGTTGGAGGAAGCCATGAGGGCCCAGGGGAGCGCGCGTATCTTCGGGTTTGGAGTTGGGTGGAAAAACAGGAGAGAGCAGGGCGAAGTTGGCTCCCTGGGCTTGTGAGGCCTCTTCTTCATTGTGGACGGAGACGGAAATGAGTTGGTTTTGTGGCAACATGAGGCGTGCTTGCCGGGGGCTTAAGCCATAGCTGGGCAAGTGGAGGTGGGCATGGAGGGCCAGCGCAATATCCAGGCGGCGGTGGACGAAGAAGGCGACGTGGGAGGTGTGGCAGAGTTTTGCCAATTGCTGTGCCTGCTCAAAATAGCTTCGGGTATTGCTGGAGGTGTCGCGGTATAAAAACCCCAGTTTGTCTCCGAGGTGCAAGAGTTGAGTCAGCTGGGGGAACCAAGCGTTGTCCAGGGGGCCTGGGCTAATGGCGAGGAGTTTAAACTTCACGTTGCCATGCCCAGAAGTCCACTCATGGGGCTGGAAGCTGAGCCATAAGCGCGCATGGGGATGCGTCCGGCCAAAAAAGCTTCGCGCCCTGCTTCTACGGCCAGGCGCATGGCTTGGGCCATGCGCGTGGGGTGTTTGGCCTCAGCAATGGCCGTATTCATGAGGATGGCATCGCAACCCAACTCCATGGCGAAAGCCGCGTCTGAGGCCGTGCCCACGCCTGCGTCGACAATAATGGGGACTTTGGCGGCTTCAACAATAAGGCGTATATTGTTGGGGTTGCGTATACCCAGGCCTGAGCCAATGGGTGCAGCGAGTGGCATAACGGCCGCGCAGCCCACGTCTTCGAGTTTTTTGCAGGCGACAGGGTCGTCCGTCACATAGGGGAGGATGGTGAAGCCTTCTTTAACGAGGAGGCGGGCGGCCTTGAGGGTTTCTTCAATGTCCGGGAGGAGGGTTTTTTTATCGCCTATAACTTCGAGTTTAATCCATTGAGAGAGGCCCAATTCTGCGGCGAGGTGGCAGGTGCGGATGGCTTCATCTGCGCAATAACAGCCAGCGGTATTGGGAAGCAGTTGTATTTTGTTTCTGTCAATCCAATGCAGCAAAGCGTTTTCGCCTGAGGCCTTTAAGTCCAAGCGGCGCACCGCCACGGTGACCATTTGGGTTTCTGAAAACTCATGGCAGAGCTGCATGGTTTTAAAATCAGCATATTTGCCTGTGCCCACCAGGAGGCGCGACTGGAAGACGCGCTCGGCGATGCGCAGGGGTTTGTTTATAATGGTTTCCGTCTCATCTACAGGAAGCAACTCTCCCAAAAGGGCTATATCCATGTCCATATTCATCCTCCTCCGACGAAGGTGACAATTTCGAGTGTGTCCCCTTCGCTCAGCTGGGTTGTGGCGTGGTTTTGTTTTTTGATAACTTGACCATTTAATTCAACAGCAACAGGTTGTTTTGCAAGAGCGAGCTCTAGCAGCAAAAGGGCCAATGAGCTATTTTCTGGCAGAGTCCTCTTTTCGCCGTTGACAACAATTTCCATGGTTGCCTGCTATAACTCAACCCCCTGGCTTGAGGTCAACAGCTTGTCGCCAACGGTTTATGGCCCCATGAGCGTTCAACAGCTCCTCTGGCCAGGCTTTTCGCGGCGGAGAGCCCCCTCACAGCTGTTTTTTCTCATGAAAAGCTTCAGCAGGGCAGAGCTCCAATAAGCGACTCTAATAACAGAGGTAGGCGAGAGAGCAGGAGGTAGCATTTTGCCTCCGGCATGCTCCAGCCCTGTGGCGAATATGTGCAAACAAGGTGGCAGAGCAGCCAACGAGCCGGCAGATATTTCCCAAAAAGAGAGCGAAGAGAGGGCTTGGGTTTTTACATTTGCTGCATGGGTATTTGGATATTGAGGCTTGGAGGGCAGAAGAGGCACCAGGCTGAGGCAGTGTTTTGAGAGAGTGGCCTATGGGCAAGGGTTATTTTTGGAAGCCTGGAGAGAAGCATAGAGAGTGTTGGACTTGTATTGTTTCCAGGCCTAAAAGAAAATTTATGCAGAAGAAAGCAGTTCTGTTTTTGTGGGTGATTGCTTTTTCAGCTTGGGCTCAACAAGAGGCCCACCCGGTGGTGGTGCTGGAGTTTCAAGCAGACCCTGGAATGCGTTTAAGCCGGCAAATTGAGAGTGCGATTGTGGAATATGCCGCGATGAAGCCGATGTCTCGACAGGGTTATGTGAAAGAGGCTTTTCGAGCGGGTGTTGTGGAGGCGCAAACGGCGGAGGGTTTTTCCAGAGTGGCTGTCCATTTGAAGGAGGTAGCCATTGCTGTATGGGGAAAAATAGAGGGGGAGAATGTGGAAATAACCCTTTTGGACAGAGCGGGCTCTCCCCTGTGGAAGCGTCGTTTGCCTCTGGAGAAGGGTTTGCTGACGCAAGCGCTTTCGCAGCGTTTGGCCAAAGCGGTTGCCGCCGCGGTTGACATACAAACCCGGAGTGGGGCTGCAAGAAAGGAGCGGGAGGCTCCCAGAGCCAAAGCAAAGCTTGCTTCTGCCAACCGGTCCACAAAGCAGGCGGGCTCCACGTTGCCCTCGGAAGCAACCCTTGCAGCGCAGAAGCGGGTGTTGGAAAGGAACATAAAGCCGCAGGCGACAGCCTCGCCGCCCGCTGAGCCCGTGGCCACAGGCCAGGAGGAGGTGCCGGGCCTTTTGTTTGCGGACCCCCTTCCCGCGGAGGCAAGGTCGCGGGTGACGGCTTCTTCTGCATTTTTGCGCATGGCTCTGTTGGGAGGTGTATCGTGGCATTCGTTATGTACACGTCCTGGCACACATTCCTGCAGGGCTTTTGACAAGCTGCCTATGCCCAGGCCCACAGGCTCTACCGTAGAGTTTTCTGCCGGGGCTTATGGAGGCGCGCTTGTGCAAGTGGAATTTTTTCCACTGGCTTTGTTGACAGCTTCTCCTTGGAAGGGGCTGGGTGTCCGTCTGGAAGGAGGCGCTGGGCAAGCGACGAGGGATTTTATGTCTGAGGCGAGTGTTTTTTTCCCTCAGCGCAGAATTCGAGAAATCCATTGGTCAGCTGAAGCCTTATATCGCCATTTTTTCCTGAAGCCTTCTGGGGGGGGCCTGGGGTTGCATGCTTCCTTGAGCCTTGGCTATGCGGGGAAAGACTTTTTGAGCAAGGACTTGCCTCCTGAGGATTTTCGCAGGCGTTATGCACAGCTTGGCCTGGACACAGAGTTGAGTTTGCTGTCCTTTATGCGCCTTAGCCTATATGCCCATTTTTTTATTCAGCCCAAGCCGGGCAAAGTGGCTGCTCGTGCATATGGGGAGGCCAGCAGCATAGGCTACCAAGTAGGGGGAGCGGTTGGGGGAATGATATATGGCCCTCTGGGCTATAGGCTGGACGCCTCCTGGAATTTTTTCAGAGACACTTTTTCGGGTGCCAGCCACAAGTGGCCTGTGTGCGACTTAAGCCAGTGTGGAGGTGTTGCAGAAGAAAGCTATTTTTCATTGAGAGGCGGGTTGGTGCTGGAGTTTTAGAGTTGGATGATGCCTTTGCGAAGCCCTTCCGTGACGGCTTCGACGCGGTTGGCGACTTCCAATTTTCTATAAATGTGCTCCAGGTGAGTCCGTATGGTGGCTTTGGAGAGATGGAGGAGTTTGGCTGCCTCTGCGTTGGAGACGCCTTTGGCAATGAGCAGGAGAATTTCCTGCTCTCTTTGGGTGAGGGAGGGTGTGTTGGGTGTTTCAGTTGGCTCTGAGGCGTTGTCCTTGTGGAAATGGCGCAGCAGTTTGCGTGCGAGGTTGGGTTGGATGATGGTTCCGCCGGCATGCACCTCATGAATGGCTTCCAGGAGTTTTGTGGCGCCTGAAGCTTTAAGGAGATAGCCGGAGGCGCCGGCTTTGATGGCCTCGAGGACTTTTTCTTCATTGTCAAAGACGGTGAAAATGAGCACTTCCGCAGAGGGGCATGTGGTTTTAATTTCGCGGGTGACGGCAATGCCGTCCATGCGTGGAAGCTCCAAATCCAACAAGACGACATTGGGGTTGAGCTCAGGAATATCGACGACGGCGGACTCGCCGGAGAGTGCGGTGCCCACCAATTCAATGCCGCTTGAGTTGTTAAGGAGTTTGAGAAGGGATTTGAGGATTTGGATTTGGTCTTCGACGATATAGACGCTGATGGTTTTATTTGAAGGGGCATTCATAGCGAAAGGCCTGGGGGCACTACGAGGAGGTGGAGAGGGGAAGGGAGAAGTGGATTTGAGTTCCTTGCTCTGGGGATGAGTGGATGTTGAAATTTCCGTCCAAGTTGAGGGCGCGCTCTCTAAGGTGTATCAGCCCATAGTGCCCCGGGACAGGTTGAGAAGGATTAAACCCTTTGCCGTCGTCGGTTACCGAGAGGGAGACGGTGTTTTCCAGAAAAAGCAACTCAACAATGACGGTTTGGGCCTGAGCATGTTTGGCGACATTGGAGAGAGATTCTTGAAGCACGCGAAAGAGGGCGAGCTGTGCTGAAGAAGAGAGGGGTTTTTCTATTCCATTTTTTTTAAATTGGATGTTGAGGCGGGAGCGCTCTGCAAAAGTTTGAGCATAATCCCCCAAGCTTTGTGTGAGGTTGAACTCCCCGCGCATCATTTTGACACTGCGGCGCAACTCTTCGATGGAATTTTCCGCCGTAGACTTAAGCTCGCTGATTTCGCGTGAGAGTTTTTCTTCCGTGCTAAGCTGCAGCAGATATTCGCTTTGGAAAATGAGGGAGCTGAGTGTGGCGCCCAAGCCGTCGTGAATTTCCCGGGCGAGCCTGTTGCGCTCTTCGGCGAGCGCATGTTTTTGGATGTTGTCCTGAAGCTGCACAATGGCTTTGTGTGCAAGGGTTTCGCGTCCATTGAGATAGACGAGGACATAGAGGATGACGAAGTTTAAGGCGAGATACCAGAAGAGTGTCAGCACGTCGATGGCGTTAATTCCATGTTGAAGCAGTTGATCCAAGCGCAAGGTAATGGGCAAAACGAGCAGGGGCGGCAAAATAGAGATGGGTTTGGGAAACAGGAGGACAAAAAACATGGTGAACAGCAGTTGTGTTGCAAGCAGGGGATTTTCTAAGTTGCCTTTCCCGGATTGGACAAAGAGCAACACCATAAAGACAAGGTCCAAACACAAGGAGAGGTATGTGGAGATGCGGCCTGCCACGGGGTGGTGCAGAACGGTATAGTTGGCCAGGCTATAAAGCCACATACCCACATAAATGCCCAAGGCGATGGGGCTTGAGAGTTTGAAATATTGATTCCACGTGGGAACGATGAACATGAAGAACACCATTCCAAGGAACAAAAGGCGAGCGAAGAACAGAGCGCGAGCCCTTGAGATGAAACGCTCATTGACCCAGCTGTCCGAAATTTCCTGTGAGGAGGGAAAAGGGTTAAGCCTCCATTGTTGGAAGGCGTCCAGGAGGTTTTGGGGGAGGGCGGACATTTTTCCGTTGCCATTTTTTGAAGGAAGCATGTGGGTTGGGTTTATATGCTGGCTTTTGTTGAAAGTGGATGGCCTATGAAGAAGAAGATTTCAGCCATGGTGGTGGGTGTGGGAGGCATAGGTTGTCCGGCCATACTCTCGTTGGCCCGCTCAGGTGTCAGCAAAATTTATATGGTGGATGATGATTATGTGGAAGCCTCCAATTTGCCCAGGCAACTTTGGCATTTGCCCGAGGATTTGGGCAAAGCCAAAGTGGACTCTGCCTATGAGAAGTTGAGCCCCCTTTTCCCCAAAGTTTCTTTTGAGCCATTGTTTTTAAGGGTGGATGAGCGGAATGCGGACACCCTTTTTGCGGCCCAAGAGCTGATCCTCGACGGTACGGATTCTGCTGAGAGCAAATTGTTTTTTTCAGACGTGGCTGTGCGGCATGCACGCCTTTTGGTATCCGCCGGGGCAACGGGGTGGAAAGGGCAGCTGATGCGCATTGAGCCTGGAGGGCCCTGCCTGAGGTGTGCTTTTTCAGGGGATATGAAAGCGTGCGCCCCCCCCAGCCAGGTTGGCATATTGGGGCCCATGGCGGGGCTGCTGGGTTTTTGGGCAGCCGCCCTGGCGCAGGCTCCCTGCTCCTCTCAGGGCGCAGGGGCGCTATATTGGATAGATGCTCTGCGTTGGCGCACGGGGGTTTTGCACATAGAGAAAGACAAGCAATGTTGCTGCAATGAACATCCGCTTTTGTGAGAGAGAGAAGGTTTTTTGCCCTGTTGTGGAGAGCAGAAGTTTTAGCAGGCGTTATGTGAGAGAAAGTTATTTGAATGGAGCGTGCTTTGAGCAGAAGGGAGCGCCATGGATGAGCCTATGCGCTATTTGCGGCAACGTGTTTTGGAGGGTGTGGGCGAAGCGGGCCAGCAGCTTTTTTTCTCCACGGAAGTGGTGTGCGAAGGACAAAGCCCGGCTTTGCAGACGGCTGCGGCCTATATAGAGGCTGCGGGCTTTTGCCTCAACCGGCACGCCGTGCCTTTGCACCCCGGTTTTTGCCCTGTGGCATGGCAGGAGCCCAAGGGCGTTGAGCCCTGCAGCGCGCCCTTGCCTGCGTCGGCTGTGCGGCAGCGTGGTTTTTTGGGCCAGCTTCCATGCGCCTGTCCAGAGGGCTTTGATTTTTGGGTACTCATGGGTTGTTGGGGCGGGGAGCCTGGTTTTATATTTGCGCGACAAAGCCAGAAGCCTTTTTTGGAAGCGCGGCTTAGAGGCAGCGGTGTGGTGCTAGAGGAGCCCAGCCCGGTGCATTTTATGATGGCAGCCTGGGCTGCTTTGGTTTTTGAGAAGCTGGCATTGGGGCTTTTGCCGGAGGCAGGAGGGGGAAGCATAAGCGCCCTGGGAGAGGTGAAACTTTGGGAAGCCTATTGAGCAGAGGAGGCATAGAAGAAGCCCCTGGAAGCGGGGCAGCCCTGGAGCGCATGTTGCTTTATATGGAAGAAGCTTGGCCTTGGGAGGCCTGTGGGGCGTTGTTTGTGTTGGCGGCAGGGGCGTGGGCGTGGCAGCCCATGGAGAATGTGGCTTGTTGCCCTCGGCAGGCTTTTGTTTTTGGTGAAGGGTGGCTGAGCCTGCTGTGTGAGGCAGAGCAAAGGCAGTCCACGTTGGTGTGTTTGGCACACTCGCACCCGGGTGGGGAGGCACAGCTGTCACCTGCAGACCTTCAAAGCCTTGCGCCTGAGGGGATATTGCTTTGGCCCCAGGTATGGCAGGTGGTGGTTGCCACAGGGGAAGAGGGTTGGAGGGAGCTGTCCTGGTTTGAGCCTCAAGGGGGCGGTTTTGAATGCAAAGGGAGGTGGAGCCGTGCTTGTTTTGAAGCTCGAAAAAAAGGAAGATCTGAGTTATAGGCTTTGCGTGCTGTTTTTATTCCCCTATTCCCCTGGCCCACTGGAGAAATATGACACAACAGAATGGCTTTGCAATTTGGCTGACTGGCATGTCGGGTAGCGGCAAGTCAAGCATTGCAAAATATATTGCAGCGCGTTTGCGGCAGGTTGATCGCCGTGTTGAGATTTTGGATGAGAATGAGTTAAGCCTTTTGCTTCCGGAGCAGAGTGAAAGCCCCGAAGGCCGCGCCATGGTTGTCCGGCGTTTGAGTTACCTTGCGGAGCTGTTGACGCGAAACCAGATTGCCACCCTGATAGCGGCCATCAGCCCCTCAAAGGGTTTGCGCGAGGAAGCCCGACGGACGGTGGTGCGTTTTGTAGAAGTTTTTGTGGATTGTCCAACAGAGGTATTAATTCAGCGGGATACCACGGGCCGCTATAAAAAAGCATTGTCAGGTGAAATCCCCAATTTTGTAGGCATAACCGAGCCCTATGAGCCACCTCATTCCCCGGAAGTGCTCATTTGCTCAGACGAAGAAAGCATTGAGGAGGGCGCACAAAAAGTTTTGAAAGCGCTTTTGGATTTGGGGGTGTTGAACGCTGCGGAGATGGAAATTATTGAAGCCTCACGCGTGCAGATGGAGTTGCTTGAAAGGCCCAAGAAAGAGCCTTTGGTTTCCAGGAAGCGGCCAAAGCCGCAGAAAACGCCACAGAAGCGCTTGCTGCTTGCTGAGCCCTCCAAACCCGCGCGTGCTGCTGCGCAGAAGTCCACGGCGAAAGCGAGCACGAAAGCAAGCAAAGGAGCAAGCAAAGGGGCAAGCAAGCCAAAACCCGTTAAGCCGACCAGCAAGCCAGCCCATAAGCCAGCCTATAAACCCGCCCATAAGCAGGCCAACAAAGCAACCCCTAAGTTGGCCAGCAAACCAGCCAGCAAACCAGCCAGCAAGTCGGCCACCAAGCCAGCCAGCAAGCTGGCCAGCAAGCCGGCGAACAAGTCAGCCAAGAAGAAGCCGGCGCTGACGAAGGCGCGAAAGAAGAAATAACTTTTTTAGGTTGCCATGCCCGTTTCCTCACCACCAGCCCCAGGTTTGTTGTTGCAGCGGCGAATAGAGGAGGCTTATGAGAAGCTAAAGCCTTTTTCTTCTGCATTGGTTGCGCTTTCAGGAGGTGTAGACTCTGCGGTGGCATTGAAGCTGGCGGTAGACGTATGGGGTGCAAGCAAAGTGGTTGCGGCCACAGCGCGCTCTGTTTTTTTCACTCAGGAGGAGGAGGAGAGTGCCAAAGCCGTGGCCGCGCAATTGGGGGTACACCACCACTGGCTGGACATGTTTCCCTTGGAAGACGCTGACATTGTGCCCAACAGTGTGGAGCGTTGTTTTTTTTGCAAGCGCAATTTGGTTTTTGCGCTGAAGGCCTTGCAAGCGCAATGGGGTTTAGAGGTTATTTTAGACGGCAGCAATGCGGAGGATGCTTTGGAGCACCGCCCAGGGAGGCGTGCCTTGGAAGAAGGCCAGGTTTATTCTATTTTGGCGGAGGCGGGTTTTAGCAAGCAAGAGGTGCGAGCAAGCGCTTTGCATTTTGGGCTGCCCAATTGGGACAGGCCACAGGCGGCGTGTTTGGCCACGCGCATTCCGCATGGTGAGGCGTTGAGTGCTTTGGGGTTGGAGCGCATAGCCCGCGCGGAAGCCGCCCTGAGGCGGCTGGGCCTCAAGCTGTTTCGCGTGCGCCACCACGGGGAGATTGCGCGCCTGGAAATAGAAGAGGAAGCCTTTGCCTTGCTGGCAGAGCCAGAATTCCGCTTGCGGTGCACCCAGGCCTTGCAGGCAGCCGGCTACCGTTTTGCGACAGCAGACCTTGAAAGCTTCCATGCCAAACGAAAAAAAAGACAAACGTGAAGCCCCCCTTTCAGCAAGGCCAAAAGCTACAAAGTGGGTACAGAGTGGATATAGAGTGGGTACAGAGTTTGACAGCCAAGACAAATGTGGGATTCTATGCCACATGGAACCAACAAAAGAGCGTTTATTGTCTATTGTTTTCCGTTTGAATGACGTTAAGTTGCGTTCGCTCAAACAACTTGCGCGGAGGACGCGCATACGTCAGAGCGAGTATTTGCGGGAGGCCATAGCTGACTTATTGAGTAAATATGGTGATAAGCACAGGGAAGTTTAGCGTGGAGAGGTGTTGAGAGCGAGGGCATGGGTCGTTATACCAGAGCCAGAAGGCCACAGCTTTGGAGGTTTATGAAAGTATGTCGAGTCGTTGGTTGTTTCGTCAAGGCGAATTGGTTTTAGGTCCATGGGACCAAGAGCAATTGGAGCGAAAAATTTTGGAGGGGGAGTTGGGGGAGGATACGGAAGCCAGAGAATTAGAAGGGGAGGTTTTTCGACCTTTTCGTGAGATAGGGGTTTTTGCCGTTGCCTTGGCCAAGGCCAAAGCCAAGCGGCGCATTGAAGCGCTTTCGGAGCAGCAGGCTGCGGTGAAGCGGAAGCGGCTTTTCATTGCTGCCGGGGTGGTGTTGGTGCTTTTGTTGTTGATTGCCGTGGCCGTGTTTGTGACAGGCATTTCCTTGGCGAAGAAGAAGCACACCGTGCTGACGGACAGTTTGGCTTTTGCGGATTTCAGCTCGAATGTTCCGAGCATTCGCCGCTCTCCCAAGGAGTCTTCTCCGAGCACATTGCTTTCCTATCAAAGTGGCAAAGCTCCTGCGGGGCGACGTCAAGCACCATCGGAAGCAGGGAGCAAAGGGAGTGCTGTTTGGGTGGATGACATAACGACGGACATTCAATGGAACCCGGAGGGCATCAGGCGGGTATTGGATACGAATGAGCGCAAGTTGTTGTCTTGTTTGCAGGGCAACGTCAAAATAGCGGATGGTTGGAATCCGGGGGACCTCATTGAAATACCCATTGAGTTTACCATTGCCAACAATGGTCGTGTGAACAACCTTTGGGTTTTTCACCCACGTTATAAGGGACAAGGCCTGGAGTCTTGTTTGCTGCAGGAAATGGGGAAGTGGCCTTTTGCGCCCTATAATGGAGATCAGGCCGTTGTGAGTTGGTCCATTTCCTGGACAGTGCGAAGCTAGGGGGCGAGTGTGTTGCACTTGAAAAAAGTCTTAGAATGCTTTTGAAACAAGAGGTGGTTTCAAGTGGTGAGCACACAAGAAGCATTTATGTTTGGGGGAGTTTGCAAAGGAAGAGGAGATTGTGGTGAAAAAGGGTGAGTCAAGCGGTGGCCTGTCTTGTTCCTTTTGTGGCAAACCACAAAAGGAAGTCCGCAAACTGATTGCAGGCCCTACCGTTTATATTTGCGATGAATGCATTCGTCTATGTGGGGACATTATAGGGGAGAGCCAGGAGGAGGGTTTGGCTCCTCCCGTGCATTTGCCCACGCCTTTGGAGATTAAAAATTTTCTGGACGGCTATGTCATCGGCCAGGAGCATGCCAAAAAAGTTTTGTCCGTAGCTGTCTATAACCATTATAAGCGGGTTTATATCAAGAAGCCGAGCAAGCCCCGTGGAGCTCAGGGGAAGAATGAAGAGGTTGAGCTTGCCAAGTCCAATGTTTTGCTTTTGGGGCCGACAGGCTCCGGGAAAACGCTGCTGGCGCAGTCTTTGGCCAAGTTATTGAAGGTACCGTTTACGATTGCGGATGCGACGAGCCTGACGGAAGCGGGCTATGTGGGGGAGGATGTGGAGAACATCATCCAAAACCTGGTTCAGAATGCAGAATATGACATAGAGCGGGCCTCCAAGGGGATTGTGTTTATTGATGAGATTGACAAGATTGCCCGCAAGACGGAAGCGCCCTCTCCTTCGAGGGATGTTGGGGGCGAGGGTGTGCAACAGGCTTTGTTGAAGGTGATTGAGGGGACGCGTGCGAATGTAACGCCCAAGGGTGCCAAGAAATATGGGCAGCACGAGTCTTTGCAGGTGAACACCAAGGACATTTTGTTTATTTGCGGGGGAGCATTTAATGGTTTGGAGCTGATTATTCAGCAAAGAATAGGAGAAAAAGGTTTGGGTTTTGGTGCGCAGCTGAAGGGGAAAAATGAGCGCAGCGCGGGGGATTTGTTGCGACTGGTTGAGCCCATGGATTTGATGCGCTTTGGGATGATTCCTGAGTTTATTGGGCGCTTGCCCATTGTAGGAACGCTGGACAGTTTGAATGAGGCGGATTTGATAACCATTCTGACGCAGCCGAAGAATGCGCTCACCAAACAATACCAATGGCTGTTTGGACTGGAAAAGGTGAAGTTGACATTTACGCCTTCTGCGCTGAAAGCCATTGCGCAAGAGGCCATGCGTCGCAACACAGGCGCTCGTGGGCTGCGTTCCATCCTTGAGGAGCGCATGTTGGATTTGATGTATGACATTCCCTTCCGCAAAGGCATTCTCTCGTGCGAATTGACAGAAGAGGTGGTTTTGCGAAAGGCGGAGCCGCGACTGCAGTTTGTCCAAGAGAAACGCTCAGCCTAGACCGCTTCCACTTTGACATGATCTCTTCGTTGGGCTCCGGTTTCGCTCAGGTCATGCACTTAAGTGCACTCCCATCGCGAAATCCTCGCCCGCCTCGACCTCATGCCAAATTGAAACCGGTCTGGAGAATCAAATCAGTTCTCAGTAAAAGCGGTCTAGAGCGTTCAACCCCACTTAAAGTTGCTCTGTCCCCAACTCTTTTCGAAGCCGCGCCACGAGCTTGAAATAAGCCTCTCGTGAAAAGCTTTGGTTGAGGATATGAAAGTCTTTTCTGTTGAGGCCGACGCAGCCAAAGCAATAGTTGCATTCCGTGAGGTTTCGACTCAAGACGACATAGGCACTGTTGCTGCAGCCTTCGGACTGGACGCAATAAGCGCAGTTGGACATGGAGGTGCAGCTTATACAATGTACAGCGTTGTTGCATAGCCTGCATTGGGTGCAGTGGGTGCAGCGATAGCAGTCTTCACACTGGCGGCAGAACATGCAATGCGCACAACGCGAGCACCCTTCACAGGCATAGCTGATGGGGTTTGCGGGCTCAGAGGCGAACTTTTGTGTCAGACGGTTCAGCTGCTCTAAAAACCCTCTGCGGTCAATTTCTGCAATGAATTGTTCAGCATTCATGGTTAAACCTGTGGGAGCTGTGGGAGCTGTGGGAGAAGAGGGGCCCTGGTTTTCCAGGGTTGTTTATTCGGTTTTATGGTTGCAAGCAAATGGACAAGTTTATTTTATATGGAAAGGTGGTTGGGAGTTGCATGCAAAACCTGGGTTGAGGCATAAGGCTTTTGCAAGGGACTTGACATTCGTCCATTCCCTCAATAAAGCAACTGCCCCTATACTTGTTTTGAGGTATACCTGAACGGAGTTTGAAGAAATGTCGCAGAGGACATATAGCGCCAAGCCCAAAGACATTCAGCGCAGCTGGTTTTTGGTGGATGTGGATGGCAAAATTCTAGGCCGCATGGCGAGCCAGATTGCAAGCATTTTGAAAGGCAAGCACAAAGCCATTTATACGCCTTCCATGGACACGGGAGACCATGTTGTTGTTATTAATGCGGCGAAGGTGCGTGTTACTGGAAAGAAAGAGACGGACAAGCTTTATTATAGGCACCCCAATGCGGGTTTCCCGGGTGGTTTAAAGGTGAGCACCTATGAGAAGCTGCAGGAGCGCCACCCGGAGGACATTATACTCAATGCCGTTCGACGGATGTTGCCGCGCAATGCGCTGGGGAGGCAGATGATGACGAAGCTTCGCGTTTATGCGACGGCAGAGCACCCTCATGTGGCGCAGCAGCCCCGAAGCTTGGAGCTTAAGGTTTAATTTTTTTGGGAAGACATGACCATGTCCAATGCAAGTTTGTCCAATACAAGTTTTTATGGAACGGGCCGTCGCAAAGAATCCACAGCGAGGGTCATTATCCAACCGGGAGCGGGGGAGGTTGTTGTCAACGGTCGTCCTTTGGATGATTATTTTAGCCGAGAAACCTCTAAGATGATTTTGCAGCAGCCCTTGCAGCTTTTGGAGCAGCTGGGGAAGATGGATATTCAGGTGAATGTGCGGGGTGGCGGCCTGTCAGGGCAGGCGGGGGCCATTCGCCACGGCTTGGCGCGCGCCTTGTGCAAACTCAACCCAGAGTTTCGGCTTCCCTTGAAAAAGGCAGGCCTTTTGACGCGGGATGCGCGTGCTGTTGAGCGCAAGAAATATGGGCGCCCTGGAGCTAGAAAGCGCTTCCAATTTTCCAAGCGTTAAGTTTTTTGGGGGGGATGCCCATGGTTTTATTTTGCCCACCTACCTACGGGCAGGGCTGGGCCTGCCCATGCCCCTGTGGATGTTGGAGTTCCCCTGGGGAGTTTTTTTTAGGGTGTGGCCACTCTTTTGAGGAGCCAGCGAGATGAGCTTCCTATAGGCTGGTGTGGAGCTTTGCTATGCACCCTATAACCGCGCGCTTTTTGTCTTTCTCTTCTTCTAAAAAAACCTTGCTGCTCCTTCAAAAAGGAATGCCTGTGGACGAAGAAGAGCTGTGCTTTGCTGAGGCCGCGGCAGGCCGACCGGAGATGGCAAAGCTTATTTTAGAGTCCAAAAGCAACAAACCCGAAGGGGTACAACGTGCTTTGTTTTGGCTTTCTCTCAAAGCCGCGCTGATAAGCTTGAAGCAAAACCCAGCTTTTGTTTCCGCATTTTCAGAGACAGAGGCGGCACTCCTCGCAGAGGGGGCAACAGCGGAACACATAGAGCCTCTTTTCTTGTCCTGCCTGTTTGAAGAAGCTTATGAAAGCGAGCATGACTTTTCAGAGTTTAACGCTGCATTTGTTTTGGAGTCCATTCAAACCCTTTCACACTTGGCCTCTCTGAGTGCGGACAAACTTGAAAATTTAAAATTGGATTTTGAAAAAAATACAAAAACATTGCTGGCTGCTCCACTGAACACTTTTGGTGGCTTCTTCGATGGGTTTTTAGAAGAAGGGCTCGAGCTACTCTCTGAAAAGCACATTGAAGAACTCTATATAAAATCCCCCTCCATAGATGAAACCGAATTAAGTGTATGGTTGGACTTTCTCGAGGCCCAAAAAATAATAGGGCCTTTGCGAAAGCAGAAGCTGAAGTCTAAGGCTTTGCAGCCTTAAAGTCAGAAAACCTCCACTCCCTAGGCCCGCGGCCCTCCCTTTGGCTGCCGCAGGCATCGCCAAAGCTCCCTCTCCATTTCAACTCCCAAATATATTGCATGTGTTTTGAGAAAATTATCTATAAAGCTTGAGCTGAAGCGTGTTCCGAGGAAGATGAGGTTTGTGTTCGTCATGAAGAAATGGTGGCTATGCAGTTGGCTTTATTTGGCTTGTGCGACGACGGCTTCAGAAAACCCCTCGTTGACTTATTCAACGGAAGCATTGGAGAATTTGGCGCGTGGAGAGCAGGCCTATGCGAGCAAAAATTGGGTGGTAGCCCAGCGCTATTATGAGCGGGTGGTGAGCAAGTTCCCCTATTCAGAGGCTGCGGCAACAGCGGCATTGCGTTTGGCGGATGTGGACTTTGCGAGGACAGAGCTTGAGTTGGCAAGAGCGCGTTATGAGGATTTTGTGAAGAGCCGCCCCACCCATGCCAAAGCGGATTGGGCAAAATTTCGCATCGCCTTAACCTATTTTGAAGAAATGCCTTCGGAATTTTTTATGCTTCCGCCTGCCCATGAGAAAGAGCAAACCAATATTCGCGCGGCACGCTCTTCTCTGCTCGTCTTTTTGAAAGACTATCCCCACTCGGAGCATGTGAAAGAGGCCCGCGAGTTGTTATTGAAAACCAACCAACGCTTGGCGAAGCACGAGTTATATGTTGCTGAATTTTATGCAAAAAGAAAATATTGGAAGGCCGTCATTTCAAGGCTTGAAAACATTGCGCGCGATTATGGAGATACGGGTTTTGAGCGTGAAGTTTTCTTAGGTTTATACCAAGCGCACCGTGCTTTAGATAACCTGCCCGCCGCAAAAGAGAGTTTAGAGCGCCTCATTAAAGGCCATCCGGCTTCCGGCGCCACGCAAGAAGCCTTGGCCTTGCTGGAGCGCCTCAACGCAGAGCCGCAGGCGAAAAAGCCTCCACCCGCGCCGGACATGGCCCCGGAGGCTGCGCCGGACATGGCCCCGGAGGCTATGGCCCCAGAGGCTATGGCCCCAGACATGGCCCCGAACACGCCTCCGGGCAGTACATCAAATATTTCTCAATAATATAATGTGGTTATTTTCAGCGATGAGGACGCGAGCTTGTTTAAGCATTTTGTATAAGCTCATTTTGCATATGCTCATGTTGTATATGCTTATGGTGTTGTTGGGGGCCTGTGCTTTATGGAAAAACCCTGAAGCGGAAATACTCGTTCAGCTGAAGGCCTGTGAGAGCAAGCCTTCTTGGGTGTTGAGGGCGGGGAAGGGGGAGCGGCCAAAAGGCTTGAGCATCCAGCGTATGTTTTTTCAGCGGCTCACCGTCATCCTCGAAGAGGACAGAAAAAGGGCTCATGTTATAGCCACTTTGGATATAGATGGGGTTTGGGGAGAGCAAGGGGGTGCTGCTGATGCAAAAAAAGAGCAATACATTCGTTCTTTAGGGTTTGAGCGCATAGAATTCGTGTATGAAGGAGGAGCATGGAAAGCTGCGCGAGGTTGTTTTCCTGAGCTTGAGGCGGTGTTGTGGTTTCTTGAAGGGCAAGAGGCGGCGATGAAAGAGTCTAACACGCTGGGTTGGAATATACGTGTGGAGCGAGAAGGGGCGCATATAAGCCAAGAGTTTGAAAAAACCCGGCAAGGAGGGAAAAGTTGGCATTCATTTTTCTTAAGCAAAGGAAAAGAAGGCCAGCTTCACAAGGTGGCTATGCCAATGGCTATGCCAACGGATGTGCAAAATATAAATAAGAAAATGGTGGATGTACAATGAGGTTGCATTATGAATGAAGTTGTGTGGCAGCAGGTGGCGCTGGGGAAGGGTTTTTTTGAGAAAAGCCAATATTATGAAGCTGAGGAGTGTTTGCAGAAGGTGGTGAAGGCAGGGGGGCGCTATGCGGACGTATTTTGCATGTTGGGCATTATTGCGCACGAGCGCCAAGCGCTTGAGGAAGCCAAGGCGTTTTTTGAGTTAGCGGTGGAGCTCAATTCCGGCTATGCTGATGCTTGGTTGGGTTTGTCGTTGACTTTGGGGGAAATGGGTTTGTATGAGGAGGCGCGTGAAGCACAAGAGAAGGCGGGGCACATTCGTCTAAGTCCTCCTGGCGAAATGGATGCTTATGTTAAACAAAAAATAGCCAACCGATATTCAGAAATTGGCGAGATTTTGGCTTCCGCTGGCTGGCCTGAAAAAGCGATAGCGGAATATAGGCGTGCATTGGAATTGTGTCCTGAGTTTGTGGATATTCGCCTAAAGTTGGCGAATGCCCATATGGAGGGAGGGGATTGGGAGGTGGCGCTGGAGCAGTTGAGTCATATTTTGCACATGCAGCCGGATTATCTTCCGGCGAGGGTGCGTTATGGTTTAGCCTTATATTCCTCAGGTCGAATAGCGGAGGCGAGGGCTGCATGGGAATATGTGCTCCAAAAAAACCCAGCTCATCGGGTTGCGAGGATGTATATGAATTTAATTGAAACGCGATAAAGAGGAGCGAGTTCCTATTTTGAGCGGCTTTGGAGGCGTCGATTTGAATTCCAATTCTGGAGGCAATTATACCCTCAAATTCATTTCGGGAAGCTTTATGGGAGGGGAGTTTCCTGTGCGCCCCAATCAACCTGTCGTCATAGGTCGTGCGGCTGAGCTGGACATTGTTCTGGTTGAGGATATGGTTTCGCGCAAGCACGCGAAAATTACGCTCTCGGATGGCAAGGTTTTGCTTGAGGATTTGGGCTCCACCAACGGGACTTATGTGAATGGTGAAAAAGTGCAGGCGGCACTTTTGCGAGAGGGCGATCGCATACTTGTGGGCACTTCTATTCTCAAGCTGATGCGCACCAACAAAGAGCAGCTTGTGGATAATGTGCAGGCCAAAGCGCAGTTGGCGCAAACGGCGGTTGCGAATTCCTCTCGTGTGACGAAGACGGGGATTATGGGGAAGCTGGAAGAGCTGCCCCTGCCGGATTTGCTGCAACTTTTTCACAGCTCCAAAAAAACGGGCGTATTAACCGTACGCGGCGCCAAAGAAGGGCGCATTTATATGCGTCAAGGGCATGTTTATCATGCAGCCATTGAGGGGAACGCAGGCATATCTCCTCGAAAAAGCTTTTCCCGGATTGTCACTTGGGATGAAGGTGATTTTGAGTTGTTGGGTGCGGATGAGGCAGAGTTTCCGGATGCCATTGAAGAGCCTATAGAAGTTCTTTTAATGGAGGCCTTACGTCAATATGACGAATTTCGGCGCATGGAAGGGACTTTGCCCCCGATGTTGAGCCGATTAACCGTTGCCAAACCCCTTGAGCTTCCTTTGAGTGCGCTCAGCAAAGAGCAGTTAGATGTTTTGCAGTTGGTTTATAACCACGGTATTTTTCAGCTGGTGCTGGACCACTCTGAGCAGGATGACGCCAACTGCGCTGAAGCTGTTTTGGAGTTGGTGCAGCGTGGTTATGTTTTGCTTTCTTAGGTGGTGTTTCATTCTTTAAACCCCTCCAAATGGAGCCATGGAAATGAGCTGGGTTTTTCCGCTGTTTCTGGGAAAAATATTATGCTTTGCAGCTCCCCTCATTGTGTTGGATCCAGGCCACGGGGGCACACAGCCTGGTGCTCAAGCAGAGGACTTTCTCGAGAAAGAGTTTGCCTTGGCTTTGGCTTTGTTGCTCAAAGCGGATTTAGAGAAACAGGGCTTTGAAGTCCATTTGACGCGCGAGGCTGATTTGTTGGTGTCCTTGCAGGAGCGCATAAAGCGAGCGAATGAGAAAGCGCCGGCGGCTTTCATTTCTCTGCATGCCAATGCGATGCCTTATGAGCATCGACTGAAAAGCCAGGGGATTGAAACCTATTTTTTGGCGGCACAGGCCTCCACGGAGCATGCGCGACAGGTGGCTTTGCTTGAAAACAAAGCGTTGAGCACAAAGCCTCAACAAACGGACATTCTTGAAAAAATTCTGGTCGACCTGCAGCGCACGCAATTCCAACAAGAGTCTTCTCGCCTGGCGCATGTGGTGCAAAAGGAGCTTATTGCTGCGACGGGGGCCAAGGACAGGGGGGTACAGCAAGCTTTTTTCCTGGTTTTGGTGGGTGTGAATGCGCCCTCCATTTTGGTGGAGTTTGGCTTTGTTTCTCATGAGGAGGAGCTCAAAAAGCTCAAAACTCCTGAATACCAACGTTTGTTGAGCAAAGCGGTGGCTTCGGGCATAGGAAAATTTTTGCAGCGCGACAATGCTTCTCAATAGTAGAAGGAGCCATGCGCTCTGTTCAACGACATTTGCTTTCCATGCGGCCCGTTCGAATTGTCCCCCATGTTTCTTTGCATGCAGAAGGCTCTGTCCAAGTGGAGTTTGGCAACACGCATGTGCGGATAACCTGCTCTGTTGACGAGCGAGTCCCCTCGCATGTGCTGGGCACAGGCTCAGGCTGGGTAACAGCTGAATATGGAATGTTACCTCGTGCAACGCAAGAGCGCACGCAGCGCGAGGCGGCCAGGGGGAAACAGTCCGGGAGGACGCTGGAAATTCAAAGGTTGATTGGCCGGAGTTTACGCGCTTGTGTGGATTTAAAAGCCTTGGGGAGCCGAACGCTCACTTTGGATTGTGATGTTATTCAGGCGGATGGTGGAACGCGAACAGCATCCATTACGGGAGCCTATGTGGCGATGGCTTTGGCCATGCGGAAGATGAAGGGGGATGGGCGCTTGTTGAGCATGCCCAAGTTGACACCCTTGGCTGCTGTTTCCATAGGCATTTGCAAGGGGCATGTGCTTGTGGACCTGGACTATGTGGAGGATTCTACGGCTGAAGTCGACATGAATTTGGTTGCTCTGGAAGGAAGAAAACTGGTTGAGCTGCAAGGAACGGCTGAAAAAGGGAGTTTCAGTCAATCCACGCTCAACGACATGTTGGAAGCGGGGTTTGGCGCGATAGAAGCGTTAATCCAAATCCAAAAGAGCATATTAAACGCATGAACATTCTGCTTGCCACTCAAAACCAGGGGAAGCTCCGGGAGTTTGCTGCCTTGTTTAAGGGCGTGGCCACTTTGCTTTTTCCAGGGGAGCTTGGGCTTTGCCTGGAGGTTGAAGAGACGGGTGAGAGCTTTGCTGAAAACGCCGAGCGAAAAGCTCAAGCTTTCGCCCAAGCCTCAAAGTTGCCGAGCTTGGCAGATGATTCGGGCCTATGCGTGGATGCGCTGCAAGGCGCACCCGGCGTCCATTCTGCCCGCTATGCCGCAAGTGACGCGGAGCGCATTGCGCGGCTTTTGGATGAGCTCAAAGGCTGTTTTGAAGCTCAGCGCGCGGCGCATTTTTCCTGCATACTCTGTTTGGCTTTCCCGGACGGGAGGGTGTTTTTTTCCAAGGGAGAGTGCCATGGGAAAATTGCCTATGCCCCACGTGGCTCCCACGGGTTTGGGTATGATCCGCTCTTTGAGCTTCCCAACGGGAAAACCATGGCTGAGTTGACACCTCAAGAGAAAGCACTTGTGTCACACCGGGGCCTGGCCGCAAGGCAGATGCGCACGCAACTTGGTGTTTTCCGTTGAAGCGAGCCTTAACATGTATATTGCCGCAGCTCACTTCAACCTGAAACCGGTCTGCACCCGGTTTATCCGTCTTCGCCGGGCTCCTTGGGCTGTTTCAGTTTTTGGAGTTGTGCATAGCGGGCTTGGGTGGCGCGCTCTTCGCCGCTCTCCGAGGGGAAGAAGAAGCGCTCACCGCGAAGGCCCTCAGGGAGATAGTTTTCCACCACATAGTGTCCGCTGAAGTTATGGGGATATTGGTAACCTGCGGCATAGCCCATGGATTTCATCAGTTGGGTGGGGGCATTGCGCAGGTGCAGGGGGACGGGCAGAGGCCCATGGCGCTCAATGCAGGCCTTGGCAAGCTCATAACTATAAATGGCAGTGTTGGACTTAGGTGCCATGGCCAAGAAAGCAACAGCCTGGGTGAGGGGGATTCGCCCTTCCGGCATGCCGAGCATTTCCACAGCATGCATGGCGGCGACAGCCAACTGCAGGCCACGCGGCTCTGCATTTCCAACATCTTCAGAGGCAAAAATGACCATGCGCCTGGCCACAAAGCGTGGCTCCTCTCCAGACTCAAGCATGCGTGCCATCCAATAGATGGCCGCATCCGGATCCGAGCCACGCATGGACTTAATGAAGGCGGAGACGACGTTATAATGCTCCTCGCCATGCTTGTCATAGAGGAAGCTGTTTTGCTGCATGGCCTCCTCCACCGTCTGGGTGGAGATTTTTTCTTCAGCATGGAAGGCGCACATTTCCAACATGGTTAAGGCTTGGCGCGCATCCCCATAGGCGTTTTGCGCAATGAGGGTGAGCGCATCCTCATCCACCTGGAGTTTTCCTGCAAACCCGCGCTCGCTGTGCAGCGCTTGCGAAAGCAGAAGCCGAAGCTGTCCTTCGTCTAAGGCATAGAGGCTGACCACCCTCAGCCTGGAGAGCAGCGCCGCATTAATTTCAAAGGAAGGGTTTTCGGTGGTGGCCCCCAGCAGAATGAGGGTTCCGTTTTCGACATAGGGGAGCAGCGCATCTTGCTGGGCTTTGTTAAAGCGGTGGATTTCATCGACGAAGAGCAGGGTACCTTGGCGGTGAAAGCGCCAGCGCTCTTGTGCTTTGGTGACGGTTTCTCGAAGCTCGCGGACGCCGGCATTGACAGCGGAGATGGGCTCAAAGGCTGCATGGGTTGCTTGAGCAATTAAACGGGCGAGGGTGGTTTTGCCGCTGCCCGGAGGCCCCCAAAAAACGAGGGAGGGGAGGTTGCCATTTTCAATGGCTCGCCTCAAGAATTTTCCATGGCCGACCAGGTGCGTTTGCCCGATGAATTCCTCCAAGCTGCGCGGGCGCATACGCTCTGCCAAAGGTGCTCTCAAATGGGCGTCTTGGCTGGCCGGTTGCTCAAATAAATCCATAGAAGACTCAAAGCCTCGCATGAAAGCTTGCACGAAAAAGAGAAGGTGTCAAAAGCACTCAAATGTTTGAAAAACACTTTATATGGCCTATGTGAGTGGTGTGAATGCTGTGGATACCGCGAATGCTATAAACAACGCCATAAGCAACAT
Organism: Cystobacterineae bacterium; assembly: GCA_009782175.1. Lineage (GTDB taxonomy): Bacteria > Myxococcota > Myxococcia > Myxococcales > Myxococcaceae > WRKR01. The sequence goes on from WRKR01000003.1 coordinate 78,903, forward strand.
TGTCCTTGTGGCCAAACCTGGCCAGAGCCAAGCCCTCGTGTTGGCCAAGGCTTTGAAGGCCCAATTCCCGCGACAAACTTTTTGGGCGACCTCCAGTTTAGCTGCTGAGTTGGGGTGGAATCAGCTGCCCAAGGAGCAACTGCGAGAGAAGGCAGAATTGGTATTGGTATTGGGTGGAGACGGCACTTTAATTCAGGCAGCCTGTTTATTGGCAGGGCGTCCTGTGCCCATCCTGGGTGTGAATTTAGGCTCTCTGGGTTTTCTGACGGAGATAGCGAAGGAGGAGGTGGTGGGGGCATTGCAGAGGGTATTGGCGGGGGATGCGCAGGTTGACTCACGGATGAAGCTCAGTTGTGAGCTTTATCGCGCGGGGGAGCGGATTTTTGAAGATCAAGCCCTCAATGATGTGGTGGTGAACAAGGGGGTTTTGGCGAGGATGGTGGAGCACGAAGCGTGGATAAATGGTGAGCTGGTGGCCATTTATAAATCCGACGGCATTATCTGCTCCACGCCGACGGGCTCCACAGCCTATTGTCTGGCTGCAGGGGGCCCCATTGTACACCCCGCCGTGGATTGCCTTATCCTTACGCCGATTTGTCCTCATGCGCTTACTCAGAGGCCTATTGTTGTGACCAGCAAACACAAGATACGAATTGTGCTCAGAAGTGAAGTCAGCGACGTTTTTCTGACGGTGGACGGAAGAGGAGCTATACCTTTGAAGAGTGGAGATTGGATTGACATTCAAAAAGCAGACAACAGAGTTTTTCTCGTCCGCAACCCTTCATTGAGTTATTTTGGCGTATTGCACCAAAAACTGCGTTGGGGAGAGAGATGAGAATTCCAAACCCGGATGATGGCAGTTGGCTCAAGCCGCTCAAGGCAGAAGTCCAACCCACTGTTTTCCAAAAAGGCCGCACCTATGCGGAGACGCGACGTGTCTTGCTTGTTGCCGTGGAGGACGCTTGCATTATAGGCCAGGTGTCAGGCTCTCAAGGGCAGCGCTATGAGGTGCAGGTTGCGCCCAATTCCAGCGGCATAGGCTCCACGTGCAACTGTGCGGGCTGGGAGAAGAAGGGCCCTCACTGCAAGCACGTTGTTGGGCTTGCCTTGGTTTACCTGGCAAAACTGCGCGCAAGCCAAAACCAATCCAAGGCAGAGCGTGTTGCTGCGCAACCCGTTTTGGTGCAGCTGGAGAAGTGGTCTGGTTTTTCGGCTGTTCCGGAGTTTGAATTTTTTTATCGCCTCAGTGTTTCTTCCATTAAGGGGCAGGCGCACCGTTGGATGATGGACATACGCCGTTTGGATGCGCCGGGGAAGGGGGGTGTGCATGTTGCGCGCCAACTGGAGGCGGGCCTGCGTATTTCTCCAGTGGATGAGAAAATATTTCAGGCATTGGCACGGTGCGAGACGCGCTTTGACGGTCGCATTTTTTTGGGTGATGAGGAGATGGCAAGCTTGTTTCCCCTGTTGAAAGAGCGGCGCGTCATCTATCGCGGGACACCGTTGGTTTTTGCGGAACACGCTTCAAAACTCCTCTTTTGTTTGGCTCAAAAGGAGGGCTCTCTGCTTGCGGAGTTTCGGCTGGCTTGCGAGAGCGGAGAGAGTGCAGGGCTCAAAGAGGTGCTGCTCATTCCAGGCTTGCAAAGCTGGGTTTTGTGGGGACAGGTGCTTTTTCGTTTGGAGTCCGATTTTTCTCCACGGCTTTTGCGCAAGTGGTTTGCTGAGCCTTCCATGTCTTTTGCGTCCTCCCATTTGGATGATCTCCTTTCCTACCTCTCTTCAGTGTTGCCTCGCTATCGCCTGGGTTTTCGCGCGGAGGGTTTGAAAGTAGAAGAAAACCTGGAGCCCTCATTTATTGTGACATTGGAGGGAAACACAGAGCAGGTTTGCGCCAAGTTGGTTGCCAAATATGGCGAGCATGTCCTCGTGCCTGTTGCGCCTGTTTCCATGGATATTGGCTATGTGCTCCAAGAATTTTCTGGAGAGCGTTTGTTGGTGCTTCGCTCAAGCCACAAGGAGCGGGAGGCGGCCAAGCGGTTGCTTGAAGCAGGGTTTGGCTTTCATTCAGCAAGCCAATGTTTTGAGTTGACGGGGGATGCTGCCATAGACTTTTGGTTTTCAGGCAAAATGGGTTTTCCTCCTGAGTGGGAAGTGTTGTTTGCTCAAAAGCCTCAAGTCCGCCTGCGCTCTTTTTTAAGGCCGAAAATTCAAATAGGGATGGCCAATTTGGATTGGTTTGAATTGAAGGCTGAGTTTTTTGCTGACGACCAGCGAGCGGATTCCTCTGTGTTGCGGACGTGGCTTTCCTCTAACCGGCGCTATATTCCCCTGGGGGATGGGAGCTTCGCTCAAATGGATGCGGATGAGTTGAGGAAGGTGGTGGGCATGCTGGAGGAGGCGGGGCTCTCCCTGGAGAAACCCAAAGCCATTGTACCCTTGTCTCAAGCACCCACTTTGGATTTGCTTTCAAACATGGCCAGCATAGAAATGGATTTGAAGGCGAAGAAGGCCATTGAGCGGTTGAGGGAGATAGATTCCATTCCCACCCTTTCTCCCCCGGAGGGGTTGAGCGCCATTTTGCGTGGCTACCAAATAGCCGGGCTTTCCTGGCTTTGGTTTTTATACCAAATGAAACTCTCTGGAGTCCTCGCGGATGACATGGGTTTGGGGAAGACAGTCCAAGCGTTGGCATTGTTGCTGAAGACAAAACAAGAAGAAGGCCTTAAGTCCTCCCTGGTGGTTGCACCCACCAGTGTGTTGGCCAACTGGGAGCGCGAAATTGAGCGCTTTGCTCCATCCCTTGGCTGCATTATTTGGCATGGACAAGACAGAAAAGAGCAGCGCTCCAGCCTCAAATCCGCCGATGTGGTTTTAACCTCATATGCATTAATTCGCCGCGATGTGGCAGAGCTCAAAAAAATTCCATTCCGCTTTGTTATTTTGGATGAGGCGCAGAACATAAAAAACGCTGACTCTGCAACCGCCCAGGCATGCAAGCTGATGAAAGCCGATGCTCGGGTTGCTTTGACGGGGACGCCTCTGGAAAACCGTTTAAAAGAGTTGTGGAGCATTTTTGATTTTTTGATGCCCAGCTTTTTGGGGGATGAAGAGACATTTTTGAGCCGTTTTGAAAGGCCCATTGCCATGCAAAACGACAAAAGCGTTATAGAGCATTTGAAGCAACGCATTCGCCCTTTTGTCCTGCGTCGCCTCAAAACAGAAGTGGCCAAGGACTTGCCACCCAAAACAGAAACCATTGCCTGGTGTGAAATGGAGGCGGAGCAAGCAGCCCTCTATCGCGAAGTTTTGGAGGAGAGCCGCAGAAAGGTTTATGAGACCATTGAAAGGCAGGGCTTTGGTCGCTCACGCGTTTCTATTTTGGCTGCACTCATGCGGCTGCGCCAGGTGTGCTGCGACCCGCGCTTGTTAAAAATTCCTGGAATGACAAGCTTCCCTCCCTCTGCAAAATTCGAGCGGTTTTGGCATTTGGTCGATGAGTTGGTGCAAGAAGGCCACCGTGCTTTGGTGTTCAGCCAGTTTACGGAAATGCTGCAGCTTTTGGTGCGTGGCGTTGAAGAGAAAAAATATGGCTACCTCTATTTGGATGGAAGGACCACCGACAGGATGGCTCGCGTAGATGCTTTTAATGAGCCCAGCGGACCCCCGCTGTTTTTCATCAGCCTCAAGGCAGGAGGCTCCGGGTTGAACCTGACGGCGGCTGATTATGTCATCCATTATGATCCATGGTGGAACCCCGCCGTTGAAGACCAGGCCACGGACCGAGCCCACCGCATTGGACAAACACGAACCGTCTTCAGCTATAAACTCATAACCAAAGGGACCGTTGAAGAAAAAATTCTTGCGCTCCAACAACGCAAACGAGAACTCGTCCAAGGCATATTGGGAGGAGACGCAGAACTGAGCAAGGGGTTTACGGAAAAAGACTTAGAGGATTTGTTTGAAGGCGACGCATTCTGAAGGCCACATGCACCATGCACCCTACACAATGCCAAAGGCACAATGCCAAAGGTACAATGCCAAAGGTACAATGCCCCATGCCCAAATGCGCGCACAAGTCCACCCTGGGAGTAATGGATGCTTTGTTTGTTGAGGCTCAGTGAGTTTGTTGTAGCCAAAGAGGTGGAGTTGACTTTGGGGCCTGGGCTGACGGTGCTGACGGGAGAAACAGGGGCGGGCAAAAGCATTATTGTGGATGCACTCCATTTGCTGTGCGGGAGAAGGGCGGAGCTTGGGTGGATAAGGCAAGGCGCGAAGGAGGCCGTGGTGGAGGGCTTGTTCCGTTGCACACAGGTTTTGCAGCAACGCCTTGTGGAGTTGGGCCTTTCGGCAGCGGAGGATGAGCTGCTCATCCAAAGGAGCATTCAGCGGGATGGGCGAAGCAAAATATACATCAATGGCTCCCTGGCCACCGTGGGCATGCTCTCCAAGCTGATGCATGGGCTGGTGGATATTGCCGGGCAACGAGAGTTTATGGATTTGCTCGAGCCCGCTGCACAGCGCAAGTTTATAGACTTGTTTGGAATGCTCCGCGACGAAGGTGGCGCCTGGACAATGCTTCGCGACGCCATGGCGCACCTGAAGCAGCTGCAGGCGAAGCAAAAAGAGTTTGGAAAAACAACAGAGGAACTTGAAGCGCGAAGAAGTTTTTTAGAGTTTCAGCTTGCTGAAATTTCCGAGATTGCCCCACAAAAAAACGAGAATATAGAGCTGGAGGCAGAAAAGAAAAAACACCGCGGAGCAGAAAAACTGAAGCTGGCCTTGGGAAAAGCCTCCGCTTTGCTTTCCGGAGAAGAGGGCATTTTGGTTTTGCTGGGGAGGTTGCAGGCCGCTCTGGAAGAGGCGCGAAAATTTGACGAAGCTGCCATGCCGTGGAAGACGATGGCGAGAGAAAGCAGCGAGGTGCTGAGCGAGCTGGGACGCATGCTTTCAAAACATGTTGAAAACATAGAGGCCCACCCACAGCGCTTGTCTGAAATTGAGGAGCGCTTGGACCTGTTGCACCGCCTGGCCCGAAAATATGGCGGCAGCTTTGAGAAAATTTTCGACCGCTTTGAAGCCCTGCAACACGAATGGGATGCGTTTGAGAATGAAGTGAGCCGCGCAAAACAACTCACGCAGGAACATGCACAGGCTTATGCCCAAAGCATGCGCTTGGCAAAAACACTGTCCGCTGAGCGCCTGAAAGCAGCCCAAAAAATGAAGGAGAGCATTCAGACGGACTTGGCCAAACTCAACCTGCCCTCTGCAAAATTTGATATTGCATTGACGCCCACAGAGCTGGGAGAAGACGGCATAGACAGTGTGGAGTTTTTATTTTCTGCCCACGCCCAGGAGCCGCCAAAGGCTTTGTCCAAAGTGGCTTCCGGCGGAGAGCTTTCCAGACTTGCACTGGCCCTGAGAGCTTCCCGCATGGGCCTCGACGAGTGCTTTTGTTGTATATTTGATGAGGCAGACTCAGGCGTGGGCGGCAAAGAAGCCGATGCTGTAGGACAATTGCTTTGGGAAATGGGCCACAACAGACAAGTGGTATGCCTAACGCACACAGCCCAGGTTGCGGCTTATGCGGATATGCATTGGAAAGTGGGGAAGGAAGACTTAGAGGGCCATGGCCTTACGAGAATTCGGTTATTGCAAGATGAGGAAGAGCGAGCGCGGGAGGTTGCGAGGATGATCTCCGGGACGAGCATAACCCCCGAGACGTTGAATGCGGCAAAGTCCTTGGTTTTTGAGGCGAAAAAACAAGCCAGGGAAAGCTGATGGACATTGAAGCCGGGTGTTGCATGCTTTGTTTTGGGGCCAAGGAGCATATTTTTGAGAAGCTTCTTGTTTTCTGGGTTAGATTGGGTTTTGTCGTGTCGGTACGCGTATGAAGCTTATGTCCATTGGACTCACGGATGTGGGTCGCAAGAGAAACCACAACGAAGACAGTTTTTTGTTGGACACGGATTTGCAGTTATTTGTCGTGGCCGACGGCATGGGTGGGCATGCGGGTGGAGGGAGAGCCTCCACGTTGGCTGTGCGCACCATTGACAGAGAAATAAGGGAGCTGTGGAAGCTGCCTGAGTCTCCTTTTGGGTGGCAGACGACATTGAAAGACTCGCCGCTTCCACTTTATTTGCAAGCGGCTGTTGAGCGTGCGAGTGCCAAAATTTTCAGTGATGCGCAAAGCAACCCACGGCTGAATGGGATGGGGACGACGGTGATTGCTTTGCTGCTGCATGAGGGGCATGCCTTATTTGCACATGTAGGAGACAGTCGCGCCTACCTCATACGTGAGGAGCGCATTCAGCAGATTAGCGAAGACCACTCCCTCGTCAACGAGCAACTCAAGGCGGGGATGATTACGGTTGAAGAGGCCAAGCGCTCTAACTATAGAAACATCATCACCCGCTCTGTTGGGTTTGAAGAAGAAGTGCAAGTGGACATTATGGGGCTGACGACAGAGCCCAATGACATTTTCATTTTATGCTCAGACGGCTTGGCCAATGCGGTTGAAGACGAGGAGATGAAGAAAATAGTGTTGGGCACTTCCTCTTTTGAAGAAATACCCAGGAGACTCATTGCTTTAGCCAATGACAGGGGTGGTGAAGACAATATTACGGTTGTGATTGTGAAGCGGATAAGTTAGCGAATTATACATAAGGCTGATGCGGTATGGTTGCTGAGGAGGCAGGTTTTTCGAGGTAAAGCATTGATGGGTGATCAGGTTAGGCAAGTTGTTTTAAAATTTAACGAGCAACGAGAGCGAGAAGGTTTCAGGAGAAAGCGGCTTTCTGGGTTGCTTTGGTTTTCTCTGGCCCTGGGGTTGGCAGGGGTTTTGGCTACATTCCATTATATGGCCATGGAGAAGGAGCAAGCCCAGGGCTATGCATTGCGAGCGCAATACATACAGCTTGAGTCCGAAATGTTGGTTGTGCGCAGGCAGTTTGAGCAGGCGCAGAAGACTTTGGCTCGCGTGGATGCGTTGACGCAAAAGCTGAACGGCAGTTTGCTTAGCGAAGACGGGGACAGGCGCCTGGCGCTGGGCCCGACGGATTTGCCTGAGCGCAGCGCGGAAGTGTCCTCTGCGGCTTTGGGGCAAACAACGCCCACGGAGTTGAAAAGCCAGCTGGAGGCTTTTCAGCTGGAAATAGAGTCCAGAGAGACGAGCCTGGAGCGTTTATATAGCCATTGGTTGGAGCGGCGCCTGCGTTGGGCTTCCACACCTTCTATTTGGCCTGTGCGAGGTTGGGTAACTTCTCGTTTTGGAGGCAGGGAGGATCCACTGACGGGGCGCAAATCCACTCATGCGGGGATAGACATTGCGGGCCCCTATGGGAAGGACATTGTTTCGACGGCGGATGGGACAGTGGTGTTTGCAGGCGTAGAAGGCAGTTATGGCAAGGTGGTGGTGGTGGACCATGGTTATGGGATGAAGTCTCGCTATGCGCATATGGCTTCCATTGTTGTCAGCGCTGGAGAGCTTGTGAAGCGAGGGCAAACCATAGGCCAGCTGGGCAACACAGGGCGCTCGACGGGCCCCCATTTGCACTATGAGGTGCGCATTAACGGCATTCCTCAGAACCCCAGAAATTATATTATAAACTGAGCGGCCTTTCCTTGAAGAGAGCGCTTAAAAAGGCGCTCCCAAGCTTTTCTCTTTGCTTGTTTTATAGGCCAGGTGAAGCGCAAGCTTTGAAGGGGAAAACATATGAAGATGGTTGATGTGGGCGCCAAGGAGAAGACGGAGCGCGTTGCCATTGCGGAGTGTTGGCTTTGCATGTCCGCGGAGGCCTTGCGCCGAGTGCGAGAAAACCGTGTTGAGAAGGGGGATGTGTTGGCCGCGGCGAAGCTGGCCGGCATTATGGCGGCCAAGCGTACCCCGGAGCTTTTGCCGCTTTGCCACCCCTTGGGGCTGACGGCCGCAGAGTTGCATATAGAGGTGGAGGAGCGCGGCATGCATTTTGTTGCAACGCTGAAAAGCTGTGAGCGCACCGGTGTAGAAATGGAGGCGTTGACAGCCGTTGCTATTGCCGCGTTGACGGCATGGGACATGTTGAAGTCCACAGACAAAAGCATGTACATAGAAGGCTTGCGCCTCTTGGAGAAAAGCGGCGGCCGCTCCGGCCACTGGGCCCGCTAGCCGCTGAAAGCGAAATGAGCCGGGCCGCAGGCCCCCTCTGAAAATTCAGCATTAACTGCTCCCACGCACGCCAGAAATAGGGCGTGCCAGCCGCAAAAATACCTGCGGCTTCCCCTTCTCGAGTCGCCAAAGCTTGGCGGCCCAGATGGGGGGCCGATGAACTTTGTTGCATTGGCTGAAACTCTGGGGGAAGGGCTGTGCTGTCTGGGGGCCTGCTTGCTACCACATGAGGGGCGTTTGCCTGCCGCCTACATTCCTCAATATGGGCAAATGGGTGGGGCCCCATTGCCAAATATTTTCAAAATCCCACGCGCTGGCGCCATCCGTCTCTGCCCAATGGGTGGCCGTTGTCCACCACTGGAGGTCGCCAGCCGAGTTGGGGCCTTCAAGGGCTATGCTTTGGCCGTGCAGGGTAGAGGGCCCAAGCGCTGAGCTTGGCAGGTTAATAGTAAGGCCAGGTACAACCATCGTCATATTTTCTTGGGCATAGTTTATATTCAGCTCAAAGTCCCTGCCCGCAACACGCCCTATGTTGGGTGGCAGATAGGTGCTCGTATCGTAGTTATAGAGGGTTCTATTGAGTGCCACACAGTTTCTTGTGGTGCTGCTTCGCTCGTTGTACCCTACAATGCCGCCTACAGATCCGCCGCTGCTACCCCGAGTGCTAATGCTGCCTGTGGCATAGCAGTTTTGCACGGTGCCGCTGCTTTGGCCCGCCACGCCGCCCACATCCAGGTAGCCGCTCACATGGCCTGTGGCATAGCAATTTTGCACAGTGCCGCTGTTCATGCCCACCACGCCGCCGACTGCATAGGAGCCTGTGACGTGGCCTGTGGCATAGCAGTTTTGCACGGTGCCACTGTTGCTGCCCGCCACGCCGCCGGCTACAGCATAGGTGCTGGTAACACTGCCCACAACATAGCAGTTTTCTATGGTGCCGCCGTCGTTTACCCCTACAATGCCACCTATGCGGCTGGCTTGGGTAGAAAAGCCCCCCGCCGTATAACAGTTGCGCACCATGCCGCCCTCATTTAGCCCTACCACGCCGCCAGCGAAGGCGCCATGAGCATCCAGGTTGCCTGCAACATAGCAGTTTTGCACGGTGCCCCCCTGGTTAAGCCCTACCACGCCGCTTATTATGTAAAAGCCGGCAATATTAAAGCCCAGCACCCCAAGGTTTTCAATGGTGGCATGGGCGTTGATGACGCCAAACAACCCTCTATGGCGCTCCTCCTCCGGAGTATAGAGGTCGAGCCGCAGGCCCCAAAGGCTATGGTTATTCCCATCCAAGCTGCCCTCAAAGGGGGCCTCAAGGGTGCCTATGGGCCTCCAGTTTTGTGCGCTTTCCAAAAGCGGGGGCAATACAATGCTTTCTGTCAGCTGATAGTGCAGCTTAAGGCCCTGGGCCGTGTGGGCATAGCTGTTAAAAGCCTCAATGTTGCTCTGCCTGAGGGGTATAGCGCGGGCCTTTGTCTGCCCATCCGCTATGGCCAGGCGGAGGCTTTGCTTCTCAGCGCTATAGGCATAGCCCTCCGGCACCTGTGTCAGGCTGAAGTGGAGGCTTACAAAACCTTCGGGGAAGGCTGTGGTGCCATTATAGCTGACGCTGAGGTGGAATGTTTTGGCGTTTTCGGTGGCAGGCGGGTGTGCAAGCGCAAACTGCAGCCCCTCCACAGGCTCTATGTTAAGCCCCAGCTCGCCTGCGTCGGCGCTGTTGATAAACCCGCTCACAACAATATGGAGGGTGGTGGAGCGCTCGTCATAGGCCCCCGCTACCACCGGCGTCAGCGGTGCCGCTTGCTCAACAACCTCCACCTCCAGCCGAGGAGAGGGGGCTTTGGTTTCAGGGCTTTCCAGGGTTTCGGGTGTTGAGTCCGCAGGGGAGCAGGCGCTTGCGGCGCCCAGTGCCCACATGCCCAACATGCCCCACATGCCCAAGCTATAGAGTATGCCAAAGCGGTATGCTTTCATGGAAAACGCTTTCTGAAAAAGAGTGGAACCCCTATTTCCCCCGCCACCTGCGTCATACACCGTATAAAGCACATTATGTTGAGCACATGATGTTAAGCCGCTTGAGTTTAGCACAAGGGCAAGGCGGTGTTGAATAAATATTTGCAGCTCAGGGGCCTTCCCTGGGGCTCCACCTCAGCTGGGCTTATGCCCGGTGCTCTTCAGTTGCCAAGGGTGAGCGTACATGGCCATGGGGCTTTGCTCTGCCGGGTGGCACGCCCTCAAGAAGGAGAGCGCTTTTGCTTCAGCTGAGGGGGGTGGTGGGGGCGCGCCGGGCTTTGTTTTGGAAGGTGGTGAAAAACGCTATGAGGTATTTGAAGGTTTCATCCGCGTCGGCGCAGTCCGAAAAGTCATCCATAACGAGGATGCCGCCGCAGGACTCGCAAGAGGCATAGGCGAGGGAGTGTGGAGGGTTGCTGTTTCTCACTTCCAGCAAATCCACCAAACATTCAGGGCATTGGCCGGAGAGGGTGTCCACATCTACTTTCCCTCCGAGGGAATCCAAGCCGGGCAGGTTGTTTTGCAACAGCAGTCTATTTAAGTCCGATATGTTCAGCCAAAGTTTTCCACACGCCTCACACCGGTATACTTCTGCTTCAAGGGTGCCCATCTCAACACCACAGCTGGGGCAATTCATCTTCTGACGTGTCTCCTTTTCAAGTTTCTCTGTATGCTACGACTTGGGGCAGGCTTTGCGCAACTCCAGAGAGGAGCTCTGCGTCAGGCAAGCCAAAGCCCGCGCCCGCCTGCTCCTTCCCAAAGCCTGGTCCGCCGCTCTTGCCTCATGTCAACCTTAAACCGGCCTAAGCGTGGATGCGCTCTATTTTTGCGCCCAGCTGTGCCAATTTTTCTTCAAGCCCCTCATAGCCCCTGTCCAGGTGGTATACGCGGCTTAAGGTGGTTTTGCCCTCAGCTCTCAGGGCGGCCAAAACCAGCGAGGCCGACGCCCTCAAATCCGTCGCCATGACGGGGGCTCCGGAGAGTTGGGGGACGCCGTGGATGAGGGCATCTGTCCCTTCCACGTGGATGTTGGCTCCCATTCTGCACAGCTCAGCCACATGCATATAGCGGTTTTCAAAAATGTTTTCCCTTATTTCTGAGCTGCCGTCGGCAATGGTTAAAAGGGCCATCAGCTGTGCTTGCATATCCGTTGGGAAGCCGGGGTAGGCTTGGGTTTGGAGCTGAAGGGGGCGTATCCGCTGAGGGGCAACAAGGCGCAAGCCCTGTTTTTTAGAAACTTCACAACACTCCTCATACAGCGTGCAACCTGCTTGTTGTAGCTTCTCCATAACGGCCCCGAGGTGAGCGGCTTGGGCATTTTGGACGAAAACCTCACCGCCCGTAATGGCCGCCGCCACCAGCAAGGTGCCCGCCTCAATGCGGTCGGCACAAACGCTATGCTGGCAAGGGCTTAGCTCCTCCACGCCCTCAATAAGCAACTCATTGGGCTTTTCCCATTCTATGTGGGCGCCCATTTTTTTGAGTGCCGAAACCAACTCTACCACCTCCGGCTCCTGTGCGGCGTTGCGGATGCGCGTTGTGCCTTTGGCGAGGCTTGCCGCCATGGCAATGTTTTCTGTGCCCGTAACGCTGATGGTTTCAAAGCGAAAGTCCACCCCGCGCAGGCGTTGAGCGGTGGCTTCCACATAGCCTCCATGGAGCATAATATCTGCCCCCATGGCAGCGAGGGCTTTGAGGTGCAAGTCCACGGGCCTTGCGCCTATGGCGCAGCCTCCGGGCAGTGAAACTTTGGCCTTTCCATATTGGGCCAGCAAGGGGCCCAGCACCAGCACGGAGGCGCGCATGGTTTTAACCAGTGCATAGGGGGCTTCCGGGTTTACCTTGCCAGGGTTATGCAGGCTACAGGTGTTGTGCTGCATGGACACCTCCAGGCCGATGTGGCGCAGCAGTTGGAGCATGGTGTGGATGTCGGCGAGCCTGGGGACATTTTCAAAATGGTGGCTACCTTTGGCCAAGAGGGCGGAAGCCAGGAGGGGGAGCGCCGCGTTTTTGGAGCCGGAGGCGAAGGTTTTCCCCCTTAAGGGCCCATTTCCAACAATAACCATAGAGTCCATATAAACCATACCTTAAGAGGGAGGTGTCAGGCGTGCCTGGGCAATGCGGTGCAGTCCAGCCCAGTCCTTGTGTATAACAATGTCAGCATACCCTGCTTTTATGAGTTGCAGGGTTATTTGTTCGGCTTGGTTTTGGCCCATTTCGAGGAGGAGCCAGCCCTGGGGGGCGAGGAAGCGGGGTGAGTGCTGAATAATGAGGGAGAGGAGTTGCATGCCGTCGGTACCGCCGTCGAGGGCGAGCCTGGGCTCAAAGCGTATTTCTCTTTGGAGGGAGTCCATTTCCTGAGCACAGAGGTAGGGGGGGTTAGAGAGCAGCAAATGGAAAGAGGGGGTTTGGGGGAGGTTTTCAAAGAGGTTGCCCTCGCACCAGTGTACATTGGGGGGGCTGCCCAGGTGTTGGTGGTTTTCCCGGGCCAAGCTGAGGGCCTCCTTGGAAATATCCGTAGCCCATATTTCTGCCTGAGGCCTTTCGAGTGCCAGGGAGAGGGCAATGCACCCGGAGCCTGTGCAGAGCTCTGCCACGCGGGTGTTTTGGTTTTTGGGCAATTTTTCCAGAGCAAAATCGACGAGCAGCTCCGTTTCGGGGCGTGGAATGAGAGCCCTTGAGTCGACGATGAAGGGGCGTTGATAAAACTCCTTCATGCCGATGAGGTATTGCGTAGGCTCTCCCAGGCTCCGGCGTTGAACCAGCGAGCGGTATAAGCCCAGCTCCTTGGGCTCCAGGGGGCGCTCATATTCCAAATACAGGGCGACGCGGCTGCATTGGAGGGCATGCGCCAGCAAAAGCTCCGCCGTCAGCCTGGGAGAGTCCACGCCAAGCTTTTTAAATTGCTGTGAAGTCCATTGCAGGACGGAGGCGATGGTCCACCGTTTGGGCGAGGGGGGGGGAGCAGGCGGCATAGAGGTGCTTAGAGGCGGTTGAGGTTAAAGGGAGAGGTATAAAGGGCGCGCATAGAAGGGGAGAAGGAGGGTTTATGAGAAGAGGGAGGCGGGGGCATTTTTTTTGAGGGCCTCAGCCTGGAAGAAGGTGCGGCAGGCGGTCATTATTTCTTCGAGGTTGCCGAGCATAATGGAGGGGAGGTTATGGAAATTAAGTCCAATGCGGTGGTCGGTCAGCCGGTCTTGCGGGAAGTTATAGGTGCGGATTTTTTCGCTCCTGTCCGCGGTGCCGACTTGTCCTTTTCGCAAGTTGTCGCGCTCTTTTTGTTGTTTGTCCTGCTCCATTTCCAACAATTTGGCTTTGAGTATTTTCATCGCCATGGCTCTGTTTTTGGTTTGGCTTTTTTCTTGTTGGCATTTGACGACGATGCCTGAGGGTTTGTGGATGAGGCGCACGGCAGAGTCCGTGGTGTTGACGCTTTGTCCGCCTGAGCCTGTGGAGCGAAACACCTGCAGCTCAACATCGGCCATATTCAGCTCCACCTCTAACTCTTCGGCCTCTGGCATAACAGCGACCGTAATGGTGGAGGTGTGTATTCTGCCCTGTGTCTCCGTATTTGGCACACGTTGGACGCGGTGGACGCCGGACTCATAGCGCATCCAGGAGTATACGGCTTGGCCTGAGAGGCTGAAAGAGGCCTCTTTGAGTCCGCCCGCGTTGCCGGGGCTTGTATCCCAGAGTTCCGCACTCCAACCTTGTTTTTGGGCAAAGCGGAGGTACATCTGCAAAACTTCTTCTGCGAACAAGGCGGACTCGTCACCCCCTGCGCCGGCGCGTATTTCAACGATGACGTTTTTTTCATCACTTAAGTCCTTAGGGAGCAGCAAGGTGTGTATTTCTTTTTCCAGCTCCTCGCGTTGTTTTTCCAGCAGGGGCAATTCTTCTTTTGCCATCTCCCGCAGCTCTGCGTCCGCGCTTCGAAGAAACTCCTGTGCATCCAAAATGTCTGCGTGGAGTTTTTTCCAAGCCCTATATTTTTCGACCAGTTTTTCTAAGGAGGCATGCTCTTTGGCCAGTGTTTGCATGCGCTTTGCATCGGCCAGCACTTCGGGGTTGGCCAACTCCGCATTGAGGCGTTCAAAGCGTTCTTCAACTTCTTCCAGCTTGTTCATAGGAGGCAAAAACGGTTATGAGGGGCAATACCTAAGTTTGCTCAATGAAGGAAAGCCAAATGTCAACCTCCAAAACCAATAGAAGCAAAAGAAAAACCAAGTCTCGCTCTCAGACGAAGAGGGCCGCATTAAAACGCCGGCGCCTGCGTGCGCGACAAGTGAAGGCATAGGTGCTAGAGTGCACTTGTTTGGAATTAGAGGCTTATAGCAGAAGGGGCATGTTTTTCCTTTGGCAATGCGCTGCTTATGGCGCGCTGCCTGCTTGGGGTTTGCCCCGAAGCAGCATGTGCGGGCCTCTTTATATTTCAACATACACGCAAGAGGAGGAAAAAATTTTTTTTAGAAAAGCACTATATTTCCTTCGAGAAGAGACATGCAATTGGGTTCTCTAATTTTGGCAGCTGTGCTGCTGGCCTTAAATGCTTTTTTTGTAGCCATAGAGTTTGCCCTCGTCAAAGTGAGGACAACGCAGCTGGAAACCTTGCTCAGCCAGGGGCGTGCTGGGGCTGCGTTGGCGCTGTCCATGCGCAAAAACTTGGACAGTTGGCTTTCGGCCTGCCAGGTGGGCATTACGCTGGCCTCCCTGGCTTTGGGGTGGATAGGGGAGCCGGCCTTTGCGCAGCTGTTTGGGCCGCTGTTTGAGCGCATTTTGCCGGACACTCAAAGCATGCAAGTGGTTTCTCGCACCATGAGCATTGTAGCGGCCTTTTCGCTGATGACGTTTTTGCACATTGTATTAGGGGAGCAGGTACCCAAAACGGCAGCCATAGCGAGGGCAGAGTCGACGACCTTGGTATTGGCGTGGCCCATGCGTTTGTTTGCTCTTGTTTTCCACCCTGTTATTTGGGTGTTGAATGCGGGCACGCGCCTGGTGCTTCGGGTTTTAAGGCTTGAAAGCAAGGAGACATTGGCCAGTGAGGCCTTGAGTGAGGACGAGTTGAAGTTGGTATTTGCGCGCTCAGCGGCCTCAGGGGTTATAGAGCAGGAGAGGGCAGAGTTATTGGAGCGGGCCCTGTCGATGATGGAGAAGACGGCCCGTCACGTGTTTGTGCCTCGGCATGAAATGGTATGTTTGGAAGTGGAGGACAGCCTGGAAGAGAATATAGGCATTGCCCGCAACTCGGGGCATGCATGGTTGCCTGTCATCCGCGGCAATTTGGACGAGGTAGAGGGTGTTATAAACACCAGAGAGCTTTTCAGCATGCTTGCGGAGGGGCAGCTTAAAAACCTGGCCCAAGCGCAGCGGCCGGTTTTGTTTATTCCGGAAAACATTAGTTTGGAGCAATTGTTGTCCGAGTTTAGACGCAGGAAGAAGCATTTTGCGGTGGTGGTGAATGAGCACGGGGGCACCTCCGGCTTGGTAACGTTGGGGGATGTGGTTTCTGAGTTGCTTGGCAATGTGGCTTTGTTGGGGAGGCGCCAAGAGGCCGTACGCGTTTTGCCTGGGGGGCATTTGGAGTTGGCTGGGACAACGCAGTTGGACGACTTTAAAGACACTTTGGGCTTGGAGTTTGAGACGGACACCCTAGAGGTGACAACCATTGGCGGCTATTTCATGCTTCAACTGGGCAGAGTCCCCGCCGTGGGGGACGCATTAATGCTCAACGGCATTCGCATTGTGGTGGCCACAATGGATGGCTCCCGCGTGGTGACGGTGCGCATTGAGCCCAAACAATAAATAGAGCCTCTTTTGCCCTCCGCTCCGTTTCTCCGGTTTCCCACACAGTGCGCCACTTCCACAGGCTGACACGGGCTGAGGTGAGAACAGCGGGTGTTGGGAAAGAGGCAACATCCCGCATTTCATTTTTTTTTAAAAAGGCTTTCAGCGAGGCTCAGCAGTGCTTCCTTAGAGGTGGTGGCCTGGCGTTTTCGCCCTTCGCCCAGCTGAAAATATTCGCAGAAGTTGGCATTTTCTTTGTCAGAAGGGACTTCGGCAAAAGGCTCCTTGCAGGCTTTGGCGACATTTTCGTCATGGTGTCGGCAGTGGATGCAGGCGCGCAACTCGCATCCGCAATGGGGGCATTGAGCTTCTCTTCCCACGCGGTTGGCAACAAAGTCCAGGGCACATCCACAGTTTCCACATCCTGCCATAGCAAAACAGGTATGCTAGCAGAAGCTGTGGCAAAACGCACTTATCAACATAGAGACACTTTTTTCCGCAAAGCTCAAAAGGAAGGCTTGCGTGCGCGCTCTGCTTTTAAAATGGAGGAGATGGTGTCCACGCTTGCCTTGGCAAAGCCTGGGCAAAACATTTTGGACTTGGGGGCAGCTCCCGGGGGTTTTTTGCAAATATTGGCGAAGGTGGTGGGCCCTTCAGGCCGCGTTATAGGCATAGACATTGTTCCCATTCGCCCCTTGCCGTTTCCGCAGGTGTCCACACTTGTTATAGACATTTATAGCGCGGACATAGAGGCCTATTTAGGTGCTTTGGGGTTTTCATTCCACTGCGTTATTTCAGACATGGCGCCCAAGACGACGGGCATTAAAATTACGGATGAGGCGCGCTCTCTGGCTTTGGCTGAGCGTGCTTTGGAGTTGGCCTCTCGTTGCTGTTTTCCCGGCGGGCACTTTGTGGCCAAATTGTTTATGGGGCGTGGTTTTGAGGAATTCCGAAAAGCTGTTGCCGGGGAGTTTTCCAAAACCAAAATCATTCGGCCCAAGGCCACGCGAAGCGCAAGCTCCGAGGTTTATGTGGTGGGTTTAGGCAAGAAATAAAGCTGTTAAAGGCGCACGGAGAATTTCAAATGCTTCCCTTGTTGTTGAGTGTTTTGATTCAGATGAGTGGTGCAAACAACCCACCTGCAGAAAGGAGAGCCCCCATGGAAGCTCCGCTGGCTGCCATCCAAAAAGAGATGCGAGCCGCAAAAAAGAGAAATGACCAGATGGCCTGGGCTTTGGCTTTTCAACAAGGAGCTTCCTTTTTGCACGCTCGCGGACAATATGAAGCCGCCGTCGAGTGGTTTTCTCACGAAGCGTGGCCGCAGGAAGACATGCCTTTTGTATTAACTTCCATAAGCTATTTTAGGACCCTGTCAGCCTATGAAAGCATGTTTCATCGGGAAATTGCTCGACGTGAGGCCATGGAAGATGGGGA
Source organism: Cystobacterineae bacterium (assembly GCA_009782175.1). GTDB lineage: Bacteria > Myxococcota > Myxococcia > Myxococcales > Myxococcaceae > WRKR01. Next base: position 96,277 of record WRKR01000003.1, read on the forward strand.
AGAAAAGCCCATTCGCCTTTGGAGCAAAGAGCAAATAACCCAAGTGAAAAATGCGACTTTAGGGAAGGCGTGGGAGCGACGTGCCCAGCTTAAGTCCGCGGATGTGACAAAGCTTAAGGGTTTTTCCAAGGACAATTTTTTTGGGGTGGGCTTAAGAAAAGACAAAAGTTTGCGAGGAGCGCTTTCTCTGCTGTGGGCGGGTTTTTTGAGGAGCTTGGGCAACGGCACCGCGCAAGAGCACAACGAAAGCGGGGAGGTGAGCCAGGAGGACTTGGTTTTATTGAAGACGAAGGGAAACCCGACACATGCAAAGGTACATCCGCTGGTGCGCTCGGCCTGGGTTTATGAAGAGCTGCAAAATTGGCACCGAGAAAACGGGCGTACAGAAGAAGCTTCAGAGGTGCTCCGCTTCCACTTGACGAGCCTCAATGCGGTGGACTTGAAACAATGTTATGCTGCACTTGAGACACAGCTGCCTTTGGTGAAAGGCAAGCCTGAATGGGCCAATGTGCAAGCACAACTGGCACATTGGCTTTTGAGGAGGGATGAGCCTGTCCAGAGCCATGCTTTGTTGCAAGAGTGCCTCAAGGCGGGTTTGCCTGGGCCGGGGACAACGTGGTGCAAAGAGCAGCTGGGCATGCTCTTGAGAGCAGAGTTGTCTGTGGGCTCCTCCTTGCACAATGCACCTGGAAAGTCCGTGTTGAATGTGCAGTTGCGCAATGTGCCCACCTTATATTTTCGCGCCTATCAAGTGCTCGACGTGCCAAACACCCTCACCACCATTGAAAAATTATGGGAGCGACATAAGGCCACAGCCGTTTTTACAAAGAACAAATGGATACGTCCGTTGAAAACCTGGTCCATGAGTGTGCCGCAAAAAGGAGACTTTAGAGCTCAAAACCTGGAAATAATTCCCGAGCTTCCCGGCAAGGGTGCCTATTGGTTGTTGGTTTCAGACAAAAATACATTTTCTCCGCAGACAGCACATCTCTACCCCATATTGTTAATTCAAACAGAGCTTGCGCTGGTGGTGCGCGGGATGGAGGATGAAGTTGAGGTTTGGGTTGCCAATGCCCTCACAGGGAAGCCTGAAGCGGGGGTAGATGTTCGCACAGAAGAAACTCAGCTTGGGCAGACCGACAGCGAAGGCAAAACCGTTTTGAAAAAAGCAGGAAGAGGCTCTTTTAGGTTTTGGGCTTCTCGTGGGGAAGACATGGCTGTTAGCCGCCTGCGCTACCCATATAGAGGCATACCTCACACAGAGGACAAAGCCTTGGTTTCTCTGGACAGAGCCATTTACCGCCCAGGCCAGTCTCTCTCCTATAAGGTGGTTGTGTTGCGCCCCCAAGGCGCCCATTTTTCCCCTGTGGCAAACCAGCAGATGAAGGTTTATCTCATAGACCCAAACCGCAGAGGGCTGGAAGCCCAAAGCGTGAAGACCAATGCGTTTGGCAGCATTGCCGGGGAGTTGAGCATTCCCGAGAATGGCTTGCTTGGGCAATGGCAACTCGTGGTGGGCCCTGCAGGTGGCAAAACCATAGCTGGCGCCTCTTTGTCCGTGGAAGAATATAAACGCCCCACCTTTGAAGCACGCTTTCTGGAGAAGCAGGCAGCGATGAAACTCAATGCGCCGGTGAAGCTGCTGGGGGAAGCCAAATATTATTTTGGGCAGGCTTTGACCAAAGGCAAGGTGAAGTGGAGAGTAGAGCGCGCGCCATATGGGTTGAGGTGGTGGTGGATGCCTGCGCCGGCCTCTCAAACCCTTGCCCAGGGCGAAAGTGCAGTTGGCGCAGACGGTCGTTTTGAGGTGGAATTTATTGCCAAGGCGGATGCTTCACTCCAAGGGGATGTGGCCTACCTCTATAAAGTGGAGGCCGATGTGCTCGACGAAGGTGGGGAAACGCAGAAAGTCAGCTATAGCTTTCATTTGGGCATGCGCGCGCTCAGCCCCATATTCCAAACCCAAGGCGCGCCTCTCTTTATGGCCGGCAAAAACATAAGCCTGCCTGTTTTGAACAAGGACTTGAGCGGCATGGGCCAAAAGGGCCAGGGCACCTGGAAACTCTATGCCTTAAACCCCCAAACCAAGCGTGAGTTGGGCGGCAATTTTTCGGCCTCACCTTTTTCCTCAAACGCCAACTCGGCTTTTGACTGGCAAGGAGAGTTGCGCTTGTGGGGTGAAGGCAAGGCAGAAAAACAGGGGGAGGTTTATTTAAATGAGAGCGGCAAAGGGGTGGTGGATTTAGGCAAAGTCCCCCGGGGGGCTTTTAGGGTTGTGTTTGAAACACGCGACGCTTTTGGAAACCCATGCCAGGCAGAGCAAGAGTTGCTGGTTGTGGACTCACGTTTGGGCATGCCTTTTTCAGCATGGGTACAGCTTGAAAAAGAAGAAGTCCAAGTGGGCGAAGAGTTAAAATTGTTTTTGGGCTCCAAGCACGCCTCTCGTGCTTTTTATGTGGAACTTTTTCGAAAGGACACGCGCATTGCGGCCCAGTTGGTTTATGCGGGAGATGTTATTCAGGAATTTAAATGGCGCGTGCAAGAGGCAGACAGAGGGGGCCTTTGGCTTCGTGTTTTAAGCATTGGGGACTTTGAAGCCCACGAGCTGAACAAGCAGGTGGCTGTCCCTTGGGACAACAAAGAGCTGTTGCTGTCCTTTTCACGTTTTCGCGACCAGTTGCGCCCCGGAGAAAAAGAGCGCTTTGTGCTTTCCGTGAGCCACAAAGGCAAACCCCTGGGTGAGGGCGAAGCCGAAGTGTTGGCTTTGATGTATGATCGCTCCTTAGAGCTTTTGCGCGGGCATTTTTTGCCCACCGTCTGGGGACTCTACCAACAGCACAGCGCATGGGGGTTGCCCAGTAGCATTTCCCTCCACAAGAGAGAGAGGCTGAGCGGGCCGGTGCCAGAGTTGGCTATGCCGGAAGAGGAGATGCCGATGGGCCTGGCGAGAAGGAGCAGGGGGGAGGGAGAGAACAAGATGGCGATGTTGTCTCAGCCTTCGCCTTCGCCGATGAAACCCTCCAGTGCCTCCGCGGAGCCCCTCCGAGAAAACTTTGCGGAGACGGCCTTCTTTTTGCCTTTTCTGACAACGGATGCGCGTGGACAAGTGGTTATGAATTTTGAAGTCCCCGACTCGCTTACCTCATGGAATGTTATGGCCAGCGCGCACAACAAGCTGGGCCAAGCAAGCCCGGTGTTAACCCGAGAAACAAAAACGGTGAAAGAGTTGATGGTACGCCCCTATGTGCCGAGGTTTTTGCGCGAGGGTGACGAGGCGACATTGGCGGTGGTGGTGAACAACTTAAGCGACCAGGCATTGTCCGGAGAGCTTGTGTTGGAGTTGTTTGAGCCCGAAACCAACGCACCTTTAAACCAGCGTTTTGGCCTGCTAAAGCCAAAGCAAAGCTTTCAGGTGCCCGCACAAGGCCTGGTGAAGTTGGAGTTTGCATTGAAGACGCCGATGAGGCTGGGGACAGTGGCCCTCAAGGCGGTGGCGAGGGCAGGTGCATTTTCCGATGGGGAGCAGAGGCTTTTGCCCGTTTTGCCTTCGCGCATGCATTTGGTGCAGTCGCGCTTTGTCGCCCTCCAGGGGCAGCAAGAGAAGGAATTGGTTTTTGAGGACATGGCCAAGGCGGATGACTCACGGGTGGATGAGCGCCTCACCGTTGGTTTGGATGGGCAGTTGTTGACGGGGGTGTTGGAGGCTTTGCCTTATTTGGCCAGCTACCCTTATGAGTGCACAGAGCAAACCTTCAACCGCTTTTTCTCTGCGGGGATGATGGCTTTTGTGTTTCAGCAAAACCCGCAGCTTGCCCATGTGGCTCAGCAGCTTTCCAAAAAACGCAGCACACCGCTTGCGCGTTTTGATGGGGAAGACGCCAACCGCAAGCTGGCCCTGGAGGAGACACCTTTCCTCATGCACGCCCAAGGCGGAGAAACACCTGAGTGGATGAAAGCTGTCAACCTTCTGGAGGCAGGCGTTGCAAAAAAACAAGCCGCCTTTGCCTTGGAGAAGTTAAGGCGCGCGCAAAACCCAGATGGGGGTTTTCCCTGGTTTGCGGGGGGGCGCTCATCCGCCTATATGAGCAGCTATATGGTGATTGGCTTTGCGCGTGCCAAAGAGTTTTCCATTCCCATTCCGGATGAAATGCTGAAGCATGCGTGGACATTCCTCAGGCAGCGTTTGGAGGGTGAGCTTCAAAAGTGCATGCAGAAAGGTGGCTGCGTGGAAGAGGTTGTTTTGACCAACTATGCGGCCTCTTTGTTTGACACCTCGGTGACGGGCATAAGCCAGGAGAAGAAGAGGGAGCTGATGGCCTATGCCGAGTCCAAGCGAAAGTCCCTTGCCCCGAGGATGCGTATTTTGACAGCCTTGACTTTGCACCACATGAAGGAGAGCCGGCGCGCCAAAGAGTGGCTTGAAAGTTGGATGAAGCTTTCGCGCGAGACAGAAAACGAAGGACGCTTTTGGGCTCCCGAGAGCATGTCCTGGGTTTGGTATAACGATACCCTTGAAAACCACGCCTTCACTTTGCATGCACTCACCACCCTTTCTCCTGGAGACGTGCGCGCCAAGGGTTTGGTGCAGTGGCTTTTCCTCAACAAGAAGCTCTCCCATTGGCGCTCAACGCGCACCACGGCCGAAGTGCTTTATGCTTTGGTGGGCTATTTGAAGGCCCAAAACCTCATGGCGAAGACAGAGCGGCTTGAAGTGAGTGTGGGCCCGCAGAAAAAAGCGTTTGTATTTGAGCCTTCCAATATAGAGACGGGCAAGCAGCAATGGGTATTTGAGGGCAAGGAAATTCAACCCCAAACCATGGGACGCATTCGTGTTGCCCAGAAGACGGACGGGTTTCATTTTGCTTCTGCCACCTGGCATTTTTCCACGCAAAAGTTACCTGAAAAAGGCGAGGGGGATTTGTTTGCGGTTTCTCGCGCCTATTTCAAACGCGTGGTGGACGGAAGCCACTTTAAACTCATTCCGTTGAAGGAGGGCGAGGTGCTGCGTTTGGGGGATGAGGTGGAGGTGCAGCTGACGCTCAACGCGAAGGCCCCAGCGGAATATGTGCATTTGAGGGATGTACGTGCGGCGGGGTTGGAGCCACGCCGTGTGGTTTCAGGCTGGAAGTGGGAGATGGGCTATGCCTGCTATGAGGAGGTGAGGGACTCAGGCCAAAACTATTTCTTCGAGCATTTGCCCAAAGGTGAGTTTCGCTTCAGCTACCGCCTGGTGGCCAGCATGGCGGGCACATTCCGCTTGGGGCCGGCGGTTGTCCAGTCCATGTATGCCCCGGAGTTTTCAGCCCACTCCCAGGGACATGTTTTAAACATTATTCCATAATGCCTCCTTTCCCCTCACAGGGTTGAAGGCTTATATCTGCTTAACGTGCAACCTAAGCTTAGCGTTGGTGAGCAAGGCTGAAGCGTTGAGCGCTCATGTTTTGCAGAAAACACCTTTTTTGAGGCTTAGGTTTTAGGGGTTTCTTGAAGGGTGGCAATGAGGGCGACGAGGCTGCGCACGCCAAAGCCTGTAGCGCCCTTATGCATCCACCCGGAGGCCTGGGAGCTTTGGGAGGGTCCACAAATATCCAAGTGGGCCCAAGGTATCTCCTTTATAAACTCGCGCAGGAAGAGAGCTCCGTTAATGGCGCCGCCATAATAGCTGTCTGCCATGTTTTTTAAATCAGCCACGTCGGACTTTAAGCCCTCTTTTTGCTGCTCACACAAGGGCAAGCGCCATATTTTTTCTCCGGCCTGTTTGGCAGCGCGCTCTATTTGAGCCACAAGTGTTTCGTCATTGCCAAAGAGTCCGGCAATAAATTGCCCCAGGGCCACCATGCAGGCGCCTGTCAGCGTAGCCAGGTTGACAATGGCCTGGGGGTTGTTTTCTGTGGCCATGCACAGCAAGTCCCCCAAAACGAGGCGACCTTCCGCATCCGTATTGCAGACTTCCACGGTTTTGCCCATGCGGGAGGTGAGAATGTCCGTGGGGCGATAGGCTTTGTGGGAGGGCATGTTTTCGCAAGCGCCCAGCAAGGCCACCACGGGGAAAGGCGGACGCAGGAGAGCGACCACTTGCATGGCACCCATGACGGCTGCAGCCCCTGCCATATCCCCATGCATACCCTGCATGCTGCCGTGAGACTTGAGCGAAAGCCCTCCAGAGTCAAAAGTGACGGCCTTTCCCACCCAATAGAGGGGTTTGCGTTTTTTGTGGGCGGGAGATTTTGGCTCATAGCGCAACTCAATGAGTTGAGGCTCCAAGGCACTGCCCTGGGCCACGGCCAGAAACATTCCCATGCGCAAGCGCTCCAGCCCACTGCGGCCAAACACGCGCACCTTAAGCCCGTGTTTGAGGGCCATGGCTTTGGCGGCCTTGGCCAAGGCAACCGGCGTGAGGCTGTGCGCAGGCTCATCCGTGAGTGCTCTGGCCCAATTTTGTGCCTGGGCAATGCATGTGCCCAGGCGTATAGCGCCTTGCAGTTGGCGCATCAGCGTTGCATTCAACTTGCAGACCAGTTGGATGGACTTTAAAGGAGAAGGCTCCTTTTGGGTTTTCCACTTGTCAAAGCTATAGCTGCTGAGCACAGCGCCTTCAGTGGCAGCCTGCACCATGTCCGCGGAACAAAAAGCCTCCGGCCAGAGAATGCTGAGTTTGTGGGCGTTGAGTTTGTGTGCTGTTTTGACCAGGCTCCCCAGCAGGCTTCTCAGCTTGTGGTTTTTGAAAAGCTTGGCCTCACCCAAGCCCAGCAACAAGAGGCGCGGCTGCGAAAGCCCCTGAGGCATGTGCAGGAGAAAGCTTTGCTCAGCCTTTCCTGAAAATTTCTCCTGGAGCAGCAGAGGCTGAAGGCTTTTTCTCAAAGCAGCAGGCAAGGGCAACAAGGCCTTGTCAGAAGCTTTTGCAAAGGCTTCAGAGAAAATGGGGAGGACCAGAATGTCCGCGGAGGCATGGGCAGAAGGTGCAATAGAAAGCAGCATAGGCTGCTTACCTACCTTTGCTTGCTTTGAAAAAGCAAGGCATGCCTGCAGGGGACGTGCACTGGAAAATGCACAGCGCACCGTTGGACATTCCCTTGCTTTAGAAACTAACACTCATAGTTTTATACCCTTAAAACGAGACGGAGGAAGGCTCATGCCAAATTGAAACCGGTCTGGAGAATCAAATCAGTTCTAAGTGGAAGCGCTCTAGGGTTGGCTTGGTTTTAATTGGCGATAATAGCTTTGGGGCAAAAGCTTCACCAGCTTAGCGCCTGTACGCATCCACATTTGGCCGCCTTCATCTATGGCGACGGCAATGGCGGTTAAGGGGGCATCGCCTTTCTCCCAATAATTAAAGCGCCACAGCTCTCCATTTTCTGGGCTGTCTATGGCGATGGCCTCAATGGGCCAACCGGGGACAATCTCACTGGAGGTGAGGCTGGTGGGCACAGAGAAAAGAGCTGAGTTGAGGATGACGAGGCTGCGTCCTGTGCCATGAGCATATTTCGTAATCATCAATTCGCTTGAACTCATAATGGGCTTTTCATTCAGCAGGGGCAGGCGGTTGTTGTCTGTGGCCTGAATGCCCAAAAAGCGTGTGGATTGGGAGGTAGAGGCCACAAGGAAAGTTTCGTCTCTGGAAATTTGGAGCCCAATAACCAGGCTTTCAAAGAGGCTGGTCCTATAGGTGCGCTGGGGGTTGGTTGTGCTGTTGAGGGGATTTATTTCATAGACAGCAACAAAATAGCTTTGGGTTCTCTCATCAAATTCGGCCAAATAGAGGGAGGTGGCGTCCTTGGAGAAAACGGCACCAGGCGTGAGGGGGACACCATTATAAGCTTTGTCTGCATCCAAGTTGGCAATGACGGGGCAAGGGGGAGGAACGGGGAGGCCACTACCTGAGCCGCATGTGGGAGCAAGCGAGGTGGGGTTGAAGCGGCGCATTTCCAAATAGCCCGAGGAAGAAGAAACCCAGGGGACTGTCCACACGGGCAGCAGCAAAACCCCTTGCACAAGGGTGGGGGGAATAGGAAAGGCCACAGAGTTGTTGGAAGGATGAAGCATCGGGGAGTTGCTGCGTTGGTTGTTCAGAGAAACGCGCGAGAGCGTATAAGTTGTGCCTGAAAAAACGACGACGAAGGCATTGCCACTGGAGTCCACGCTTAGTTTTTCAAAGCTCCCCGAATCCCAAGTGGACGCCTCGGGGACAGAGAGGTAGCTGGTGGGGTTGTCGCGAAAGGCAAACATGCTGCCTTCTGCGCCCAGCGTATAAGCCCAGCGATAGCCGTTGACAGGGGGCGTTATTTGGGTGGAAGCATTGCACTGGATGCGGTTGTCGTTGAGGCGCACCTCATGGAGGATGTCTCCCTGAGTATCAAAGTGTGCCAAAAAAGCCCCTTGCTCGTCCGCGGAGCACCCCCAGAAGGTGGTGGGGCTGTTGTTGCCGCCGACGGCAATAAAGCTGTCTGTGGCGGCCATCATGCCGTCTTCGCGCTCGACAATGGAGGCGGCGGGGAAGAAGGAGATGCCGTGAGGAGGCGAGTCGTTGATGCGCCCATCTTCACATTCAGCGCGTATTTTGAGGGCCAGGCGTGCGGCGATGCCCAGCTCTGCAAAGAGAGGCTCAAAGGCTTCCTTCGGCACCGTAAATGAGGTGGTGCCGGCTTCCAGGAGGAGGTTTTGGATGAGGTGGTTTCCCTGGAAGAGTTGGGAGCTGACAATTTTGCCGCAACCTTGAATGGAGCTGGTGAGGGAGACAGCGTCACCGACAAAATAGCCTATGGCTGAGGTGAGGCGTACACTGAGGGGGTTGGGCGGAGGCTCCGGAGGGGTTTTTTTGCTGTCACAACCACATGCGAGGAGCAAGAAGAGAGACGCCGCCTGCGCCCACCGGCCATATTTTTGATGAAGGCTTGCCATGCCTGGCATTCTAAGGCATGCGCTACCATTTTTCTAGGACAACAAAATCCATGCGCCTATTGAGTAGACGCCCCTTGGAGACGGTGTTGGGTGCGACAGGCTTGGTATCGCCCCAGTTGAGCACCTCAATGCGCTCCGCGTCCACGCCGAGCCGCGCGAGTGCGTCGACGACGGCTTGAGCGCGTTGAGCAGAAAGCTGCATGGCGTGGGCCTCTGTTTTTTGGGCTTCCACATGGCTTTCGAGCCGCAGGCTTTTGATGTTGTTGCGGATGAGAGCATCAACGAGGCTGCGCAGCTGCGCTTGTCCGCGCGCAGTCAGCTCTGCTTTGTGGGAGGCAAAGGCGAGGGGCTCAGCCAGGACGAGGCGCTGGTTGACAAGGCGCACGTGTGGGGCAGCGGGAGCGGCCTCAATGTCCAGCGAGAGGGTTTGTTTTTGGCCGGGGGAGAAATGGACGTTGAGGATTTTGGCAAGGCCCTCTTGGGGGATGAGCTCCAGCAATTGAGGGCCTGCGGGGATGTTGAAAACAGAAGCTGTTTCCAAGGGGAAGCTTTGCGGGCTAGGCCCGCGCAGCAAAACTTGTCCCAAGACGAATTTGTTGCCGCGCCTCAAAGAGAGAACAAGCTGTGCGGAGGAGGGGACCAGGGAGATGAGGTGTGTTTCGTTTGGGTTTTCTCCATGGAGGAGGGTTTGTGTTTTGGGGAAATAGCCAGGGGCATTTATTTCCACGGTATAGCTACCCGGGGGGAGGGCTTGGCTTTGGAAGTGGCCATGGTGTTGGCTTTGAAGCTCTTGAGGGCCGAGTTTTATGTCCACATGGGGGAGTGGCTGTTGCGTATGCGCATCCACCACCCTGCCGACAATGGGGGAGAGAGGTGGAGCGGCCAAGCGTTGAGAGGCGGCGAGAGGCGAGAAGGCAGAATGCACAAAGGGCTCTGTGGCCAGGGAGACGCCGAGGAAGACGCGCCAGGGGGGCGAAGGAGCAAAGCTTGGAATGTGTGGGGTTTTGAGGTTAACTTCTCCTCCCAGGGTGAGGGTGAAACTGGGCAACATGGTGAGTTTGGCGCCAAAGAGCAGGGACTGGGGGTTGGCTTTGGTGAAAGCAGCGGATGCTTGCCTGTCCTCTTCATTCCAAAAGGGGATAATGGCCCGATATTCAACAAAAGGAGTGGCATAGGGGAGGGGGGCTTCCAGGGCGAGGCGGACGGAGGCGTGGTGGCGGTGTGTTAAGTTCCAGGCGAAGGTTTTCCAGGCGGTTTCTCTGGAAAGCTGCTCCAAAGAAATGGGGCCGTTGTGGCCTATGCCCAGGCCCAGGTTGGCATGGAGGATGAGGGGGACGCGGGGAGAAAGCTCCTGAGCATTCCACGTGAGCAATGCCGATGGTTGAAAGGCAAAGCGTATATTTTGCACGGACTGGTTGGTAGTAAAAACCCGCAAGCCCAAATCCATTCCCGCATAGAAGCTTTGGGCAAAGCGGTGGGCAAGCTTAAGGCCGAGGGTAGTATCCCCGAGTATTTGTCCGGAATACGTTGTGGTGGGAGAGGAAGTGCCATAGCTGGCATAGGAGGAGGAAAGCTCATAGCTGGCATAGGCTTCAAGCCAAGGCAGAAACACCCATGCTGCCGCGAAAGTTGCCGTCCAGCGACTGGTGTCAGAGAAGCTTGAGTCCAAGGAGCCTGAGGCAGGGGAGCCAGGCCCGTCCTCGAAAGTTTTGGGGAAATGGTTGGCATGGGAATAATCCACCAACAAGGAGAAGTGAAGCAGCCCTGGCCTGCCCAGTTGTGCGCTGTGCGTATAAAAAAGGCCCACACTGCGCTGCAAGGCAGCGGCGCGGACATTGCGCGCATCGCCCACCTCTAAATAGAGCGTGCTCGGGGTATGCGGATCCGGAGCGGGGTCGGCCTGAGGAGGTGAAAGGAAAGAGGCCTCCGGGTCGGCATGAGGTGTGGAGTTGTATTCAGCTGAGTTGGATTCAGCTGTTTCTATGCCAAAGAGGAGGAGGGTTGCCAGAACCGGGGTATAAAGGGAGGGCATAAGCATGGCACGCAGAAAATAGAGAAAATGTGGGCATGGTACACAAAAAAAGAAAACCGCAACCATTTAATTGCAAAGAAGAGCAGAGAAAGGGGTCGGTTTAATTGCAAAGAAGAGAAGAGAAGCTCAATATTTTAACTGAGGCTGGCCGTTTTTTTTAGAGGCCAAATGGTATACACTGTTTGCAACGGGAGGCACTCCCCCAGGAGGCTCCCCAGAGGAGGCCTGTGCATATTCGACATTTTTATATTTTGAGCCTGTTCTCCGTGTTTGCCTGGGAAGCGAGCGCCGCCGGGCGCCTGGAGGCCCGCCCGAAGCTGTCGCCTTCGCACATGCATTATTTCAAGGCATGCTTTGCCCATGAGCGAGGGGATATACAAAAAGCGAAGAATGAGTTGCGTTTAGCTCAGGTGCTGGATGAAAATAGCCCTTATTTGCGTTTAGCCATGCAGCGTCAGAGGACGCAGCATGAGAAGGCGCGGCTCCCCAAGGCCATGCCTTCGGAGCGTTTCAGGGGGGAGCTTTCAAGCGCAAGGGTTGAGGAGCGGCATTTTCAGGAGACAGTTCATCTGAGCAAAGAATGAGCTCATCCTTTCTTTTTTTATTTCAAGTTTTTATTTAAAGCCCTTTATCTTCGGACTTTCCTTTTTTGTTGAAAGGAGAAGGCGGCCATATTCTTTCTTTGCTTTCAGGGTCGAGGTTTGCTTTTTTGTGCAAGAGTGAAGGTGTGTAAGTTCTTTTTCTCAGGCTTTTTCTCAAGCTTTTTCTCAGGCTTTTTCTCAAGCGAGGCATGTGTTGATGTAAGCAGGGCGAGCAGATGGTTTGGGGTTCAACGTTCATTCCATTTTCATTCAATCTCCGTGTAGCTTTTGGCTTGCTTATGGTTTAAGTTTCATCATCTTCCTGTGAGGGGGTTATTTCTGTTTATGCTGCAAAACAACCCAATAAACATCATTCGAAAAGGCATCATCATCCGAGGCAGTCTGTCAGGCGGTGGGGACTTGGTGGTTGAAGGTCAAATTGAAGGGCAAGTGGATTTGAAAAACCATTTGACCATTGAGACGACGGGGAAAGTTCAAGCGGATATTCGGGCGGAGCAGTTAACCATTAACGGTGAAGCCAGTGGAAACATTGATGCCTCTTCAAAAGTATCCATCAACGCGAGTGCTTCCGTCAACGGTGACATCCGCGCTCCGCGTATCGTCATTGAAGATGGTGCCATTTTTAATGGTTCCATTGAAATGGATGTGAAATTGCCGGACGATATTTAATTTTGTCAACACCTACGCATAACAACGGGAAACAAACATGGCCAATACCATCATCGGTTCAAGCATCGTTATTGACGGGGAAATTTCAGGGGACGAGGACTTGGTAATCCAAGGGACCGTCAAAGGAAGAATTTCTCTGAAAGAAAGCCTCTATGTGGAAAGCTCCGGCATTGTCGAGGCGGATATTGACACGCAGAATGTCGAAATTGCCGGAAGGGTGACAGGCAACATTGTGGCGAGCGACAAAGTGGAGTTGAAAGCGGATTGTCGCGTCATTGGGGACATCAAATCTCCGCGCATTTTGATTGCGGATGGGGCCGCGTTTAAGGGCAATGTAGACATGGACATCAAAGACTGAGGTTTGCATGGCCGTGAAAAACCAGAGCATGTTTTCGAACAATACCGTCGTAGGCCCTTCCATTCTCATCAGCGGGCGGCTTTCGGGTGATGAGGATTTGACCGTTCGCGGGAGAGTAGAAGGGGAAATAGTGCTTTCTCATACGCTGATTGTGGAGGAGTCCGGCATTGTGAAAGCCAATGTTGAGGTGAAGCACGCCATTGTTTCCGGGGTGGTGGTGGGGAACATCAGGGCAACAGAATGCGTAGAGTTGACCCCCGGAGGCAGAATGGTGGGGGACATCGTCTCTCCCCGGGTGATGATTGTGGATGGCGCCAGCTTTCGTGGCCGCGTGGACATGGGGGAGGCGCAAGGCCCGCGTGAAGCACAAGAGCGCCCCGCCACCAAACCCAGCTATACCGCATATGCGCCGCGCTTCTCCTCGGCTTTAAGGCCCCCTTCTGTCCCCAGGCCGCCCTTAAGGAGTGCTAGCCCTCCCGCCCCCCTGCAGAGGCCGGCAGCCCCCAGGCCTATGCCCGTACAGAGGACGGTGGTGACAGCACCACCCCCTGCGGTGGCCTCGCCGCCTGAACACTTGCCTTCTGACGCCGATGAGGACTCTGCGGATGCGAAGCCCTTGCCCCCGGAGCCACCTGTGCTTATGGATGTGAACAAGAAAAAAGTGGTTGTCAAAAAGAAGAAATAAGCCATGTCGAATTGCGACGATGGGATGAAAGAGTCGGCAAAGTCGCCCGGGGAGGCTAAAGTTTCCGCAGAAACAGAAACGGACCAAGAGCTACCCAAGGCTTTGGAAAAACCCTCTCAAGAAAGTGCGGACAGTGCGCTTGCGCTCTGCCCGCCTGCGGCTTTGTTGATTATTGATGGGAAGCCCATAGCCGATGAGCTGCCCGCAAAAACACCGCCTTCACCCTCAAGCCCTTTGGCAACAACGCAAAGCTCCCCAGAAGAAATGCTCCAGGAGTTGCTGGCCGAAGCTTTGCACGCCAAAGCCTTGCGCGGCGACGTTGTGCATGACGAAGCTTTGCACGGCGACGTTTTGCAAAAGGAGCTTGTGCCTAAAGAAAGCCCAGAAGAGCCCCCTCCGCCCCAGGCGCCAGAAGCATTTCCGCCTGAAGCCATGCAGAGCGAAACCATGCAGAGCGAAGCCATGAAAGAAGGGCCTTTGCCCACCGAAACTTTGTCTGCTGAAACACAGCCTCCTGCTGAAGAGCTGCCTGTTGAAACAGAGCCGCCTGCTGAAGAGCCGCCTGTTGAAGAGCTGCCTGTTGAAACACAGCCGCCTGTTGAAACAGAGCCACTTGCTGAAGAGCCGTCTGCTGAAACACAGCCTCCTGTTGAAGAGCTGCCTGTTGAAACACAGCCGCCTGCTGAAACACAGCCACAAGGAGAGGAGGCCTTGCAAGAGACAGAAAATGCCGCAGTGGCCCCCGCAGAAGGAATGCCGCAAAGCCCCTCTGAAAGGCCGCCTGCTGAAACCTTGGCTGCTGAAACCTTGTGCTCCGGAGTTGTGCAAACGGAAGAAGGCCAGGACGAGCTCCCTCCGGCCACAGTGCAAGAAGCGCTTTCAGTGCAGGCTGAGGCCATGCAAAGCGAAACCATGCCCAGCGAGGCCATGCAGAGCGAGGCCATGCGGGAAGGGCCTTTGTCTTCTGAAGCGGTGTCTGCTGAAGCAGAGCCGTCTGTTGAAACAGCTCCACAGGAGGAGGCCTTGTCCGGGGCAGAGGAGAAGCAGGCCTTTGAGGCCGCTGTTGTGGATGAAGCCTTTGTTTCAAGTTGGACAGCCAGGCAGCATGTTTCTCCGGCCTCGTTGGATTTGGAGTGCATTGAGTTGGATGAAACTTTTCGTCTGCGCAAGAAGGACGAGAGCATTTCCGCCTTGGCGGTGGAGTTGGCGCGCCTGGGCCAGTTGACGCCCATTGATGTCAGGTTGCTTCCCTCCAACCGCTTTCAGTTGATTACGGGTTTCAGGCGCGTGGAGGCTTTGCGGTTTTTGCTCAGGGACAAGGTGGTTGCGCGCATACACATGGATTTGTCTGATACCGATGCTTGGTTGTTGGCTTTGGCCTCTTCCATACATGCCACGCCCGCTTCCAAAGCGGCGTTGATGGAGCTCCAAAACGCGCTTGAAAAAACAGGAAAGCTGAGGCCTGTGCTGAGGGACATGTTGGAGCGCGCGCTCATTTCCGGGGCGGGCGACACAGCAGAAGCCTCTGAAGAAGTGGATGCGGATGAGCTTGCCATGGAAGTGGCCATGCGCATAGCCGCGCTGAACCAGGACTTGTCTCTGGTGGCAGACGTGTTTTCCGAGCTGGAGCCTTCAAAGCGCGCCATGTTGCTCAAACAGCTGCGCTATGCCAATGAAATGCTGGCCTACCTCGAAAGGTTGAAGTGAATTTATTTGAAGAAGAGAGGCGCCGCCTCTTGGCCCTGTTGGCCGCTCAGTCCGTGGAGCACCGCCCCGTGGTTTTGGCTTCGGGCCGCAACTCCAATTTTTATGTGGACTGCAAGCGTACAGTTTTGACAGCAGAGGGGCATTGGTTGGTGGGGCGCTTGTTGTTTGCTTTGACAAAGCAGGTGGCGCCGCAGGCCATAGGGGTGGGGGGGATGACCATGGGGGCGGATCCGCTGGCCTCCGCCATCAGCCTGATCAGCCATTTGGCACAGCAACCCCTGCATGCCTTTTATGTACGCAAAGAGCCCAAAGGCCACGGTACAAACCGGTGGATTGAGGGTTTGTTTGGCCTGCCGCCAAGCGCCCGCCTTGCCATGGTTGAAGATGTGGTGACGACGGGAAACTCAACACTCAAGGCCATTGAGCGGGTGGTTGAAGCGGGCCATGTTGTTGAAGCGGTGGTGGCTGTGGTCGATCGCCAAGAGGGCGGGAAAGAAGCCCTGAAAGCCCAAGGCTACCCTTTGGCCTCCCTCTTTTTGAAAAGTGACTTTCAAAAATGAGGTGGGTGGTTGCCATGGCTTGCATGGCTTGGCTGGGTGGCCTGGGTTGCGTCTCCCTGCGCATGACGCGGGAGGCCGAAATGCCTGTGGGGGACTCAAACCCTTTGGCTGAAGCGGCCTATGGGTTGCTTTTGGAGCAACATACGGCTGAAAAAACGCTGCTGGACGGCTTGGACACGCGCGCCATGGTGGCCGCAACGCTGGAGCAGCCTGCTTTTGCGCAGGCACGCATTCAGCGCATAGGGCACCTTCGCGCCTGGCCGGAAAATAAAATTGAAACAGAGTGGGAGAATGAAGCGCGGCGCCTGGAAGGGGTGACAGAGTTTTTTATAGGCATGCAAAGCGCCTCACCCAAGCACAATGACTTGGATATGCGCAGCTCCATATGGCAGCTGAGTTTGCAGGTGGGCAATGAGGTTTATTTCCCCAACTCCATCCGCCGCGTAGGCCGCTCCACCATGGACATGCGAGGCCTCTACCCCTATATGGGGCTTTCCTGGGTGGGCTACCGCGTGCAATTCCCCATAGCGCTGACACCCCCCTTCAGGGTGGGCCTCGTGCTTTCTTCTGTCCTCGGGAAAGCAGAGTTTTTTTATTCAACCCTCGAAGGCCCCATGAGAGCCAGCCACTATTAAGAGCTCCAAAAAAACTTTTTATTTTGTTTTTATTTTTTTCCCCTCCGGGGGGGGGAGTCGCCTTCGGCGAAGGGTTTATTTTGCCCTCCCGGGCAGAGGTTGTTTTGCAGAGTGGGCCTGCGGCCCGGCTCTTTTCAAAGAAAAAAGTTTTTTTTGTGAGGGTGTTTTTATTTTTTCCCTTCCAGGGGGGAGTGTCGCCTTCGGCGAAGGTTTTTTTGCCCTCCCGGGCAGGGTTTTTCGCCTACCGGCGAGTCACTTTTTTTGGATGTCCAAAAAAAGTAACCAAAAAAAACCACCCTGCCGGGGGCTTACGAGCGGCCCCAGGAAGGTTTTAATACGAGCAACCGCTGGCGCATTGAACTCTCTTTTCTCGACTCGGAATTAAAACCTCCCTGGGGCTTGCAGACTCCGAAACTCTCTGCTCAACAGCCTGCATCATGGGCAAATAAAACGTTGGCGCGTGGGTTGGCGCAAGTTTTTCGAGCCTCAACTCCCCATTCACTCCAAAACGTTGAGGCTCGAAAAACTTCCCCCAACCATAACGTTGAGGTGTTGAAAAA